>NZ_MPRJ01000061.1 GCF_002020805.1 Solemya velesiana gill symbiont | reverse complement strand
GGACATCTTTTGTGATACAAAATGGTGCTGTTTTATTTGCCATGCCTCATTATATCAAGCTACACAATTCGCTTGTTAACTTTCCGCGTGACCCACTAGTCGCACTCTCCCTCCCAGGGAGAGGGGATAACACGGTGGTAACACGGCGCGTCCTGAGCAAATAACATCGCCCTTACTCGGTACCTGTCTGGTCGATCTGCTCAACCTTCTCCAGGCCGTAGCGCTCCAGCTTGCTGCGGAGGCCTACACGGGAGAGCCCCAGCTCTTTCGCCGCCCGGCTCTTGTTCCAGCGATGGCGTATCGGGGTCTCTTTCAGGATACGCGCCTCCAGGGACTCGACACGCTCCTTTAGGTTTCCGTTCAAGCCCGTGAGCATTGCCATCTCCGCTTCGTCCTCTTCCGGTGCGGCATGCAGCACCCTGGGAGACAGCAAGTCGGCACCCAGTCTATCCTGCTCACCCATTACCAGCATGTGGCGGATCTCATTTTGCAGCTCGCGCACATTGCCCGGCCAGTGATAGGCCCGCATACAGGCGAGGGCCTCGCCGGTGAATCCCTCGACACGCTTGCCCAGGTCATTCATCGCAGAAGCGAGTATGGCTTCTGCCAAAACGGGAACATCTGCCATCCGATCGCGCAGCGGTGGCAAGCTGATGGTCACCGTTGCCAGGCGATAGAAGAGGTCTTCACGGAAGCGCCCTTCGCGCACTTCGGTCTCCAGGTCACGGTTGGTGGCCGCAATGACCCGGACATTCACTTTACGGGTCTTGCCGCTGCCCAGGGGACGTATCTCGCCCTCCTGCAACACGCGTAGCAGTTTCACCTGGAACGCCGGTGATACCTCGCCGATCTCATCCAGAAAAACGGTGCCGCCATTGGCCCGTTCGAAAAGACCCGTGCGGTCTTCCACTGCACCGGTAAAAGCTCCCCGCTTGTAGCCGAACAACTCACTCTCCAGCAGCTCGTCAGGCAAAGCGCCGCAGTTCTCAACAACGAAGGGCTTGTCCCAGCGCAGGCTGTTGTAGTGAAGCGCCCTGGCCACCAGTTCCTTGCCTGTTCCCGACTCCCCTGCCAACAGTACAGAAACATCGTAAGGTGCGACCTTGCGCACCTTTTCGCAGACATTGTTCATGGAGCTGTCGGGTGAGCGGACGATACCGTCTTCACACTGGTAGTTTTCGCGCAGGGTGACACGCTTTTCAGCCATCCCCGATTCCAGCTGGGCAGGGGCCGCCTTGAGCTCGATGGAGAGCAGCTCGTTCTCACGTTGCAGTTGGAAAAGCCTGGCGGCATTCTGCAGGGTCAGCATCAGGGAGTCTGGATGCCAGGGCTTGCGTATGAAGTGATAGATACCCGCCTCGTTGAGGGTGGTGATGATATCTTCTGAATCGGTATACCCGGATATGATCATGCGGATCACATCGGGCCACTGCTCCCTCACCTTCTTCAGGAACTCCACGCCGGTCATCTCGGGCATGCGCTGATCGCACAGAATAATCTGCACCCACTCCTGCTCAAGAATCTTTTCGGCGTCAAAGACGTTGGTGGCGATCTTTACGTCGAACTCTTCATCCAGGATGCGTTTAAGGGTTTCGAGACTGCGTACCTCGTCATCCACGATCAGAACGGTCGGCAAGGTTTTCATGATGCATCCCTCAGTTTGGACACCCTACGGTGTTTAGCGATTGTAAGTGGCGTTCTCGACTTCGGCACCTTGTAGACAAAATTGTAGCGGGCCACGTGGTAGCTTGGATCAAAGCCGTAGAAATTGAGATGCATCTTCTCAAGTTCCTGTTGACGGTAGGACTCCAGGCGCTTTGTCTCTTCATCCTGCTGGCGGTTTTTCCTTTTCCCCTGTAGCAGCTGATCGAACCCGGCATGCTGCGCTAGCCGCTCGGCTTCCTCCCTGACCTGTTGTGGAAACAGCTGTGGTCCCACTTCAAAACGGCCGTCTATCAGCCCCAGTTCCTGGGCCTCGGCCGCACCCATGGGGAGCCGGCCCTGGCTGATACGCCGGGTATTCTCTTCGCCGGCATTCTTGGACATCAGGTAGGTCCAGTATTCAGAACCGTAAAGGTTGCCCATGTCCTTGTAGTGGGGGTTGAGAATCACCCCACTGCGCGCCCATACCCGGTCTGCCGCCCGCGCAAGAAATACGCCGCCCGCCCCTGCATTTCCGCACAGGGCGCTCACGGTGATATGGCTTTTTGTGGTGATGATCTCCCTGGCCAGGTCATCGATGGCATTGATGTTGTTCCAGGACTCGTCGGCGGTGCTCTCTGCCGACTCGATCAGGTTAAGGTGCATACCGTTGGACCAGTAGTCGGGCCCACCCACCAGGACAATGACACGGGTCTCCCTCTCCCTTGCAGCTATAAAAGCCTGGCGCAGCCGTTCACACTGTTCAGTGCCCATGGCGCCGTTATAGAAGGAAAAATGCAGGTAGCCGACACCATTGTCCTCTTCGTACCAGATGTCGCGGTATCCCGACGAGGGTGTGGCTTCAACTTCAGAAAGCCCACTGATCTCGCTTTTCAAAACTTCCACTGCAGGCAACTTGAAGGGGTGTTCACCCATTGGGTCCCGCATATGGCCGATCCAAACCGCACCGTCTTTCGTCGCCCTGCATACCGCGGGGCCTGATCGTGCAATCAGTTCACCGGCACTGCCGGTCAGCTCATGTTCCTGGCGTGCATCGTAGAGAAAGAGCTCCCGGTCACCGATTCGATCCTTGACCCCGGGAAAGCCATCCGCACAGCGGACCTTGCTTAGAACCGTTACCGTATCATCGTGCTGCCAGTCAATTGACCGGTCGGACTGCTGCATCAGGGAACGCAACTGGCCCTGTACATCAGGCTTGGCGTAATCGAGGGGTTCAGGGGTGAATGCATCATCTCCTAAACGCGCTACAGCAGCCAGAACAGCCTCTACAGCCGCTTCTGTCACCTCGTTGCGATAGAGACTCGCCTTGGTCGCATCTCGCATTGGAAACTCGACACTAGCCCAGATGTCTCCCGCATCCATCTCCTCGTTGGCCTGCAACAGGGTAACGCCCCACCGGGTTTCACCATTGAGAATGGCCCAGTCCAAAGCGGATGGGCCACGGTCTCCCCTGATACCGGGATGCACCACGAGACAGACATGGTTGCGCCACACGGCTTCGGGAATGGCACGCTTGAGAAAAGGCGCGATGATCAGTTCGGGTTCGAAGAGATCAACTGCCTCTTGGGTAACCTCATCATTGACATCGAACTCCACCGAAACCTCATGCCCCCGTTCCGACAGCTCGACATAGAGCCTTTGGGTCAGGCTGTTGAAGCTGTGGCAGAGGAAGAGGATACCCATTTGATAATTCTCTATACCTATGATCTTTGTGCTCCCTCTCCCCCTTTTGGGGAGCGGGTTGGGGTGAGGGGAATCTAAACGGCCATTAATGCCCTTTCTGATTCACCCCCACCCTAACCCTCCCCCTCGTAGGGGGAGGGAATACTTCGTGCCAGTCTCACCGAGTGGAGTTCTTATCCAGCTGTCTTGCAATCTCCTCAAGAACAGCAGGTAACTCTTTCAACACTTCGTTGTTCCAAAACCGAACAACCCGATATCCATTCGATTCAAGAAAAGCTGTTCGCTTTTCGTCGTATTCCAATTGCTCTGTATGCTGACCGCCATCCAGATCAACAACCAAGTTTTCCGAAAGGCATACAAAGTCCACAATGTACGGGTGAATTGGAAACTGTCGTCTGAACTTACACCCGTTAAGTTGTCTACTCTTCAGGCTTCTCCAGAGAAGCTGTTCGGCATCCGTTTGATTGCGCCTCAATTCCCTGGCGCGGTTTGTTAGGTCCATTTATGTTTCCCTAATTTGATTCACCCTCTCCCTCTCCCTCTCCCTGCGAGGGAGAGGGAATAATATGGTGCCTATTCCATGCACTCCCTCTCCCCTCCTGGGGAGAGGATTGGGGTGAGGGGTATCAATACAATCAACAAATCCTCGGCAGCTGCTCGCCGGCGATCCAGTCGACTACGCGACCGCCGCCGAAGGCGGTCTCCATCTGCACGAAGCTGTGCTCGTCTTCCACCACTTCGCCGATAATGACAGCGTCTTCGCCAAGGGGATGACTCTTCATTACGTCGAGCACCGCCTTGGCATCCTTTGCGGGACAGATACAGATCAGCTTGCCCTCGTTGGCCACGTAGAGGGGATCGAGACCCAGCAGTTCACAGGCCGCAGATACTTCCGGCTTTATGGGGATGTCCGTTTCACGCAGACGCATACCCACATTGGACTGCATGGCCAGTTCATTCAGGGTGGTCGCAAGTCCGCCACGGGTAGGGTCGCGCAGGCAGTGTATATCCGGGGCAACGCTCACCATCTCCGCCACCAGGGTGTGCAGGGCTGCCGAATCCGATTCGATGGTGGTCTCGAACTCCAGGTTCTCACGGCTCGACATGATGGCCACGCCGTGGTCGCCCATAGTGCCGTTGACCAGGATTACATCGCCAGGCCTTGCCAGATCACCGGAGATGTTCACGCCTTCAGGAACAATGCCTACACCGGTTGTGGTGATGAAGACTCCGTCACCCTTGCCCTTCTCCACTACCTTGGTATCACCGGTCACCACCGGTACGCCCGCCTCTTTCGAAGCCTTAGCCATGCTCTCGACGATGCGTTCCAGGTCTGACAGCGGGAATCCCTCTTCCAGGATGAAACCAGCGGAGAGGTAGAGTGGCTTGGCACCGGACATGGCCACGTCGTTCACCGTGCCGTGAACAGCCAGTCCACCGATGTCGCCGCCGGGAAAGAAGAGCGGGGAGATCACGTGACCGTCGGTGCTCATCACCATGCGACCCGCATCCACGTTGAACGCGGCCTGGTCGTTGCTCTGGCGCAGCAGGTCGTTGTCGAAATACTTTACAAACAGCGCATCGATCAGCTGGGCCATGGCGCGGCCGCCACTGCCGTGGGTCATGTCCACCTGTCCCTGCCGGGTATCCAGGCGCTGGGGAAAACGTTTTACAACTGCACTCATGCGGCAGACTCCTTGGTGCTGTTCTGTTTGTCTTCGGGTTTGCGGAACCGGCCGTAAGTCCAGTAGGCTGCACAGGCCCCTTCGGAGGAGACCATGCAGGAGCCCTTTGGATTCTCCGGTGTGCAGACCGTGCCGAACAGCTTGCAGTCAGTGGGCTTCTTGGTGCCGCGCAGGATGGCCGGGCACTCACAACCCTTCACGTCGGTGGCATCGCTGGGCTGGAGTTCGAAACGGCGTTCGGCATCGAATTCGGCGTAGGCCTCCTTGATCTTGAGGGCGCTGTAGGGGACCAGCCCAAGACCGCGCCACTCGAAGGAACGGCGCAGCTCCATCACCTCGGCCACCAGGGCCTGGGCCTTGGTGTTGCCTTCACGGGTGACCACGCGGGTGTATTCGTTCTCCACCTCGTGGCGCCCTTCGTTGAGCTGGCGAATCAGCATCAGGGCGGACTGCATCACGTCCAGGGGTTCGAAGCCGGCGATCACCACCGGCTTGCCGAACTCTTCGGCGAAGAACTCGTAGGGCCTGCTGCCGATGACCGAGCTGACATGGGAAGGACCAAAGAAGCCGTCGATGGAGACACTGCCCAGCTCGCGCACTTCCGGTGATTCCAGAATATTTTGAATCGCCGCCGGGGTCAGCACATGGTTGCAGAAAATGGTGAAGTTCTTCAACCCTTCGGCCTTTGCCTGCTTCAGCGCAACCGCTGTCGGCGGTGTAGTGGTCTCGAAACCGATAGCAAAGAACACCACCTGGCGCTCGGGATTCTCCCGGGCGATGCGCAGGGCGTCCTGGGTGGAGTAGACCATGCGCACATCACCACCGTTCGCCTTCACCTTGATCAGGCTCTTGCGGCCGCTGGCAGGCACCCGCAACATATCGCCGTAGGTACAGAGAATGACATCGTGGCGTTCAACCAGTTCGATGGCGTTGTCGATGCGGGCGATGGGCAGCACGCAGACCGGGCAGCCAGGGCCGTGTACGAAGCGGACATTCTCCGGCATCAGGTCCTGCACGCCATAGCGGAATATGGCGTGGGTGTGGCCGCCGCAGAACTCCATCAGGTTGTACTGGCGTGAGCTGTCGGCCTCGGCCTCGATAGCCTTGGCGAGTTTCACGGCCAGTTCATGCTGGCGGAACTCTTCGATGTACTTCACGAGGTTGCCTCCGCGAGTCCCGCTTCGGCAAACAGCTCAAGGGTCTTCTGGGCTTCTTCCTCGCTGATCTTGTTCAATGCATAACCGACATGGATCAGCACATAGTCGTTCACCGAGACATCCTCGACCAGGGCCAGGGAGACCTCCTTGCGAACACCGCCGAGAGAGACCGTCGCCATGTCGGTGGTTTCGTCGACTTCCACAACCTGTGCGGGCATAGCCAGACACATACCAATGACTCCTATGCTGATTCAGCCAGCGCGGGGTGACCAGCCAGTGCCATCTGGCGGCTTGCCCTGATCCACTGATACCAGGCGTCCATCCCTTCGCCGGTGGCTGCAGAGGTCTGTATGACCTTTATCTTCGGATTGACCCGGCGTGCATAGTCGATGCATTTCTCCACGTCGAAATCGAGGTGGGGCAGCAGGTCGATCTTGTTGAGCAGCATCAGGTCCGCCGCATGGAACATGTCGGGATACTTGATCGGCTTGTCCTCCCCTTCGGTGATGGAGAGGATCGCCACCTTGTGGGCTTCACCCAGGTCGAAGGCGGCAGGACAGACCAAGTTGCCCACGTTCTCGATGAACAGCACACCGCCATCTTCGGGCTTCAGGGTCTCCAGTGCATGGCCCACCATGTGACCGTCGAGATGGCAGCCTTTGCCAGTGTTGATCTGCAGTGCCTTTACGCCGGTGGCCCGAATGCGATCAGCATCGTTTGCAGTCTGTTGATCACCCTCGATCACACTCAGGGGCAGTTCATCTTTCAGATCGGTGAGGGTTCTTGTAAGCAGCGTGGTCTTGCCGGAACCGGGGCTCGATACCAGGTTCAGGGTGTGGATACCGTGGTCGCTGAAGTAGTAACGGTTGGCATTGGCATACTCGTTGTTCTTGCCGAGAATATCCTGCTCGATCTGCACCATCTTGGTCTGGCTCAACCCAGGGGCGTGAGCGCGTGCGGGGCCCTGGCCGTAATCGTGGGTATGCTCCCCATGACGATGGTGGTGGTGATCATGCCCGTGATGATGCTCGTGGGTGTGATGGTGATGACCGTGGTCGTGGTCATGACCCTCTATCCGGGTTTCGCCTTCACCGCATCCGCAGACTGTACACATTCACTTATCCTCTCAAGCTACTTCGAGCTCTTTTATTCGCATCTCATCGCCGCCGGTGACCTGCAGTTGATAGCTGCCGCACTCGGGGCACTCATCGAACCGCTGATTCACCTGCACGTTCTTCGCACACTGCATGCACCATGCCTGGCCCGGCAGCCGGATGATCTCGAGCTTTGCCCCGTCGGCCAGGGTGTTTTTCATCACCGCATCGAAGCCGAAACGCATCGCTTCGATCTCGACGCCGGAAAGATCTCCGATCACCAACCAGACCGTCTTCACCTTGCTGTAGCCCTGCTCTTCGGCGTTCTGCTCCAACACCTGGAGCATGCCTTCGCAGAGTGACATCTCATGCATGTTTCAACCTGCACTCTCTACTTTCATTCAACCGCCCCTGGAATAACGAGGCGGCGGAAACATATTCTGCATATATATCTAATAGATAATATGATCTTCCAGCATTCATTGACCGTTGTCACCTAGAAATGCCCCTCTAAGCAGTTCACGCCGGCTGATCGGTTTTTCCATGCGCTCGGTCAGGGTCGGGGCCTCTGTATCCACACTGTTTTCAGGTATTTCATCCGGGGCCTGTTCACCTTTCCAGGCCCTTGCGATCTCGCTCTCTCGGGTGCTGATGCTGTCCCGGTTCTCCTCGTCCATCACGCCTGCCATCACCGCCTCTGCAGCGGCCACGGCAGTCTCCTGGTCTGCAAACTCGAACATGGGCGAAAAGAGCGAGCAGCTCTGGTAACGGCCTATCCCCTCCCACTCGTCACCCTCGTTTGGCAGCAGGATAAGATTCATGAACCAGGGTGTGATCAATACACCGAAGCAGCGTCCGTGCCAGAGTTGGAAATCGACCGCCTTTACCTCCAATGAGGGATTCACCACCGGTATGTCCTGCATCCGGGTATAGAGAATGCGGTTGTAGACCTCTTCGAGGCCCTTGGTCAAGTATTCAGGACAGATCATCTCTCCTCCTCCAGGACCATGAAGTCGTCTTTCCTGCCGTCACAGTTTGGACAGCTCCAGTGGTCCGGCAGTTTCGAGAACGGTGTCCCCGGCGGGACCTGCCAGTAGTCATCGCCTTCGGCGGGGTCGTAGACATGCCAGCAGATCTTGCACTCCAGCCGGGTGCTGTCATCAATCTTGCTGTTATCGCCTCCAGGGCAGGCCATTCATTGAAGGGGTAGCGGGCACGCAGCGCCTGTTCCGCGTTGCAGTCGACCACCCCAACGTTCACACGCTCACCGAAACGTTTCATCAGCTCTGGCAGTATCACCGCCACATCATTGCTTTCGGGATGGTGCTTCGGGTTTTCGGTGAAGAACAACACACTGCACTCGCTCTGTTGAAGAAACTGATCGACGGTGTGTTCATCCACCATGGGATAGTTATGTTGCTCTACCAGGATACGGATCAAAGGCGATGGCATATCACTCTCCCGCGCTAAGTTTTGTTGAATCTGCCTGGAGGTGCTCCGGCAGCTGGGGTTCCCGTTCGACCAGGTCGGCGAACAGGTGACCGATGTCCGACTCACCCTGCAGGGTGAGGTTGAGCGCTTGCAGGGCACTCTGAATCTTTCCGGCATCTTCCTCGCTCAGCACCTCACGAGCACTATTGAGGAAGATCAACAGCCAAGTGCCTTTGGGCTGATCTCCCACCAACAGGGTGTCCACGTGGCGACGCTCACCCATGCCTTCGCACTAGGCCTGCCCAGGCTGGCTCTCCACCACCTGCATGGGTATACCGATACACATCAGGAAGAGCTCCTGGAGCGGTATTTATCCAGATGCTGATCCACATCCACGCTCATGGCATCCCCTTCCAGGGGAACCGGCCGGTAGGCGACATCAAAGGCACTGGAATCGAGCACACGGCCATCACCATCACGACGGGCTTCATTTTCTGAGGGCCTACCCGTTTCATAGGTCTCCATATCCGCAATGGCACCGGCCTGTGATGTATCGGCCTGGAGTGGCTGTTCACGAAGACTCGCCTCGACACCGAAGATGGAAAGGTATTCAAGGGCCATATCGATGGATGGCTGTATCTGGGCCTTCACCTCATCCCTCAGGCTGCCGCCATAGTCCTCCAGCTGCACCGGCTGTACACCGATCAGCAACAGGTGCTCGGGGTAGTCGCCCAACATCTCGGCCATGGCCAGCACTTCCTGGAAACCGGTCTGGTGGAGACTGACCTTTTTGGCACCGAGGAACTTGGGCACCTCGTCGCCCTCCACCCGCTTGAGGGTGCCGCCGGGCAATCCGTAGTCCACCGCGTCGAAAACCACCAGGATATCCGCCTCGCGGATGTTCTGGACCAGGTACACTCCCTGGGTTCCCCCATCCAGGAGCGTCACGTTTTCCGGGAATAGGTAGTGGCGATGCAGCGTCTCGACTACACGCACGCCAAAACCTTCGTCTGCCCACAGCAGATTTCCGATTCCGAGTATCAGTACCCTTGGCTCAGCAGCCATTCTCTCCTCCAGCGGATCAATACTTTTCGTTATAGCTCTCTAATGGCAAGCTCTGTACCAATTCGGAGAACCATCATAATCTACTGTTTTAATTGATAATTTACACAGCCGAATTCTGTGAAATGCACTAACCGGTTACGTTATAACCACTATAGTTCATTATTGGTTGATTTGTTTCCACTCCGACATCCGGCAATCAGATAATTACATTTAAATCATAAGGTTATTGAAAACCTGAATAACGCTAAACGATCACTATTGGTATGGTTAGTACCAGCTCCATAGATTTTCCAGAAATCGGCTGTGATTAGGCATTCGCTGGTCTACCCTACTGATCTGAACACACGCCGCTCCTCGGCTCTGGCATCCTGCTTCGCTCTACCTCCTACATCCCTGTAGTCGCGTGCATCCCTGCACCCACGGCATACCGTACATCCTGTACATAAAAAAAGGCGCGGCAGGTGCCGCGCCTTAAAATGGCGTAAGGAAATGGGGGGATACGCCAAGAGGTATCTCTGGTTCAGCCCGTCATGGCCGGTCGTCCTTGAACATGCGCCAGCCGCTCACCATGGTACTGATCAGGCTCTGGCGGGAGACGATATCCTCGCGGATCGCCACGTAGACATAGAGGATGAAGAAGACCACGATGATCCACATGCCCCAGTGGTGCCAGATCCGCACATCCTGGCTCTGCCCCACCAGCGGTATCAGCCAGCCGAACAGGGTGTCCTGCCAGGTACCAAGCCCGGCCTGTTCCGCGTAGAGCGCAAAGCCGGTCAGCACCATGGCGATGCCACCCACGGTGATGATGGCCACCATGAAGAGATGGGCCAGCGGGTTGTGACCCACGTATTTCTTCGGCTCCTTCTCCATGAAGGCGTACCAGCGCACCTCGTGCATCAGCTCTTTCCAGAAACTGGCCCTGTAGAAGGGCAGCTTGAAAAGCTGCTGCGAATGCTCGTTTCCTACAAATGCCCAATAGAGCCGGCCAATGAAGCCAACCGTGAAAATATAGGCCGCGGCAAAATGAGCAAAGCGGATATATCCCATGACATAGTGGTCACTGGCCTCTCCTGGCAGGGTTGGCAACGGGTTGGCAATGAACCAGCCGGTAATCGTCAGCACCGTGATCGACAGTGCATTGACCCAGTGCCATAGCCGTACCGGTGCCTCGTAGACATAGACCGCCGTACGTTTTACTTCTGTCTGCATAGTAGTTTCTCCTTGATCGGCAGATCCCGATCTCTGGATCATTGATCAGACGCGATGAGACCGTTTGAACACGACAGCCCCTATAGCCAGCGCCGCCAGCCCCAACAGGTAGCCGTGGTCACCCAGCATGTGTAGCACGCCAGCAAGGAAGCCCTCTCCACCGTGCGCACCCACGTGGGCCATTGCACTGCCACTGGCCAGCAGGCCGGTCATGGCGATCAATCGAATAACATTTTGTTCCATCTCTACTCTCCAAATACCTGTTAATCCACTTGACCCACTTTCTTCCTCTCCCCTGCTGGGGAGAGGGTTAGGGTGAGGGGGATCAAACAGCAAATCATCTTTCAAATTCACCCTCACCCTATCCCTTTTATACCCGGAGGGTGCTTCCCTCGAAGGGAGAGGGAATCGCTTCTTGAATGGCTTTGGGTAAATTCCAATTTTTGAATCACCGCACCTTAACCTCAGCCAGTTCCTCGCCGTCCTCGCTCATCACGTGGGTCGAGCAGGCAAGACAGGGATCGAAGCTGTGCAGGGTGCGTAGGATCTCCACCGGTTCATCGGCCCGCTCCACCTTGGTGTTCATCAGCGAGTCCTCGAAGGCACCGATGCTGCCATTTTCGTCACGGGGCGAACCGTTCCAGGTGGTGGGCACCACGCACTGGTAGTTGTCGATGCGGGTATCCTTGATCCGGATCCAGTGACCCAGGGCACCACGGGGCGCTTCGGTAAAACCAACGCCCTTGGCCTCTTTTGGACAGGTGGAGGGATTCCAGTTGTCGACATTGGCGGTGTTGGAGTCGCCAGCCTTGATGTTCGCCACCAGCTTGTCCATGAAATAGCGCATCTTGTCTGCCGCCCAATCCGCCTCCAGGCCACGGGCTGCGGTACGGCCCAGGGTGGAGAAGAGTGCATCCACCGGCACATCCAGGGTCTTGAGTACGAAGTTGATCTGTTCGGTGATCTCCTCGTGACCCTTGGCATAACCGATGATGTAGCGCGCCAGGGGATCCACCTCCATGGCATGACCGCGCCAGCGCGGCGCCTTGATCCAGGAGTACTTGGCATCCTCGTCGATCTGCTTGATGTTGGTTTGGGTGCCACGGATATTGAGGCCCAGCTCGAAGTTGGGCTCGGTGACACCATCCCAGGGGTGCAGACCCTTGGACTCGTCGGCGCACTTGTACCAGGAGTGGGGAACGAACTCCTGGATCTCGTTCGGATCACGCAGGTCGACCTCGTGAACCTCCTTGAGGTTACCGTTGATGATGGCGCCACGGGGCATCATCAGGTTCTCGGCACTGTAGTCATTGGCCCGATCCGGAATGTCACCGTAGGAGAGCACATTCATGCTGGAGATACCGCCACCGTAGAGCTATCCCTTGTAGAACTGGGCGACTGCCAGCAGGTCCGGAATGTAGACGTTTTTGATGAACTCACGGCTCTGGTCGATGAGGCTCGAGATCTGGTTCAGGTTGACCATGTTCAGGCCGCCCACGGAACCCACACCATCCACGTTGATGGGACAGGGCACGCCACCCACCAGCCAGTTGGGATGGGGGTCCTTGCCACCGAAGATGGTGCGGATCTTCATGATGTCCTTCTGGAAGTCGAGCGCTTCGAGGTAGTGGGTTACCGCCATCAGGTCCGCTTCCGGCGGCAGCAGGTAAGCCGGGTTGGTCCAGTAGCCGTTCTTGAAGGGACCCAGCTGACCGCTCTCCACGAACTTCTTCAGATGATTCTGAATATCCCGGAAGTATCCCGGGGAAGACTTCGGGTGGCTGGGGGATACCTTCTGCTGCAGCTCCGAAGTCGCCTTTGGATCTGCCTTGAGGGCATTGACCGGGTTGACCCAATCCAGGGCGTGCAGGTGATAGAAATGCACCAGGTGATAGTGCACTTGCAGGGTCAGCTGCATGATGTTGCGAATGGAGTTAGCGTTCTCCGGTATGTCGATACCTAGGGCGTCCTCAACCGCGCGTACGGAGATCAAAGCATGGGTACCCGTGCAGACGCCGCAGATACGCTGGGTGAAGGCCCAGGCGTCACGGGGGGCACGACCCTTGAGGATCACCTCGAGGCCGCGCCACATGGTGCCGGTGGATACGGCGTTGCGGATGATGTTGTTCTCATCCACGTTTACTTCACAGCGCATGTGGCCTTCGATCCGGGTGACCGGATCCACGACCACGCGCTTGCCGGAGTCGTCCAGGCTGAAGCCGTTTGGTGTGTTGATGATGCTCATTATTCCTGGTCTCCTTTCTTCTGGGCGTTCTTAATCGCGGTTACAGCAGCGTGTGCAGCAGCTGCAGCGCAGACAATGCCGGCTGACGCAAGACCGACTTTGTCTGCATTGGCCTCAACACCAAACTGGTGTGTATCGGTCACGTGCTGGTAGAAGGAGCCCTTGTCCCAGAAACCGTTTTCAGAACAGCCGATACAGGGGTGGCCCGCCTGGACGGGGAAAGAAAGGCCGCCATTCCAGCGCACCGTGGAGCAGGCATTGTAAGTAGTGGGCCCTTTGCAGCCCATCTTGTAGAGGCAGTAGCCCTTGCGCGCGGACTCGTCATCCCACTCCTCGACGAACTGCCCGGCATCGAAATGGGGACGGCGGTAGCACTTGTCGTGGATGCGCTGGCTATAGAACATCTTGGGACGACCCTGTCGATCCAGCTCAGGAAACTTCTCGAAGGTGAGAATGTAGGTGATCACCGCGGTCATCACCTCGGCGATGGGCGGACAGCCCGGCACCTTGATAATGGGTTTGTCCGCGATACCCGGCACCTTGTGCACCGGTGTTGCGCGGGTGGGGTTGGGACGGGCCGCCTGTACACAGCCCCAGGAGGCACAGGAACCCCAGGATATGATCGCCTTGCAGTGATCGGCGGCGTGCTTCAACTGCTCAAGAAACGGCCGGCCACTGATAATGCAGGACATACCGTCCTGGTCCAGGGGCGGGTTGCCCTCGACGGCGAGGATGTAATTGCCGTCGTATTTCTCGATGGTCTCTTCGATGATCGCCTCGGCCTGGTGACCCGCCGCCGCCATGATGGTGTCGTCGTAGTCCAGGGAGATCATCGACAGCACCACATCTTTCGCAAGCGGATGTGCCGAGCGGATAAAAGACTCGGAACAACAGGTACACTCCAGACCATGCAGCCAAAGTACCGGAATACGCGGCTTGGTCTCCATCGCCTCGGCAATACGGGGCACCATGGCCGGCCCCAATCCCAGCGCCGAAGCCGTAAGGCTGCAGAATTTCAAAAAACTGCGGCGGGTAATTCCCTGCCGCCGCATTACATCGTAAAAAGTTTCGGTCATGACCGTACTCCTCCAAGTCGGAATCAAAGATGCGTTATAAAGTGAGTCTTGTTCGCATCTATCCAACAGATAGCAACAGCCATGCCATGTCTATATTTATATAATTTCATACAGTTAAAACATGAAGCCCAATGACACTCCCAAAGCTTCCCGTAAAGATGTGTGTAAATCCTGTTAACCAACCGGAAAGACCAATTCCATGTTATTAATAAGCTAATTACGCCGTCCCTTCTATAATTACGCCTCAACTCAGCGGGATTTTTTCCACGGTATACACTTAGATAGAAGTGTTTTATTCGCCGGAATTGCGAGATGTCTATAAAAAAGAGGATATTCTTTGCGCTTATTCTGTTATCCCTACTGGCTCTGGTCTCACTGCTCACCGCGGTTATCAGTGAAGACGCCCTCAAGCAGATCATCATCAAGCATCATGTAGACGTAACCCGTGAGAAAGCGAGTGCGATTACCCGCATCCTGGACGACCGCATCAACGAAACCCGCCTCCTTGCCCAGCACCCGGCGGTGGTCGCTGCCGTTCAGGAATCCAACAGACAGCACTCGAAATGGGACCATGAGGCGGTCATGGCCTCCATACTCCAACTGGACGAGGAGTGGATTGCCAATCGGGTAAGGGAGGGTCTCTAACCCTCCCTCCCCACAACACCCTGCATGCGGGTCCGCACAGGGCGTTTCACTTGGAATGGTGAAGCTTGATCC
>NZ_MPRJ01000007.1 GCF_002020805.1 Solemya velesiana gill symbiont | reverse complement strand
GTGTACATGGTGCTCCTCAAACTTTGGTCGGTGAGAGAAGCTACCTATGCTACCGCAGCTTACCCTCTAACCAACTCTGTCGAGTTGCACTTGGAAATTAAATTCGCGTTTCTTGAA
Source organism: Solemya velesiana gill symbiont (assembly GCF_002020805.1). GTDB lineage: Bacteria > Pseudomonadota > Gammaproteobacteria > Chromatiales > Chromatiaceae > Sedimenticola_A. The sequence continues at coordinate 47,978 of NZ_MPRJ01000007.1, read as the reverse complement.
AACGGGGTGCTGTTGTACTAAATATTTAAATTACTATCTGAAAACCGTAGCCGTTACCCTCCAATGACCGACTTCATGCATTTCAACACCCGGATGGCCCTTGGGATATCTGAATTGGATGAAGAACATATGGCACTGGTCACCCTGCTGAACCGCCTAGCGGAATCTGTTCAGTCAAACCCGGAAATTGGCTCACAGGAAGCGCATGAGCTACTTATCGAGTTGGAGCGGGAAACAAAAAGCCATTTTCAGAATGAGGAAGCATTCATGGCAAAAAACGGATTTACAGAGCTGCGGGAACATCAGCGGGAACACGCCATGCTGCATGCCGAACTGATGCAGTTCATGAGGGAACTGGAAAACGGGAGTGCGCGACTGGATATAGTGTTGTTGCAGCAGTTAAGAGAATGGCTTGTGGGTCATATCGCGACTACAGATAAAGAGTTTGCCGATTTTTAGCACGAAAAATGTTTGTAAACGAAGTTCGCACCATCACACTTTCAACCACAACTATTCTTAGAAACAAGTGGCTTTCGGCAAGACCGCTCTCTATTTATAGTTCTTTTTGTCCAAATTTATAGTTCTTTTTGTCCAAACCAAACTTACACATCTTGTCATAGAGCGTCTTACGCGGCACACCAAGCGCTTCCATGGTCTCCTTGATGTTGCCGTTGTGGGTAGAGAGTGCCTGTTCGATCACACTCTTCTCGAAACAGTCAACCTGCTGGGGCAGGGTAATGGAGCCCTCTCCGTCTTCACTTCCCCGCAGCACCTGCTCCAACTCGTAGCCATAACTCTCACCCAGCAATACGTATCGCTCAGCGGCATTGCGCAACTCCCTCACATTGCCCGGCCAGGGGTGAGCCAGCAAGGCATGGATCTGTTCACTGCTCGGCGCAGGCGCCTCTTTCTGGTAGCGGGCACTGGAAACCAGCAGAAAGTGATGAAAGAGCAACGGGATATCTTCCCGACGGTCCCGCAGCGGCGGGATCTCCAGGGTCACCACATTGAGACGGTAGTAGAGATCTTCCCGGAATTCGGCCCGCTCCGCCGCCTCTTTGAGATCGGCTTTTGTTGCTGCCACCACACGCAGATCCAGGGGTATCAGTTCATTTGAACCCAAACGCTCGACCATGCGCTCCTGCAGTACCCGCAGCAGCCTGATCTGTACAGGCATTGGCATGCTCTCGATCTCATCGAGGAAGAGGGTACCGCCGTTGGCATGTTCAAACTTGCCGATGCGCCGCTCCTGGGCACCGGTAAATGCACCGGCCTCATGGCCGAAAAGCTCACTCTCGATAAGGTTCTCAGGCACAGCACCGCAATTGACTGCCACAAAGTTCCTGTCCCTGCGCCGGGAGTGCTCATGCAACGACCTTGCAACCAACTCCTTGCCGGTTCCCGTTTCGCCAAATACCAGTACGTCGGCGCCAGTATCTGCAATCTGGGCGATGGTGGCACGCAAGCGTTGAATGGCAGGGGTACGTCCGATAATGCGGGGTCCGGGGGCGCTCTGAGCCTCCAGCTCTATTTTGAGATTACGATTCTCGAGCGTCAGAGCCCGCTTGTCGACGGCGCGGCGTACGGTCTCGATCAGTTTTTCAGCGGCAAACGGCTTCCCTATGAAATCATAGGCACCGTCACGGATGGCATTGACCGCCATCGAGATATCGCCATGCCCAGTGACGAGAATGACCGGCAGATCCCTGTCTACTTCCATTGCCTTGCTTAGAAAGGTCAAACCGTCCATACCCGGCATCTTGATGTCGCACACCACAACCCCAGGCCAGTCAAGCGAAAGCAAGGGCAGTACCTTTTCAGCACTGTTGAAGCACTGCACATCGAAGCCCGCCAGCTCCAGGGTCTGCTGGTTGGCTATACGGATATGCTTTTCATCGTCGATGAAGTAGATCGTCGGATTGCTTTTCATTAACAATTCTTCACTTTCAAACAGGCCGGCAAGTTCAGCCTGTCTTCTCCTCCGGTGTTTCAACGCTTGGCAGGGTCAAAGTAAAAATGGCGCCACCATCCATGTAATTGTTGGCCATCAGTTCGCCATTTATACTTTCTACGATACGGTGGGAAATTGAAAGACCCAGGCCCAGGCCACAACCCTCCTCCTTTGTGGTAAAGAACGGATCAAACACACGGGGAAGATGATCGGGAGCAATACCTGATCCGGTATCGCGAATGGTAATCGCGACACTGTCATCGCTGCTCACCGCCACGATCTCCACTCTTCTCTCGCTCTGCGGTTCAACCGCCTGCAGCGCGTTACCAATCAAGTTGATCAAGACCTGCTCCAGTTGCACCATATCAGCCATCACATAAAGCTCTGTTTCAGGCATCTGCTTTAAGATTTCCGCCTGGGTCTCCTTTATTCTGGATGCGAGTATCCCCAGGGAGTGATCAATAGCCGCGGTCAGGGATACGCTGACCAGCCGCCCCTTGGTCTTGCGGGAAAACACTTTCAGCTGGGAACTGATCTGGGCCATTCGCTCGGTCAGTTCTGAGATTTGGGTCAGATTCCAGGTCGCATCCTCCTTACGTTCATGGTCGATCAAGGCACGCGCATTGTCGGCATATGAACGGATTGCCGCCAGGGGCTGGTTCAACTCGTGACTGATACCGGTTGCCATCTGTCCCAGTGCTGCCATCTTTGCGGCCTGGATCAGTTCATCCTGGGCCTGGCGCAACGCCGCCTCTGTGCGCTGATGCTCTTCGATTTCCCGGATCAAACGAACATTGGTTTCACTGAGATCACGGGTTCGTTCGGCTACCCGCACTTCCAGCAGATCATGGGCCTGGCGTAGTTCCGCCTCCTGTCGCTTTGCAAAACTGATGTCATGAATCGTCGCAATACGCTTTCTGCCATCGTGGAGCTTGAGACTGCCAACCGAGAGTTCTACAGGAAAAATTGAGCCATCCTTGTGCCGGGCATCCAACTCCCGAACGACGACACCCGTTTCTGCAGCATGCAGGGTTTTCTCCGCTTCATTTTTTTGGCTCTCGGCAAAGAACGCGATAAAAGAGTGTCCTGACAGCTCTTTCTGCTGGTAACCGAACAGCTCTTGTGCACGGCTGTTGGCAAACTCTATCAAGCCCTGGTCGTTCATGGTCAGCACACCTGCCTGAGCACCCTCCAATATCGCCCTGATTCGCGCTTCGTTCAGTTCGAGGTTCTTTTTTGCCTGGCGTTCGAAGCGCTCACGCTCACGCAAACGTTTGTGCCTCTGCATCAAGAACATCACAAAGAGTACTGCGATGCCGAAAATCACGGCGGCAGTCAGCACGCTCCAGGTCACTCTTACGCCTACCTGGCTCGTGTCTGCAAGAATGTGCACCTTCCAGCCCGCCTCGGGCATCATCTGCTCCAGTGACAGGTATTCCGTCCTTCCGGTTTCAGCAGGCCGGATGAGTCGACCCTGGGCAGCTGTCAGTGTAACTGCGCCCAGCGATGAGAGTTCCGCATCAGAGTAGCGTCTGCTTGCCCTGATCCTCTCCAACACCTCATCAGGAAGTGGTCCCAGGGTCTTGTAACGCCAGCCCTTGTTGGTGGTGATGAAGATCACGCCGTCCGGATCAGTTACCAGGAACTCATCTTCAGACCGGCTCCATTTCTCTTCATTAGGCGCCATGTTGATCTTGATAACCACGGCACCAAGAATGCGCTCCATCGACCGGACAGGGTAGGCGAAGTAGTAACCTCTTTTCTGTGACGTGGTACCCAGCGCAAAGTACCTGCCGAGATGCCCCTTCATGGCTTCCTTGAAGTAGGGACGATATGAAAAATTGCGGCCCACGAATGGGCGCTCGGACTGCCAGTTCGAAGCGGCAATGGTCAGCCCTGCGTCATTCATCAGGTAGGTATCCGAAGCATCGGAGATCCGATTGATGGTTTCGAGGTAACGATTGAGTGCATCGGTGAGATCCCTGTCGCCAGGGTTCTCAAGCAACTTCACAAGCTGCTTGTTGGTTGCCAATAGCTCTGGCAGGAACTCGTATTTCTGAAGCTGGCCCTGAAGACTGGCCACATAAAAACTGAGCTGGGTACTGCTGCGCTCATGCAGCTCCGCCAAGGCAGTCTCCTCGGTCCAGCGGGCAATCTGCCAAAGCATGAGCGCAATTGAAAAGCCGAGAGCCAGGAGCAGGATACGGGATGTGCGCTGTCCCCTGATGAGGGCGTCCAGTTGGGATGGCATGTGCCTTATCTATGCTTTCGTAAACGATTCATAATCACAAAAGCATAAACCTCTCATCGGAGATTCGCCAATCCCAACAGAAGCAGCAAGATAGATTGTTGCGATCAGATAGCGCGGCTTACCAGCTGCGAACGCGCCCTGTGTCGACATGTATGAATCCGGATTTGGGGTAGAATCCGACACCCCCGCGCTGCAGGTTCATGGCCGTCTGTTTCAGCTTATCCAGGGAAACCCCGGGCATCCGCAGATCCATAGCCTTACCCTGCATGTGCAGACTGCGCTTTGCGACACCGCTGGACTTGTTACTCAGCGACTTGTTTGTCTTTGGTGACCGGTAACCGGAGATGATCTCAAACTTCTGCTGGCTGCCAAACTCTAAGCCCAGGTCGTGTACAAGATCGAACAGACCAGTATCCATGTCGTATACATCACCGGTGCGATGATCTCGCAGCAGGTGATTGAGGTCATTCAGCCCACCTGGCTGGTACATGCCCCCGGACCAGTAAAGAATTTTCGCTTTCTCACCGGTATGAAGATTGAGTAGTTCGATCCGTCGCTCACCGGTACGTCTCACGGTTGCAACCGCCGGTGCAGCAATGATGCCGCCGGCCAATGCCAGTGAAGTGCGGAGAAAACGGCGCCTATGGAAACAGGGAGAAGGATCGATAGTCTGACGAGACTTGGGTAAAAATTTACGCATCACACACAATTAACAACCAAGGGCACGCTTATTGTGCTGTTATTTTCAGGAATGTAAAGAAATTTCTTTTAAAATCAGAGAGAAATCACAGAATTTCAGAAACAGGAGCATATTTCAGTAGGTTACTTCCTCGCCAGGAAACAGATGACGCACCAGTGAGCTGTCCCTGTGATAATGGTCGCCGCTAAAGTGAACCGTACCTGACTCATCCACCCAGCTCGTGAGATAAACGATATAGACGGGTACCGGTTTCTTCAGCACGGCCTTTCTGTTCTCGCCGCTGTCCAGGGTTTCATCCAGGCGAACCTCATCCCACTTTTTGAGTTGATCGAAAAGGTTGAGTGCCAGCCCGCGCGGGTTCTCGATTCTGATGCAGCCATGACTGAACGTTCTCCTGGGCTTGTTGAACAGGCGCTTTCCAGGTGTATCGTGGAGATAGATGTTGTACTCGTTTGGCAGCAGAAATTTGATTCGCCCCAGCGCATTGCCATCTCCCGAGTCCTGCCGGAGCCGATAGGGGAAATCAGACTTGTTATCAACTGACCAGCCGGTCTCCTCAAACGTCAGTTCCCGGGCACTGTCGCTCCAGTCACTCAGAATTCTGAACCCGTTGTTCTCCAGGTAATCCGGCTTCATGGCCAACTGGGGCAGGATCTCGTCCGTGGCAATTGTATGGGGAACATTCCACACCGGGTTGATGTCGATGTAGGTGAGCTCTTTTGTAAACACCGGTGTACGATTCAGCTGATCCCCAACAATGACCCGCATTGAGAGTGCGGTTCCAGCGTTTTTCACATAATCCAATCTGAAAGCCGCTGTGTTAACTATGATGTACTCATCACCCAGGTTTCTTGGCAGCCAACGCCAGCGCTCCATGTTCAGCTCAATCTGGCGAACGCGTTCCCCCACTGGCACATTCATCGCTTCCCTGGTCTTTCGCCCGACTACCCCGTCCTGTTCCAAACCGTGACGCCCCTGAAACGCCTTGACGGCCTTGGTCAACGACTCATCAAAAAGCAAAGGATTGACAGCATCTGCATCATCAAGATCACCTGCCATACTGAGTCGCTCACGCAGCACAGCGACCAATGGCGTCTCCATCCCCCCCTTGAGACTCTTCCTTGTCTCTATGGATTCCCAACCGCCAGCACGCTCGATATCACGATAACGAACAAGCACATTTTTCAGCTGATGAAAGGCATAATGCTTCGGCCCAAGCGCACGCAGAGCACGGTCAATTGGAATCTCGGAGTTCAATATCCCGGCAAGAATCGAAAGGCTGGCCACGGACCTGGGGATATGCCATCGAGGATCATGGACGTTCCAGTCAGCACGCCCCTGGATAAGGTCCTTGCCCAACGTCAGGTACACCAAGTCCAGGAGCAGTTCCAGCCGCCACAACTCGAGCTGACACAGATTCTCCCGCCTCGAATAGACAAGGATTTCATCGTACAGGTAACGCTTCGAATCCAGGCCTTCGGCTTCAACCTGCCCCAGAAAATTGATAAAGCGATCTCCTCGTTCGGATAAGCCGTTGGCCGATATCCAGATTGACTCGGTTCCGGTCACCCTGTAGAAATCTGCGATGGAAGAGTTTTCACCTTCCTGGGTTGAGCTGGTTTCAGTAGACCCCACCCCGGGATTCTGAATGGAGGGGGTTGCGAAGGCGGGGGTGCAGATCAGCCAAACCATGGCCATGAAAGACAGCTGCCACCCGCGAAATTTCCAGCTCTGGCGGCTCATTTCCCTGACAACCTGCCTGGCCTAAAAAGCGTAGGGGGTAATCTAAGCTTAGCAGCTAAATTATGGACTTACGGACACAAAAACCCTGCCTGAAGACGGGGTTTTTGTGCCACTGTGGTGTGTGGTCGTGAGATCAGCGCTTGGTTCCCTTGCGGATCTTCTCAATCGCACGCAGCTGGCCAACCGCTTCGGCCAGTTCGGACTGGGCCCTGGCGTACTCGAACTCGGCCTGCTGGCCTGCGAGTGCCTCTTCGGCCCGCTTCTTGGCTTCGATTGCAGCCGCTTCGTCAATATCCACCGCGCGAACCGCGATATCCGCCAGAACGGTGACCAGGTGGGGCTGCACCTCGAGGATACCGCCGGAGACGTAGTAGTACTCCATCTCCTTGCCGTCACCTGGCTCGACGCGAACCTCGCCGGGCTTCAGCCGGGTCACCAGGGGCGTGTGCCGTGGCGCGATACCGACTTCACCCATGACCGCAGGAGCATAGACCATCTCGGCCTGGCCGGAATGGATCTCTCCCTCTGCACTCACGATGTCCACATGAATTTTCATGCTCATAAGAAACTCCCGGCTCTAATTAGTCGCCAGCGCCCCGCTCAACAGCCTCTTCGATGCCGCCGACCATGTAGAACGCCTGCTCGGGCAGGTGGTCGTACTCACCTTCGACGATCGCCTTGAAGCTTGCGATGGTGTCTTTCAGGGATACGTACTTACCGGGGGTACCGGTGAATACTTCCGCCACGAAGAAGGGCTGGGACAGGAAGCGCTGTACCTTACGGGCACGGGCTACAGTCAGCTTGTCATCTTCGGACAGCTCGTCCATACCCAGAATCGCGATGATATCCTTCAGCTCCTTGTAGCGCTGCAGGGTACCCTGAACGCCGCGGGCTACATCGTAGTGCTCCTGGCCAACCACGTTGGGGTCGAGGATACGGGAGGTGGAGTCCAGGGGATCAACCGCGGGGTAGATACCCAGCTCGGCGATCTGACGGGACAGTACCAGGGTCGCATCCAAGTGAGCGAAGGTGGTCGCGGGGGAGGGGTCAGTCAAGTCATCCGCAGGTACGTATACGGCCTGGAAGGAGGTGATGGACCCGGTCTTGGTGGAGGTAATACGCTCCTGCAGAACACCCATCTCCTCAGCCAGGGTAGGCTGGTAACCTACCGCTGAAGGCATACGACCCAGCAGAGCGGATACCTCGGTTCCCGCCAGGGTGTAACGGTAGATGTTATCAACGAACATCAGAACGTCACGGCCTTCGTCACGGAAATTCTCGGCGATGGTCAGACCGGTCAACGCCACACGCAGGCGGTTGCCTGGAGGCTCATTCATCTGACCGTAAACCAGGGCTACCTTATCGAGTACGCCACCTTCGGACATTTCGTGGTAAAAGTCGTTACCCTCACGAGTACGCTCACCAACACCGGCGAAAACGGAGAAGCCGGAGTGCTCGACCGCGATGTTACGGATCAGCTCCATCAGGGTTACGGTCTTGCCTACACCCGCACCGCCGAACAGGCCGATCTTACCGCCCTTGGCGATGGGCATGACCAGGTCGATAACCTTGATGCCGGTTTCCAGGATCTCGGTAGTGGTGGCCTGCTCTTCGAGCTTGGGTGCTGCACGATGAATCGGCATACGCTCTTCGGTCTCAACAGGGCCGGCCTCGTCAACCGGGTTACCCAGAACATCCATGATACGGCCCAGGGTTCCCTGGCCTACAGGAACGGTAATAGGGTTACCTGTACTGACAACTTCAACTCCACGCTTGAGACCGTCGGTTGAACCCATGCAGATGGTCCGGACAACGCCGTCACCCAGCTGCTGCTGTACCTCAAGGGTCAAATCTTCTGATTCGATCCTGAGCGCATCGTAGACCTTCGGCATATCACCTGCTGCGAACTGAACGTCCACAACGGCGCCGATGATTTCCACCACTTTACCCGAACTCATTTCTGGTTCCTCGTTAAATTCAAAATTCAATTCGCCTTACACAGCGGCGGCGCCACCCACGATCTCGGAGATCTCCTGGGTAATAGCTGCCTGGCGGGCTTTGTTGTAGACCAGCTGCAATTCGTTGATAAGGTTGCCTGCATTGTCGGTAGCGGACTTCATTGCCACCATGCGGGCAGACTGTTCGCACGCTGCGTTTTCGACAACCGCCTGATATACCAGTGACTCGATATAACGGACCATCAGGCCATCCAGCACATCCTTGGAGTCAGGCTCGTAGATGTAGTCCCAATGGTGTTTCAGCTCCTCGTTGGGTTCAGCTGAAATGGGAACAACCTGCTCTACGGTCGGCTTCTGGGTCATCGTATTAACGAACTCGTTTGAAGCGACGTAGATGCGATCTAACTCGCCATCAACATAAGCGTCCAGCATCACCTTGACGGTACCGATCAGATCCTCGATGTGAGGAGCGTCACCCAGGTGAGTGGCCTCTGCCAGCACACGACCGCCAAAGCGCTTGAAAAAACCCAGTGCTTTTGTGCCGATGGTGCAGAACTCGACCTTGATGCCCTCGCCCTGCTGCCGCTTGACCTCTTTAACCAGCTTGCGGAACAGGTTGCTGTTGAGGCCGCCACAAAGACCGCGGTCCGAGGAGACGATGATGTAACCGACTCGCTTGACCTCGTTACGCTCCTTCATGAAGCTGTGGCGGTACTCCGGATGTGCGTGGAACAGGTGGCCGATGACGTTACGCATCTTGTCCGCGTAGGGACGAGTCGCGTTCATGCGGTCCTGGGCCTTGCGCATCTTTGCGGCCGCCACCATCTCCATCGCAGAGGTGATCTTCTGCGTGTTCTTGATGCTGGCGATCTTGGTGCGGATTTCTTTTGCGCCTGCCATGATTAAACCTTATCTATTCAGCTCTCAGGGATCTCGTGCTTACCAGGTGTGGTTTGCCTTGAAATCCTTCAGGGCGTCGTGCAGGGCATTGGCGATCTCGTCGTTGTAGTCCGCAGTCTCATTGATATTGTCCATCAGAGACTTCTGGCTGCTGTTCATGTAGCCATGCAGAGCCGCTTCGAAATCGACAACCTTGGACGCGTCGATATCATCCAGGTAGCCTTCGTTCGCTGCAAACAACGAGGTGGCCATCTCGGCGATGGAGAGCGGAGAGTACTGGTGCTGCTTCATCAGCTCAGTAACACGCTCACCACGCTCCAGTTGCTTGCGGGTGGCCTCGTCCAGGTCGGAGGCGAACTGGGAGAATGCCGCCAGCTCACGGAACTGGGCCAGGGCCAGACGAACACCGCCGCCCAGCTTCTTGATGATCTTGGTCTGTGCTGAACCACCTACACGGGATACCGACAGACCGGCGTTGATAGCCGGGCGGATACCTGCGTTGAAGAGGTCGGCTTCCAGGAAGATCTGACCGTCGGTAATGGAGATCACGTTGGTCGGTACGAACGCGGATACGTCACCGGCCTGGGTCTCAATGATGGGCAGTGCGGTCAGGGAACCGGTCTTGCCTTTCACTTCGCCGTTGGTGTTCTTCTCCACCTCTGCCTCGTTAATATGGGCAGCGCGCTCCAGCAGACGGGAGTGCAGGTAGAAAACATCACCGGGGTACGCTTCACGACCCGGCGGACGACGCAGCAGCAGGGATACCTGGCGGTAGGCCCAAGCCTGCTTGGTCAGATCGTCATAAACGATCAGCGCATCTTCACCCTTGTCGCGGAAGTACTCACCCATGGTGCAGCCGGAGTAGGGCGCGATGAACTGCAGCGCTGCTGACTCGGCGGCGGTAGCGGCCACGATGATGGTGTGATCCATGGCGCCATGCTCTTCGAGCTTGCGGACCGTCTGGGCGATGGTGCTGTTTTTCTGACCTACGGCAACGTAGATACATTTAACACCGGTGCCTTTCTGGTTGATGATGGCGTCGATGGCAATGGCAGACTTACCGGTCTGGCGGTCGCCGATGATCAGCTCACGCTGGCCGCGGCCGACAGGCACCATGGCATCGATCGCTTTCAGACCGGTCTGTACTGGCTGATCAACCGACTTACGGGCGATAACGCCGGGAGCAACCTTCTCAATGGGAGAGGTCGCTACTGCATCGATCTCGCCCTTGCCGTCGATGGGGTTACCCAGGGGACCGACCACACGACCCAGCAGGCCTTCACCTACGGGCACTTCCAGAATGCGTCCGGTGCACTTGACCGAATCGCCTTCAGAAAGGTGAGTGTAGTCACCCATGACAACCGCGCCCACGGAGTCACGCTCCAGGTTGAGGGCCAGGCCAAAGGTGTTGCCTGGGAACTCCAGCATCTCGTAGGACATCACGTCTTCCAGACCGTGAATGCGTGCGATGCCGTCGGTCAGGCTGATTACCGTGCCCTCGGTGCGGGCTTTGGTCTTGAGATCGAATTTCTCGATCTTATTCTTGATCAGTTCGCTGATCTCGGATGGATTGAGTTGCATATTGGCTTCTCGCTTAGATTCCTAATTCGTTCGCCAGTTGCTGCAGTCGCCCGCTGACTGAGCCGTCGAATACCATGTCGCCTGCACGGATGTGCACGCCGCCGATCAGGTTCTCGTCCTGCTCGGAGGTGATGGTGATCTCACGTCCCAGTTTCTCTTTCAGCGCGTCAGCAATTTGATTCTCCTGGTCGGCTTCCAGGGCGCATGCGGAGCGGACATGTACATTGAGTACCTTCTCGCTCTCCGCTTTCAGCTCTTCATAAAGAGCTGCGATCTCACCTGCAATCAGGAGACGATCGTTTTGCACCAGCAGCTTGACCAGGTTCTGCCCCTCTTCGTCGAAGTGGTCGCCGCAGACGTCCAGCATCAGGTCGGTCAGGGCATCCTGGTCGACCTTGGGGTTGACGATGAGACCCGCAAGGGCAGGCTCCTCGACAGCTTCTGCTAGAAACGTCAGCATGTCGGACCATTCGGCGAGCTTTTCGCTCTCCTGGGCCCGGGCAAATACCGCTTCCGCGTAAGGACGGGCGATTGTGGTAGTTTCTCCTGCCATAGCAGTGCCTTAGATCTGTTTGGCCAGGGATTCGACGATGTCTTTGTGTGCCGCGGCGTTGATCTCCTTCTGGAGGATCTTCTCCGCACCAGCTACCGCCAGTTCAGCCACCTTCTCACGCAGATGCTCGCGAGCACGGTTGGTCTCCTGCTCGATCTCTGCCTGGGCTGCGGTCACAATGCGATCACCTTCGGTGCGCGCATTATCTTTCGCTTCGTCGACAATTTCAGAAGCTCGCTTCTGAGCCTGGGCAACAATTTCACCTGCCTGGGCCTTGGCCTCATGCAGTACGTCTTTTGCCCTTTCCTGAGCCAACTCCTGCTCGTGCTGACCACGCTCGGCGGCGGCAAGGCCGTCGGCGATCTCTTTGCGACGAGTCTCCAGTGCGCCCATGATCGGGGTCCATACGAATTTCATCGTGAACCACACGAACACTACGAAGGAGAGAAGCTGACCTATAAGAGTCAGATTGATGTTCATCCCGGATTTACCTCGCTTTTAGACGAGATGAAAATTAGTTCGCTTGAAGTAGCCAAGATTAACCGGCAACAGCGAACAGCACGTACATGGCCAGACCCACAGCGATCATGGGAACGGCGTCGACCAGACCCATTACGATGAAGAATTGGGTACGCAGCATGGGGATGAGTTCAGGCTGACGAGCAGCGCCTTCGAGAAAGCGGCCACCCAGTACACCGATACCGACAGCGGCACCCAGGGCGCCCAGACCCATCATGATTGCGCCAGCAATGTACAGCAGTGCTTGTTCCATTTTGGTCTCCCGTTTTAGGTGAGTAAGTAAAAATTAAAAAGTTAAGTTAAAAAATCAGTGCTCGTGGTGAGCCATATCCAGGTACACGATGGTCAGGGTCATGAAGATGAACGCCTGCAGCGTGATGATCAGAATATGGAAGATCGCCCAGCCCAGTTGCAGCACACCGCTGAACAGGCCCAGAATAATGCCCGCGTTGTACATGATGGCGATGAGGATGAAGATCATCTCACCGGCGTACATGTTACCGAACAGACGCAGTGCCAGGGAGATCGGCTTGGCGATCAGGCTGACGAACTCGAGAACAAAGTTGATCGGGATGAAGAGGATCTTGACGATTGGGTTGTCGGAGGAGAACGGCTGCAGGGTCAGCTCGCCCATAAAACCGCCAACGCCCTTCATCTTGATGCTGTAGAAGAGGACCAGTGCAAAGACACCGATGGCCATGCCGAAGGTGGCATTGGGATCGGTGGAGGGCACCACTTTCATGAAGTGAATACCCATCAGTTGGAAAGCGTATGGAATCAGGTCGATCGGCACCAGGTCCATCAGGTTCTGGAGGAAGATCCAGATGAAGATGGTCAGGGCAAGGGGCGCGACCAGGTCGTTCTTTGCGGTGAAGGAGCCGCGCACGCTGGTGTCGATGAACTCGACGATCCACTCGGCGAAGTTCTGCAGACCGCCGGGGATGCCGGAGGTGGCCGCATCGGCTGCCTTCTTAAATAGGTATAGGAAAAAGATACCGAGGGCAATGGACCAGAACATGGTATCCACGTGGATTGCCCAGAAGCCCATCTCCTTGGCTTCAGCAGCGCTGTGGGCGATACCCCACGTACCGTCGGGATGCTGACCAAAAGTGAGGTTGGTCAGATGGTGTTTGATATATTCGCTTGAGGTCAGGGTGTCGCCGGCCATTGTGCTTTTAAACTAAGACTCGTTATTAATTGAATAAGTTAAAAACCACCACCGCACCTACTGCCACAAGGAGATAGGTGCCGAGCAGTGCGCCGATACTCAGTGGGTAAACCCACAGGATAGCACCTGCAAATAAAATTCCTGTGACAACGAGCTTCAGAAGCTCTGCCCCGTAGAATCTGGCGACCATGTTGGCCGGTTCCTGCGCCTGGTAGTGGCGAAAAACCACGACGGCGAATACCAGATTTGCGAAGACTGCTGTCAGTCCTCCGGACAGTGCAGAGTAAGCTTCCACCCAGCCGATGGCGAGTAGTAGTGCCAGGGCCGCGAAAAAAGACATTGTCAGCTGCGCCAGAATGACTCGATAGGCTTGGCTTTTGTCAGTGAGTTGCATTCAAAAGATCCCAGCAGCCCGGAGCCATGCCTATCAAAGCGGTGCGCAGTATAAGGTCTGCGCGATATAAGGTCAAACGATAGCCGAATAAATGTTTTTATGACCGTCAAAAGCCTTATAAATAACCAAAAGAAAACTCTAATATTCTAATGATCCGCGCTTGTCATGATATTTGTCACGACTTTCACCCATACCGGAAGAAAACCCAAGGACAATTGTCAATCAGCCACGAATCTACTGGACGGCACACTGCCTGATGACCGCCGCACTGGAAATTGTGGAGCGAAATTAGCGGGCTACTGGATGTGGTCAAGAATACCGTCCAACTCATCCAGGCTGTTGTAACTGATCACCAGCTTGCCCTTGCCGCTGTTGCCCTGCTGAATCTTCACCCGGGCACCGAGTTTTTCGGTCAGGTCGTTCTCAAGGCGGACCACGTTTGGGTCCTCCTTGGGGGTCGTCTTGGTCTTGGCTTGGACAGGCTCCTCGCCCTGGAGCCGGCGTACCAGTTTCTCTGTCTCGCGTACCGACAGCCCCTGGGCCACCACCTGGCGGGCAGCCTTGCTCTGGGGCTCGTCCTTGATGCCGAGGAGTGCACGGGCATGACCCATCTCTAGGCGACGCTCCACGATGAACGTCTTCACGTCCTCGTTGAGGTCGAGCAGGCGCAGCAGGTTGGTAACCGTGGTGCGGGATTTACCCACAGCCTGTGCAATCTGCTGATGGGTGAGTTCGAATTCGTTGAGCAGGCGGTGCAGGGCGGTGGCCTCTTCCAGGGGGTTGAGGTCGTCGCGCTGGATGTTCTCAATCAGGCCCATGGCCATGGCGGTCTGGTCCGGCACATCGCGGATCACCACCGGAATCTCATCCAGTCCGGCCTGCTGGGTGGCCCGCCAGCGGCGCTCGCCGGCGATGATTTCGTAGCGCCCACCTTCGACTGGTCTCACCACGATGGGCTGAACCACGCCCTGTGCAGCGATGGAGTCGGCCAGCTCCTGCAGGCTCTCGGGGTTGAAATCGCGGCGTGGCTGGTACCGCCCCCGTTGAATAAGGTCCACCGGCAGGGCGCCGAGGCTCTCTCCAGGAGCCGCCGTTTCCGCCGCGCCCTGTTCACCCTCTTTGGCTGCTCCTCCGAGCAGGGCATCCAGCCCGCGTCCAAGACCTCTTTTTTTTGCTGCCATCTTTTCTCTTTCCGAATCTCTATGCTGGCGAAAGGCTCGCCATGTAATGTCTTATTATCAAGCTGTAGCGGAAGCTGCCGTTTTCCGTTGCTCGTTGCGCCTTAAAAACTCGCTGGCCAGGGCCATGTAGGAGACGGCGCCCCGGGATGATTTGTCATACTTGATGATCGGCAGGCCATAACTGGGGGCCTCCGCCACTCGCACGTTGCGCGGAATGATGGTACGAAACACTTGGTCATTGAAGTGGCTGATCAATTGCGCGGAAACTTCGTTGGTCAGGTTATTGCGCGGATCGTGCATGGTGCGGACGATACCTTCGATCTCCAGCTTGGCGTTGCGGCTATCCTGAATCTGGCGGATCGTGCTGATCAAGGCCGTCAGTCCCTCCAGGGCATAGTACTCGCACTGCAGCGGGATCAGCACGCCGTCCGCCGCTACCAGCGCATTCAGGGTCAGCATGTTGAGGGACGGCGGACAGTCGATGATGATGTACTCGTAGCGCTCCTTGGCTCCGGCCAGGGCAAGGCTCAGGCGCTTCTCCTTGAGCGGCGCACTCATCAGGCCAACCTCTGCAGCCGTCAGGTCCGAGTTGGAGGGCAATACGTCGAAGCCCGCCTCTTCGGAGGAGACCACCGCATCGGAAAACTGGGACTCCCCCAACAGCACATCGCAACTGGATTGCTCCAGTTCGTACTTGTCGACGCCACTGCCCATGGTGGCATTACCCTGGGGATCGAGATCCACCAGCAGCACCTTGCGCTTCAGCGAAGCAAGTGACGCAGCCAGATTGACAGCAGTAGTGGTCTTGCCGACCCCACCTTTCTGATTGGCAACACAGACGATTCGACCCATGGAAGTGCTTCCGTTGTTAATTTCTTAAGGCCTGTGAACACTATTTGTTTCATATGGTGTCCCAGGCCCTGATCATTCACCGCATCCCGAATGTTGGGGCGGACTGTCGAGAATATCAGAAAGAGGGGGGGGATAGTGCAATACCTGCGCATGTGAGGCTAGAACTTAAACAGATCTTCCGCCGCTTTCAGCTGATCCTCCTCGGAACCGGCTCCCATCCCTACGGCTTCATCCGTCGGTTCGAAAAAGTCGCAATAGTTTGGCTTCTCTTTCTCCATTACCCGATCCGCCACCGGCTCGCGGCAGTCGTTGGTCTGCCCCGGCGCATACCAGCGGCAGTTTCGGCAGACGCGGGTGGGTTTGCCACACTTCAGGCAGTTGTTCTCCCGGCCATAGTCGTGGGGGCCCAGTTCGATGCCGCAGTTCCAGCATTTGCCCTGTTTCGTATCACTCATCGTTTCTTTCCTCACAATAACCCGGTAAACGATTCGAGGCGAATACTGCAAATCACCCCCCGAACACCGGCTCAAGGACTGGGTTAATGATGCCTGGAGTCTAAACTTAAATCATGACAGACGGAATTCTCCAGGCACTGGGCGGGCTGGTCCTGTTCCTGCTCGGCATGGTCGTGATGACCGATGGCTTGACCGGTATCGCCGGCAACATGCTACGCCGGGCCCTGACCCGGTTTACCCGCAGCCCCCTGACCGGCTCTCTAACGGGCGCTGGCACCACGGCTGTTCTCCAGTCATCCAGCGCAACGACTGTGGCAACCATCGGATTTGTCGGTGCCGGCCTGCTGACCTTTCCCCATGTAGTAGGCATTGTTTTCGGCGCCAATCTCGGCACCACCATCATCGGCTGGATGGTTGCCCTGTTCGGTTTCAAACTGAATCTGGGCAGCCTGGCGCTGCCGATCATTCTGGCAGGTGTGCTGCTGAGGCTCTTTGCCAAGGGGCGCCTCACCCATGCCGGCCATGCCCTGGCCGGGTTCGGGCTGATCTTCGTCGGCATCGGTTTTCTTCAAGACAGCATGTCGGGATTGGAAGGGATAATCACACCGGAGGATTTACCAAGTGACAGTGTGACCGGCCGACTACTGCTGATCTGTTTAGGTATCGGCATGACCCTGGTCATCCAGTCATCCAGTCATCCAGTGCGGGTGTCGCCACGGCACTGACCGCCGTATATACCGGCACAATTGACTTTCCCCAGGCAGCGGCCCTGGTCATCGGCATGGATGTGGGCACCACGGTCAAAGCAGTGATCGCCTCCATCGGCAGGTCCACTGCAACCCGCCGTACGGCTTATGCCCATGTGGTCTACAACCTGATCACCGCATGCCTGGCATTTGTACTACTGACTCCCTACGTCTGGTTGTGGGAGAGCCTCTCTGCCGGCAGCCTGCAACGCAATGCCGAAATCGCCCTGGTGGCCTTTCACACCGGCTTCAACATCATCGGCCTCAGCCTGATGATCCCGCTGGCCAATCCATTTGCCGGCATGGTGGAACGCCTGGCACCCGAGCACAGGCTGCCCCTGCTGGATCGGCTGGAGCGCACCCTGCTGAAAGACCCGGGCAGCGCCCTGATGACCGTTCAGCGAACCCTGCGCGACATAAGTCTGCAGCTGTTCGATGTGGTATCGGCACTGATGCATCATCATCCACCGGATAAACAGCGATTGGAGACGCTGGCCTATGAGCTTGACCAGATCCACGCCTATGTTGATGAGATCCATTTGAACCCCAGGGAGCAACACAACTGGCCCATGCTCACCGCCGCCATCCACGTTCTCGATCATCTCCAGCGACTGCATGAGCGATGTGAAGAAGAGCCGGAGCGAGCGCTCACTGCCCAGGAGTCACCGGGCCTGATGGAGATGTCGGCTGAGATGGCTGATGTAATCGATCGCATATCCGCCGATGTGGGTGCCGGCGAGTGGGGGAGGGCCGAGCGCCTGGCACGGCACCATTCGGAGCGGGTCATTGCTGCGGCCGAGTCAATGCGTGAAAACATCCTTGCCTCGGTCGCATCAGGCAAGGTGGACGTACCGCTGGGTACTGACCGGCTGGAGGCCATGCGCTGGTTACGGCGGGTCAGCTACCACTACTGGCGTATTACACTGCATCTCAGGGAGATGGCCCAGGAGAGCCAGGGTTCGCCGAAGACACAAGCTCAGAACAATTGATCCGGCTCTTTTATTTGTCATGGTGCCAAGCCAGGGCGTGTTGATTTTTACGGGCAATCACCAACCCGTTGGCCGCTGGTACGGCTGAGCATTTTCATACCACCGGCATCAACCGACACCTCACCCATGGCCGAATCCCCGGCATAAGTCATCTTGCCGACACTGGCCACCTGCCCAGCGGGTCCGCTACATGTCATGCGCCAGGAGACGGTGTCACCCGTGGTCTCCATTTCCGATAGCTCGCAGTCCTGGTTATCACCTCCCTCCTTGGGTACCAGGTCCTCCCGGGTAATGCACTGCTGGTAAACCGTCGGCGGCATCTTCATGGGCATGCCGGGCATCTCGATCTCCGAGCGCCACTCCCAAAGCCCGGGATTCATGTTCACCTCATTGGCCTGTGAACAGCCCCCAAGCAACACCAACGCGATCAAACCGACTCTCTTGTACATCGATCTACTCCTTATCCCTGTGAACTTCACTCGCCGCCCAGAGAGAAAAATCCATCCCCCTGTTGAGCATCCCCATTCCCCGCATCCTGCTTCATCTCCGGCATCATCGCCAGGCCTTTCAGGCGCTTGGAATCGATCTCCGTAACCGTCTGCCGGATAGCCACAAACCGCTCAGCGCTTGCCGGGTGGCTTGCGGCATGGGTGCTTCTGATTGTCGCCGGATGCTCCGCAGCCATGCGCCGCCAGAAATTTGCAGCGCCTTCAATTGAATGATCCGCGCGAGCCATGATGTAGAGACCGACATAGTCCGCCTCGGCCTCGAACTCCTGTGAGTAGGCCTGGCCGGCAATATCGGTGAACAATCCCTGGGTGTTAACCCCCGCTGCGGCAGCCAGCAGATCAAGGAACAACCCGCCCATGGCGTTTGTGCGCTTGGCGTTAATATGCCCCATAGCGTTGTGAGCGATCTCATGGGAAACCACCAGCCCCAGCTCCTGGTCCGTTTCTGTGAAGCGCATCATGCCGCGGGTTATGCCCACATGCTCACCATTGGCATAGGCGTTGACCGCATTGCTCTCTACCAGCAATACTTGGTAGTCGCACACTTTGTCCGTCGCTATATCCAGAGTCATCAGCTCGCCGCCACGGGATATCTTTACCGGCAGCAGTTGTCCCGCTGAAACTTCATCCTGGTAATAGTCTTTGAAGGCCTTCAGCGCCTCTTCACCTGGCTCCACCACGTGCTCACCGATCTGCAGTACACGGTCCCCTGGCTGCAATCCCGCCCTGTCGCCCGGCGCACCCTCGACGGTGAAAAAGACCTGGAGCCCCTCATCCAGCCCAAACAACCGGTTTGCGGTCTCCCTGAATTTTCCCCTGTAGGCATACTGGCTGCTGATGTGGGCACCGGTACCTGCACGCCAGTTCTCCTTGCACAGGTCGGACGACGCGCGCAGCAAAGGATAGCTGACGGTTGCAAGGCGTTGCTCCAACTCAACATGACGCTTGAGCGCAATCTCCCGCTGCCGCTCCTCCTCCTGGGCCACCACTTCGTCAGACACGGAAGCCCGTTGAGTCATCGGTTTCATGCAGCCGGACAGATTGAAAAGAAGCAACGATAGAAGAATTACTAATGGCAGAGGCATTACCTGCTCCTCAGGGGTGATCACTCCGTTTTCAGGAGGATAGCATGGCGCTCGCCATCCGTGTCCGGCACCTCAAGTGGGGTGACACTGATCTTATGGCTCTGTTGCTCCACCTCATTGATTTCATCTTGAGGAACGGTGCCTTTCATGGCCAGTAATTGACCGTCTGCCGCGACCAGGTGAGCGGTCAGTTCCAACATCTTGGGCAGGGCGGCAAAAGCCCTGGAGGTTACCGTATCGAAGGGGCTCTTTGGTCGATAGCTCTCAACCCGCCCATGGACCACGTCCACGTTGGGCAGCTTGAGGGTGGTCACTGCCCGCTGTACAAAGCGCGTCTTCTTGCCGTTGGAATCCAACAGGGTGAAGTGAACCCCGGGCAGGGCAATGGCCAGGGGTATTCCGGGCAGCCCCGGTCCTGTGCCCACATCGAGCACCCGTTCACTCCTGAGCAGGTTGAGGATGGAGAGGCTGTCCAGCAGTTGGCGGGCGACCATCTCCCCCGGATCACGGATAGCAGTGAGATTGAACGCGCTGTTCCACTTCACCAGCAGGGCAAGGTAATCCAGCAACAGCGCCTGCTGATCGTTGCCGAGCGCTATCCCCATCTCTTCGAGACCGGACTGGAGTTGGGTTTTCCAGAGAGGATGATATTCAGACATCGTCAGCGCCCACCCTTACGCGGATTTGCGTTTCAGGTGTATCAACAGTAGGGAGATGGCAGCAGGAGTCATACCGGGTATGCGCCCCGCCTGGCCAATCGTGGCAGGGCGGCTCTTGATTAGTTTCTCCCGCACTTCGGAGGAGAGCCCTTTGACCTTTTGATAGTCGAAGTCCTCGGGCAGCTTGACCGCTTCGTTGGCCCGGGCCCGCTGAATCTCGTCCTGCTGGCGCTCGATGTAGCCGGCATACTTGGCCTGGATCTCAAGCTGTTCCGCAACCTTGGGATCCTCTGCACCGGGTGCGATGCCGGGCAGCTGCAGTAACCCGGCATAGGTGATTTCGGGACGGCTCAACAGGTCCAGTGCCCGGGTCTCCCTGGAAATCGAAGTATCCAGTGCCTGCTCGGCAATATTGCCCGCCTCACTGCCCGGGTGAATCCAGATATCACGCAGACGTTGGCGCTCCTGCTCGATGGACTCGCGCTTCCGCTCGAAAGCCTGCCAGCGTTCGTCGGGTATCAGTCCCAATTTACGGCCCTGCTCAGTCAAACGCAGGTCTGCATTGTCTTCACGCAACAGCAGGCGGAATTCAGCCCGGCTGGTGAACATACGGTAGGGCTCCCTGGTGCCGATGGTAATCAGATCGTCGACCAGAACGCCCAGGTAAGCTTCGTCCCGGCGGGGACACCAACTCTCCTGTTCGCGGATCTTGAGCACGGCGTTGAGTCCGGCCAGCAACCCCTGGGCCGCCGCCTCTTCATAGCCGGTAGTGCCGTTGATCTGGCCGGCGAAAAAGAGCTCCTGGATAAACTTGGTCTCGAGGCTCGGTTTCAGGTCCCTGGGATCGAAGAAATCGTATTCGATAGCGTAACCCGGCCGCACGATCCGGGCATTTTCAAAGCCCTTCATGGAACGTACCAGTTCCCACTGGACATCGAAGGGCAGGGAGGTGGAGATGCCGTTGGGGTAGACCTCGTTGCTGGTGAGGCCTTCCGGTTCGATGAAAATCTGGTGAGCGTCGCGGTCGGCGAAGCGCACCACCTTGTCCTCGATGGAGGGACAGTAGCGGGGACCGACACCCTCAATCACGCCAGTGTACATCGGCGAGCGGGACATGCCGCCACGGATGATCTCGTGGGTGCGTTCGTTGGTGTGGGTGATGTGGCAGGCGACCTGCCTGGGGTGCTCTTCCGGCGAGCCCATAAAGGAGAACACCGGCACCGGGTCATCTCCCGGCTGGGCCTGCAGCTCACTGTAATCGATGGTGCGACTGTCGATACGCGGCGGGGTTCCTGTCTTCAGGCGCTCCACGTTGAAAGGCAGTTCACGCAGCCGCCGGGAGAGGGCATTGGAAGGCGGATCACCAGCGCGACCACCCTCGTAGTTGTTGAGCCCGATGTGGATGCGTCCACCCAGAAAGGTGCCGGTGGTGAGTACCACTGTCCGGGCGTGAAACTTCAGCCCCATCTGGGTGACCACCCCGGTCACCTGCTCGTTCTCAACGATCAGGTCATCCACCGCCTGCTGGAAGAGATCGAGGTTCTGCTGATTCTCCAGTGCTTCGCGCACCGCCGCCTTGTACAGGACACGGTCGGCCTGGGCCCGGGTGGCACGTACAGCAGGACCCTTGCGGGAGTTTAGAATCCGGAACTGAATCCCCCCCTTGTCGGTAGCCCGGGCCATCAGCCCCCCCAGGGCGTCCACCTCCTTCACCAGGTGGCCCTTGCCGATGCCACCGATTGCGGGGTTGCAACTCATCTGCCCCAGGGTATCGATATTGTGGGTCAGCAGGAGGGTACGCGCACCCATGCGTGCCGCCGCCAGGGCCGCCTCGGTACCGGCGTGGCCCCCGCCTACAACAATTACATCGTAGCTATCGGCATGAAACATGGTTTTGGCGCATCAACTCTACAAGGGGGGCGTATTGTACCCCAGACACTCCATTTATATAGCTCCTTTGGCGGTTTTCACAGTCCTGCTCAAGGAAAACCTCAATTGTTGCCCGGTAATAATCGGTGCATGGTTACGTCCATAACCATATGCAGCCCCACTGAAGGAGTACATCATGCTTCCTGCCAGAATTTCCGCCATCATTGCACTGTTTGCATTCATCATCTGGTTCAACCTGCCCTCGGCATTCGCAGACGAGGCCGATGATGACGTTGTAAAGGTTGTCTATCACGCTGACTTCGCCGATCCCCGCCGGTTCAGCGCCATGCTCACCAGTATTCACAACATGGTTACCCATTACGAGAACGAGATGGTCGACTACGATGTTCGCATCGTATTCGTCGCCCACGGTCTCCGTTTCGTCACGGATGACAAGCTGGAAAAAACCCCCTTTGTCGAAGATGCCGCCCTCGCCGAGCGGCGCGAGAATCTGAAGGGACGCCTCACTAGCCTGAACCAGGTGATGTCCGTTGGCCTGGAACTCTGCGATATCACCCGCAGCCAGGTAGGATTGGACGAAGCAACGCTATATGAGGGCGTGGAATCAGTTCCCTCCGGCGTGGTTCAGGTGACCGACCTTCAGCGCAAGGGATTTGCCTACATAAAGGTGGAGTGAGAAATAAACCCCGTTTTCGTTCGGTCCCTATGAATAGCACAAAATTATCCGGGTACCCGACATGAACACCAGAATCCTCGCAACATCGCACAAATCCCTTGCCATCCTGCTGCTGATGGCATTCAGCATGACCTTTCTCTCCCTGGCCGAGGCCAGGGAGCTGAAGCCGAAACCGGCACCTGAATTCACCCACCAGGCAGCGGCCGAGTGGCTCAACTCAGACCCCCTCTCCCTGCAGTCATTGAAAGGCAAGGTGGTGCTGGTGGATTTCTGGACTTTCGACTGCTGGAACTGTTACCGCTCTTTTCCCTGGCTCCATTCCGTGGAGGAAAAATTCAAAGATAAACCGTTCCAGGTGATCGGCGTACACACCCCTGAATTTCAGCATGAACGAAAACGGGCCAACGTGGAAAAGAAGATCAAGGAGTTCAAATTGACCCACCCGGTGATGATGGACAACGACTTTTCCTACTGGAACGCAACTGGCACCCGTTATTGGCCCAGCTTCTACCTCATCGATAAGCGAGGGCAACTCCGATATCTCTTTATCGGTGAAACCCATGTTGGTGAAAAACGAGCGGAACAGGTTGAAAAGGCTATAGCCTCACTGTTGGCCGAGTAGTGCCGAATGCCATCTATGTGCATCGGGTCTCTCTACTGATTGGCACCAAGAGTTTCAACACCGCTGGGTGTTTCAATAACGGCCTGCAAATACGGTTGACCCGTTGAATCGACAACCGAAACAGGACCTTCAAATCCAATCGACTCCAGCATGGCAGAAACGCGGTTGGGATCCGGATGGTGTAATTTCAACTCAAGCAGGGAAAGGCCATGATTCTCCATGCGCTCTGCAGGGTGCACTGTGGATTGCCATTGGATCAGCGCCGGCACCACTCCGCCCATAATCAGCTCGCCATCGTTCGGGACGGTGATGAGCCAATCAAGATCGCCACGACTCATCGGCTCAACTGATCCGAGGGTTTCACTGCAGGATTCCGTGGACAATTGAATATCATCCGTGCGGACCACCCAGGTAGCGAGAAAAGGAACAGCATCCTTATTCAGCCTGTCCGGTGAAAACCATCGGGCAGGATTTGGCGGAGGTGCATTTGGATTCTTCGCGATCACTTCCAGGTAGGTGCTACTCCCCAGGCGCAGGAGAAGATTGTGGGTTCCCATTTTCTCATGCTCACCACCCACTTGGGGATTCACACCCAACGACTCCAACAGGTAGCTTGCGCCTATTTCGAGCGTTGGACAGGTAACGGCCAGGTGATCGATATGAGAACGAGGCATTTCCCCTGTTGACTCACTCGTTGCAGAAACGCTTCAGTTGTCTTCGGTCCTTCATGGCATGCTCCTTATCACCTTTCTGGTCAGCCCGCTGAGCTGCAATTCGCCAGTGCTCGCAAGGCGGTGGAAACTGCTCCTCTAAAATGTAAGCGGCTATTTTTTTCAGCATCTCATCGGGCAGCGGCATGGGCGGCATCAGACCAAGCTGCGAAATCGCCTCCTCATGCTTAGCACTTTCCAGCGTCGGCTGTTTTACAAACTCCACCATACTTTCAACAAAGTCTTCATTGTCCAAAGAGTTTCTTTTGTACAAACGCTGAACACTCCACATTGGAGGTCCCAGGGGAGGGTCCATGGCTGGGTTGTGACAAACATGACATGCCGGATATAGACTTTTGCCCTCAATAGCATCAGGGCTGAGCGCGGGACTGTTTGCAGCAAAGAGCGCCAAGCCAAGAGAAATCAACCATGCCTGTCTTTTCATTATTTGATTATTCCATTATCTCTGTTGGTCAGGAGAAATAGACGACTAAGGCCGCTATCCTGTCCTGGTGTGAACGAAGTATTCCGAAATAATATCTGGATTGCTCCGGAATTTCTTCACTGTTTCTGTGCAATCAACAGACACATATCTTCCCTGCAGGTTATACAATAGTTATCAACCATCGACGTTAATTTTACTGGGTTGTCATAGATGAAGAATGCACTGGATCTGGTAATCCAAGAAGCGGGACGTATCGTACTCGGCAAGGAACATGTCGTACGTCTTGCCGTGGCCTGTCTTTTAGCGAGAGGCCACCTCCTGATCGAGGATCTGCCCGGGGTGGGAAAAACCACCCTCGCACACTTGCTGGGAAAACTGCTGGGGCTGCATTACCAGCGAATCCAGTTTACCAGCGACCTGCTGCCTGCAGATATCATCGGCGTCTCCATCTACGACCGGCATGACGCGGTGTTCCGTTTTCACGCTGGCCCTGTTTTCTCCGAATTGGTGCTGGCCGATGAGATCAACCGTGCCACCCCCAAGGCCCAGAGCGCTCTGCTCGAAGCAATGGAGGAGAGGCAGGTAACGGTGGAGAACGAAACCCGGAAACTGCCCGATCCCTTCTTTGTCATCGCTACCCAGAACCCGGCGCACCAGATCGGCACCTTTCCCCTGCCCGAATCCCAGCTCGACCGCTTCCTTATGCGCATTCACCTGGGTTACCCGGACCCCCGCTCTGAGCGTGCCCTGCTGGCAGGACAGGACCGGCGCGACATGCTGGAAACCCTTGAGCCCTGCTTGGAACGGGAACAATTGAAGGCTATCCAGCAACAGGTAAACGAAGTACATGTATCCGATGCTCTACTGGACTACTGCCAGGCATTGATCGATTTCACACGAATCCATCCTGACTACCACCACGGACTTTCGCCCCGCGCCGGGTTGGCGTTGCTGCGAAGCGCCCGCGCCTGGGCATTGATGGACGGACGCTTCCAGGTACTTCCCGAAGACCTGCAGGCAGTGCTTCCGTCTGTTGTCAGTCACCGTCTGCACACCACCGACGACACCGGCATCGACGAAGGGACAGACCTGGCCGAACAGATGTTGGAGTCGGTCCCCATACCATGAGGCTGCGGCTGCCAGAGTACTTCATCCGCCGCCACGTCTATGCCGATGTGGAAGGGCGTGCTCATATACGGCCCCGCACTATCTATATTCTGCCTACAGCCCAGGGAATACTGTTTGGCGCCATACTCTTCCTGATGCTCCTGGGCTCCATCAATTACGCCAACAATCTCGGCTTCATGCTCACCTTTCTGCTCGCAGGACTTGGCGTTGTTGCCATACTCCACACCTGGCGTAATCTCGTTGGACTGGAACTGGTTGCCGGACGTAACGAACCGGTTTTTGCAGGCCAGGAGGCACGATTCGAGATCCAGCTCATCAACCACCGGGAGAGTACCCGCGCCGGCATCAACATAAAACTGGCCGATGGTGAACCTGTGGCCTGCGATCTTGAAGGGAAATCAAGCGAGGCCCTGACGCTTGCCGTGCAGACTCACCACAGGGGTTACCAGCCTTTAGGTCAGTTCGTACTCTTCACCCGTTATCCCATGGGACTGCTGCACGCATGGGTCTATATTGATCTGGACAACCGTTGCCTGGTTTGTCCAGCCCCGGGTGGCAGAATGCCACCGGCCCAGGTGCCAGACTACCGCCAGTGTCCGAAAGGGGACAAAGGCGTTGGGGTGGACGATTTCGTCGGACTCCGTAGCTACCGGGTCGGCGATCCGATCAAGCACATTCACTGGAAGACCCTGGCCCGTGAACAGGGTATCCAGACCAAGCAGTTCGGTGGCGATCGGGCAGATCGGCGATGGCTGGACTGGGACTCTCTGCAGGGCATGGATACCGAACAGCGCCTCAGCGCCCTCTGTCGTGGTGTACTCGATGCCTGTGAAAAACAGCATGAATATGGACTGCGCCTGCCCGGCACTGAAATCAAGCCGAATCGCGGCCCCGTACACCGGAACAACTGTTTGGCAAGCCTCGCGCTGTTCGGTGAAAGCGTATGAGAAAGCCCCTCGAAGCCCCCCTCAATAACCGGGAACTAACAGCACTGATCATTTTATTGATCATGACCATGGCTCCCCACGTGTTGCATCTCAACGGTTGGATCTCCGGCTTTTTTATCGCGGCCGTATTTCTACGTCTAGTGGCCCTCAAAACACCAAAAGCGCTGCCGGGGCGGTTCCTGCTGTTTCTGCTCACCGCAGGTGGGCTGACCAATGTACTTGCCCACTATCCCCTGCTGATGGGCAAGGAGGCAGGGGTTGCCCTGCTCACATCGATGATGGGATTGAAGCTGCTTGAGTTGAAAACCCGGCGGGATCTCTTCATCACCGTCTTTCTAGCCTTCTTCACACTGGTGACCCTGTTCCTGTTCCGCCAGGAGATCGCCCTGGTCGGCTACGTGTTGCTGGTGGCGTGGGGTCTGGGAGCCGTACTGGTGGAAGCGAGCCGTTCGGAACACAGCGCCAACCTGCTGGTGCCCCTGCGTAAATCAGGCATTATGCTGCTGCAGGCGGTGCCGGTGATGATCGTTCTATTTGTCTTCTTCCCCCGTTTTACCGGTCCGCTCTGGAACCTGGGTTTCGACAGCAGAGCCGCCACCGCGGGGCTGAGTGACCGTATATCTCCGGGTAGTATCAGCAAGCTGATTCTCTCAGAGGAGGTGGCATTCCGGGTCAATTTCGAAGACAAGATTCCACCCAACAGCAATCTCTACTGGCGGGGTCCTGTACTCTGGCAGACCGATGGTTTTTACTGGAACGAAGGCCCGCAACAGCGGCCCCGTAAATTGAAACTTCAGGTGGCCGGGGAGCCGGTTGCACATACCGTGACGCTGGAGCCAACCCACCGGCGCTGGCTTTTCGCCCTCGATCTACCCCAGAAACGCCCGCCCAATTCGATCCATATGCCGGACTTCCAACTGCTCAATCTGAAGCCGCTGGACCAACGCATACGTTACAGCCTGACCTCGTGGACCGAGTACAACACCGGTCCACTGCAGGAGGATGAACTGCAGCGCGGTCTACAGCTGCCACCAAACATCACTCCGCGTATGGAAGAGCTGGTCGCCGGCTGGAAGGCCGAGGCGGAGGGACCCGTAGAGATTGTTGAAACGGCACTGAAGTTTTTCAGGGAGCAACCATTTTTCTACACCCTCATTCCACCACTGACACTGGATAATCCTGCCGACGAGTTCCTGTTCGAAACCCGCAGGGGGTTCTGTGAGCACTACGCCACCAGCTTTACGCTGTTGATGCGTCTTGTCGGTATCCCCACCCGGGTGGTAACCGGATACCAGGGAGGTGAATTGAACCCGATGGGCGGTTACCTGGTGGTGCGGCAAGCCGATGCTCACGCCTGGAGCGAGGTATGGCTGGCGGGCAGCGGCTGGGTGCGTATCGATCCCACCGCTGCAGTAGCACCCCAGCGTATCGATCGCTCCTTCAATCCGAATATCGATAGATCCTTCGATATCGGCGAGCCTATCAAATTCAATCTGAAAGAGTCAGACCTGGTGAAACGACTGGTAAATCAACTGCGCTGGGGATGGGACTCCATCAACAGCTCCTGGCACAATTGGGTACTGGGCTACACCATGGAGCGTCAGGGCAGCCTGATGGCAATGCTGGGCTTCTCTTTTCTGAGGGGTTACAAACTGGCGTTGGGCATGGTGCTGATCACGGCCACCGTGGTATTTGGCCTGGCGATCCTGTTATGGAATCAAACAATAATAAAAACCGACCCTATACAGAAAGCCTTTTTACGCTATTGCAAAAAACTCAGCCGTATCGGCATTGTACGAAACCCCTGGGAGGGACCCAGGGATCTTGCCACCCGGGTAATCAAACTGCGGCCTGACCTGGCAACGGATGTTGCTCGAATCACCAGTCTCTACATCGCCATGCGTTATGGCAACGAGGGTGGGCAGCAAAAACTCCGACGCCTGCAGATGCAGGTACAGGCTTTCCGGCCTTCCCGACGGCCGGCAGGCTAGGTCTTTCTCTTGCCTGGTCTTGTACGAAACGATGTAGCCAGGAATATTTCCGCAAAAATCCCAAGCATGCCGAATAACTGGTAGGAGGACAAAGACTCTCCAAGGAGTACAACTGCAAGCAGCAAGGCATAGACCGGGATTAGATTACAGAACATACCCGCCAGGTTGGCACCACCCAGCGTCACCGCTTTATTCCAAAAGAAATAAGAGAGAATAGATGGAAATATTCCTACATAGAGAAGAATCAAACCGGTATGCATATCCAGGGTGAAGGTGTGATGCCGAGTGATATCCCAAAGATAAAAAGGCAGAATTCCCAATACACCCAGAAACACGAGCATCCACAAAAGGCCAAGCTTATCCAGTGATGAAGGGAGTGGCTTTATCAGTACCGAGTAGAGCGCAAAGCTGAACACCGCCAACAGCATCAACAGGTCCCCAGGATTCAACTTCAAACCAAGCAAAACGGACGGACTGCCACGGGTAATCACGAGTAACACGCCACACAGGGCAACGAATAATCCAAGTTGTTGAAAGCGACTTGCCCGCTCCTGACCTGCTATCCATGTCAACATAAAAACCATCAACGGCATGGTGGCTGTAACCACACCAACGTTGATCACCGAGGTCCACTGCAGGGCAAGATATTGAAAAGTGTTATAGACAGAAACCGAAAGAAAACCGAGCAGCAACATCTTTACCCAGTGATCACGATAATATGCCAGATCGTGTATAACCGCCTTGTACGCGAAAGGGGTGAGTAGCAACAGCGCGATTACCCAGCGCCAGAAAGATATCTCGATGCCCGATATGAGTCCGACCGCAACTTTACCCACCACGGCATTGCCAGCCCAAAACAGGGTGGTCAGTGCAAGGAGCAGTTGTGGTGAATTTGACGGCGCCCTCTAGTACGCCAACCAAGTGATAGCTTGGGTTGGAGTACTAGTCATAATCATCTGCCGCCTGGCTGAAATTTTCCAGGGACGGAGCAACCAATACCGTTTCCCGTACATCGCCCGGCAGGCTTGCAATGCAATCGGCGAGTACCTTAGTCATATCCCCTCCAAAAGCACCGCCACCCTGCATGAAAAAGTCGAGTTCTTTTGCCTCTGCACCAAGAAGCTCACGAACAAATGCCTGTGTGGCCAGGCTTTCTCCAGGGTAGCGCATCATCAGGTAAGAGAAGGCAAAGGCCATGTTGATCATCGGCTGAACCGCCATCCGGGGCAGACCTTTGTCCAGGGCCAACTGGACGGCATAGATAATATCGACAACCGCGTGCCTGGTACTGAAACCGGCATCCCAGATATCGTCTCTTATACCTTTGCTGACTGCCACATCCCATTGTCGGGTACTGCCGGCACCTCCATTAAGAAACGAGAGATAATCACTCTGCTCATCACCACCGAATACACCTTTATTGAAATACTCTGCATGCAATACAGCACCTGTGCCTATACCTGTCAGGCCATTGAAGACTAGGTAGTGAGCAATCAGCTTGGTGATCGATCCGGCTGAAATTGAAGTGCCGAAGAAACGGGGATAACCCAGTCTCTCCAACACGGGCAACAAGCGGTCATAGAGTTGTTGATCACCACTTGCGAGAATCAACATACCCTTGGGATCGGCACCACCCAATTCTGCACCGAGAGGTCCACCAGTCAAAGGATAGTTTGCATAGTCCACGCCATGATCATGGCAATATTTCACCGCAGTCTCTGCAAACGAGGGACTTACTGTTGATAGGTGTAGAATAAAAGGCCATTGTTTACAACGTGCTTCTAGCAGTAGTGCCAGCCTTGCTATGATGCCAATGTCATCACCATTCTTCCCGGCACAAACAACAATACCATCGATGTTGCCATCTCCAACCAATTCATCGAAAGTACCAACCGGTTTTGCGCCATGAGCTTTCCAGGCATTTCGAAACCTGTCCCTGGTTTTACCTGGATTGCCTCGGTCATGAAAACGCACAACCTGGGCAGGGCCAACAGGCGTGAGATGAACAGCACCGGGTCCGGCCATCATTCCGAGACCACCTACATACACCAACTTGAGCATGATATTTTCAACCTCAGTTTATTTTGCGATAACAGTGATCATAGGCTGAAGTGCTGATTACTGCTAAGAAAAAATAGCCACGTGACCAACATCCCTGGCTATCTGATAAGCCAGATCAATTGCAATAGGCGATTGGGATTACTTGCCGATACAGAAGCTGGAGAAAATGCGTCCCAGTAAATCATCTGCCGTGAACTCACCGGTGATTTCCGATAGGGCATGCTGTGCCAAGCGCAAATCCTCCGCCATCAACTCACCGGAACCGGTATCTTCAAGTGCGGCCTTTCCCTTGAGCAGTTGCTGCTTGGCCCTTGCTAGTGCATCCAGGTGTCTGCGACGGGCAATGAACTCACCTTCCTGGCTGCCGTGGTAGCCCATACGTTGCTTGAGGTGATCTCTTAGCAGCTCCACCCCTTCTTCGGTTCGAGCCGAAAGGGCGATCTCGGTTTCTCCGTCGATATCGGTAAGTCCTGCAACTGAGCCGGTGACATCAATCTTGTTGCGTACCAGGGTGACGGGAATACCTTCGGGCAAGGTACTGCGATCCAAAGCATCGTGGCCGGGATCCGCCTGATCATCAAAGATCCAGAGCACCAGGTCCGCCTGCTCGATCTCCTGCCTGGCCCGGCGAATACCCTCCTGCTCAACCCGGTCGCTGCTTTCCCGCAGACCTGCGGTATCGACCAGGTGAAGCGGCATGCCGTCGATCTGGATTCTCTCCCGCAAAAGATCCCGCGTGGTACCGGGAATCTCCGTGACGATGGCCGACTCTCTTCCGGCCAGCGCATTGAGCAGGCTCGATTTGCCGGCGTTGGGGCGCCCCGCAATCACGAGTGTCATCCCATCGCGCAGCAGCCGTCCCACCTGGGCACTTTTTTCCACGCTCTCCAGGCTGTCCAGGATCTCCTGTAAGTCAGCACTTACTTTTCCTTCAGCGAGAAAGTCGATCTCCTCTTCCGGAAAATCGATAGCCGCCTCGACATACATCCGCAGATGGGTAACCTGTTCAACTAGGCCATGAATGCGGCGGGAGAACTCACCCTCCAGGGAACGCACAGCCAGGCGGGCCGCTGCAGCCGTGCCGCTTTCGATCAAGTCGGCAATAGCCTCTGCCTGGGCAAGATCAAGCTTGTCGTTCAGAAATGCGCGCTGGCTGAACTCTCCCGGATGGGCCAGGCGCGCGCCACATTCCAGTACCCGCTTAAGCAGAAGATCCATAACCACCGGACCGCCGTGGCCCTGAAACTCGAGCACCTCTTCACCGGTAAAGGAGTTGGGTGCTGAAAAATAGAGGACAACACCTTCATCCAGCGGCTCGCCTACTGCATCCCTGAATCGGGCAAAACTGGCAAGACGAGGATCAGGCAGTCTGCCGATGATCTGTTCGGCAATGGAGGGTACAAGTTTGCCCGAGATTCGGATGATACCGACCCCGCCCATACCGGGCGGGGTGGCAATTGCGGCGATGGTATCCTGCGTATTCACAGGACGTCCGCTAGTTTGCAGCGTTCTCTATCTGGCGCGTGATGTACCACTGTTGCGCGATGGAGAGAATGTTGTTGATCACCCAGTAGAGCACCAAGCCTGCCGGGAAGAAGGCAAAGAAGATGGTGAACACGAATGGCAGGCTCATCATGATCTTGGCCTGCATGGGATCAGGCGGCGCAGGGTTGAGCTTCTGCTGGACAAACATGGAGACACCCATGATGACAGGAAGCACGTAGTAGGGATCCTTGATCGACAGATCCTGAATCCAGAGGATGAACGGCGCCTGGCGCAACTCCACGCTCTCGAGCAGAACCCAGTAGAGGGCAATAAAGAAAGGAATCTGCAGAAGGATGGGCAGACAACCGCCAAGGGGATTGATCTTTTCCGTCTTGTAGAGATCCATCATGGCCTGGTTCAGGCGCTGCTTGTCATCACCGTAACGGTCTTTCAGGGCCTGGATACGCGGCGTCATCTTGCGCATGTTGGCCATGGAGCGGTAGCTGGTTTCAGAGAGTTTATAGAGGGCCAGTTTCAACAGCAGGGTGAAGATGATGATGGCCCAGCCCCAGTTGCCCACCACGCTGTGCAGCCAGTCAAGGCCGATGAACATCGGCTGGGCGATAATCGTGAGAAAACCATAGTCCACCGTCAGGTCCAGACCGGGAGCGATCTCCTCTAGCATATCCTGAACCTTGGGTCCTGCAACGAAGCCCGTTGTAAAGGTGTGGCTCTGGCCGGCAGCCAGGCTGACACCGGGGGTATAAGCACCCAGCAGGTAGCGGCCGTTAGGAAGCACGTTGCTGTAGTAGTGATCCTTTTGCTCAGCTGCAGGCACCCATGCTGCAACGAAGTAGTGCTGCAGCATGGCGAGCCAGCCACCCTGGATATCACGGTCCAACTTGGCGTCGGCCATATCATCAAAGGAGATTTTCTGGAATTTCTCCTCAGGGCTGTAAATGGCTCCACCGGTATAGGTGTAGAGGAATTGGGAGTCGCTGCTCTCTTCGACCACTTCACTTCGAATCAACTGGTGGTACTCACGACCCGCCCAGGCTTCGCTGGATCCGTTTTCAACGATATGCTGAACCTTGACCAGGTAATCGCCACGCTTGAAGTTGAAGCGCTTGGTCACCTTGATGCCCTTGTCGTTGCTCCAGACAAGATCGACCTGCAGTGTATCACTGCCGTCAGCCATGACGTAGGTGCTCTTTTCACTCTGGTAGACCGACTCGTGGGTCGGAGCGCTTGTCTTGTCAGATCCGATCAGGCCGGACTGGGCCATAAACAGGTTCGGCGTGGTAGGACGCAGCAGATGGAACTTCTCGTCCGGGGTATCAACCGATACCGGGTATTCATTCAGATAGGTACTGAGGACATTTCCGCCCTGGGTATCGATCTCGATATTGTACAGGTCAGTAATGACCTTGATGGTATTCCCACTGCCGCTTGGTGCGACACCGCCAACCGCAGGGACCGAGGCATCCGCCTGTGCAGTGACCCCTGTCGTCGCCGGAGCCGAAGGCATCTCACCACTGGACACTGCGGGTACGGGCTGGGTATCGCTCTGAGTTTGGGTCTGGGTAGAGACCGCTGCGCTCTCCTGAACCGATTTTGGACCATAGTCCTCGTTCCAGGCCTGCCATAACAGGAGGAGGATAAAAGCCAGGGAGAAAAACAGGATGAGGCGAAGATTGTCCATGGACTGTCTCAGGTCAGATGGTAAGGCTAAATTGGAGTAGTATCGCAAAAAATAAAGGCCGTATTATGACCTGAAATGGACTTTTTGCGGTAGAAGAGTGGAAGAAAAGATCTGGTCATCGTTTTTTATTGCGCTTAACCAGATTTGACCAATGCTTATCCAGGGAATCCCTGAGTGCGGATCTGTCACCAATCGGCAGGTTGCGCCGGGCCATCACGATGATATCCAATCCACCCAGCTGCGGTTGCCTAATTCGAAAGCTTTCCCTGATGAGCCTTTTTATAAGGTTACGGTCTACGGCGCGCCTGACGTTCTTTTTTGAAATCGCCAGCCCCAATCTTGGTCCTTCGAGATCGTTGCTCCTGTAGAAAACGGTAAAGCAATTATCTACCGATTTCCCGGGACGCTCAAAAACCCTGCTGAACTCGGCTGGCTTCAGCAGCCGGGATGATCGGGGAAAGCGCGCCTTAACCGCGGTCAAAAGCTGACGAATCAGGGGGTCAGGCGAGCACGGCCTTTAGCGCGACGGGCATTGATCACCTTGCGGCCATTACGGGTGGCCATGCGGGCACGGAAACCGTGGGTGCGGGCACGCTTCAGGTTGCTTGGCTGAAATGTTCTTTTCATGACTCTCTACCGATTAATAATCCAGGCTTCTTTTACCCTGTAAATAAAAGCCGTTGAAAAAAGGCGCATAGGGTACTTTGAGCGCCCGGTACCTGTCAATACGCCAAATGCATAAATACTCTCTCTAACTTTAGCCCTCTGTTGGATTTTTTAACGTGAGAGACTGAAAAACACCTGTGGATAAGTCTGATAAAGAGGGGTAGACTCTAGCATCTTATCGGGACCGATACCGTGCTTGGAAAGTTTCTGTTCCCGGTATATAAAAGAATTATATTCCCGAACTTTTTCGGGGCCTGTACGGCAGATCTTTTCCTGTCATCAGGCCCGTTGTACCGCTTCTACCTTTCGTAGGTATATATAAATAAGTATGAGAGCTTAAGCGTGGATCTTTGGAACAAGTGCGTCGATCGCCTTGAAGGAGAATTATCTCCACAACAGTTCAATACCTGGATCCGGCCTCTCCAGACCGTGGAAGAGGGTGGCTGCATTCGCCTCCTGGCCCCAAACCAGTTTGTGCTCAACTGGGTCAAAAATCACTATCTCAACCACATCAACACTTTTCTGACTGAACTTGCCAGTGGCAATCCGCCAAGCGTCATCCTGAAAATCGGAACCAAGGCAAAAGCCCAAAAAGAGAGTACCCCCGATAAACCCTCTCCTTCTCAGGCCGGAGATATAAAGTCTCCTTTGCCCAGGGTGCGGATAAAACAGGCTGAAGGGAAGATTCAAAGCAACCTGAACCGGGACTTCACCTTCGACACCTTCGTCGAGGGTAAATCCAACCAGCTGGCCCGGGCTGCATCGATGCAGATTGGTGAAAATCCTGGCACTGTCTACAATCCGTTGTTCATTTATGGCGGTGTTGGTCTCGGTAAAACCCATCTGATGCATGCGGTGGGTAATACCATTCTCGAAAAGAATCCTGATGCGAAGGTCGTTTACCTACACTCCGAAGGATTCGTTGCCGAGATGGTCAAGGCCCTGCAGCACAATACCATCGACGATTTCAAACGCCGTTACCGCTCGGTGAACGCGCTATTGATCGATGACGTCCAGTTTTTTGCCGGAAAAGAGCGCTCCCAGGAGGAGTTCTTCCATACTTTCAATGCACTGTTTGAGTCCCAGCAGCAGATCATTCTCTCCAGTGACCGCTTTCCAAAAGAGGTCACCGGACTGGAAGAGCGCTTGAAATCCCGTTTCGGCTGGGGACTCACCGTGGCCATCGAACCCCCGGACCTGGAGACCAGGGTGGCCATTCTCAAGAGCAAGGCGGATCAGCTGTTCGGCGTTGACCTGCCCAACGAGGTTGCCTTTTTCATCGGTAAACGTGTCCGTTCCAATATCCGTGAACTCGAAGGTGCACTGCGCCGCATTGTGGCTAATGCTGAATTTACCGGCAGACCCATTACCCAGGAGTTTGCCAAGG
The DNA here is from genome assembly GCF_002020805.1 of Solemya velesiana gill symbiont. Lineage (GTDB taxonomy): Bacteria > Pseudomonadota > Gammaproteobacteria > Chromatiales > Chromatiaceae > Sedimenticola_A. The sequence continues at coordinate 12,074 of NZ_MPRJ01000007.1, read as the reverse complement.
ATGCACTACGTGACATGCTCGCCGCCCAGGACAAGCTGGTTACCATTGATAATATTCAGAAGACTGTTGCCGAGTACTTCAAGATCCGTACTTCAGACCTGTTGTCGGCAAAGCGAAGTCGAACCATAGCCAGGCCACGTCAGATTGCCATGACCCTTGCCAAGGAGCTGACAAGTCACAGCCTTCCTGAAATCGGCGAAGCATTCGGCGGCCGGGATCACACCACAGTACTTTACGCCACGAGGAAAGTAGCGGAACTGAAGGATAGCGATACCCGAATTGCAGAAGACTATGGAAACCTGTTAAGAACACTGACAAGCTAGTGTGGATAAACTGTGCATGTTTCGGCTATAAAAGAGGGGGCTGTACTTATCCACAAAGGATAAACAACAATATTCAAGATTATACCAAGGTTTCACACACTGAAAATAACACGTAACTAATTGAATGATAATGAAAAAATAAAGTTATCCAGTGTTTATTGGTGCCTTAATAACAACAGTAATTAATAAATAAACATATATATTATTAAGAGAGCTTCGATATGAAGATCACTACCGAAAGGGATATTTTGCTCAAACCACTCCAACAAGTTGGAGGTGTTGTAGAAAGAAGACAGATACTGCCAATTCTGGCCAATGTCTTGATCAATGCAAAAGATGGTCAACTGAATATCACTGCAACCGATCTCGAAGTCGAGATGAAAACCACCGCTTCGGTGGAATGTGAAAGTGAACTGGATTTTACCCTTCCGGCAAGAAAGCTGATCGATATCTGTCGAGCGCTACCGGAAAATGCAGAGATACAGTTGAGTATTGAAGGCGAAAGGGCAATCCTGCGTTCAGGTAAAAGCCGTTTCACCCTGGGTATTCTCCCCGCACAAGACTACCCGGCAATAGAACCCTCAGTCAGTAGCCAGCGATTTTCGCTTACACAAAAACTCCTGAAGCGTTTAATCGACAAAACGCAATTTGCCATGGCTCAACAGGATGTCAGGTACTACCTTAATGGCATGCTGCTCGAAATCAAAGAGGGAATGATCAGATCTGTTGCAACAGATGGTCACCGCCTGGCACTCAGTGAAGCGGCATGTGAACTCGAGAGTGGCGTGGATATCCAGGTTATTCTTCCAAGAAAGGCTGTGCTTGAACTGGGAAGATTGCTCGAGGATTCGGAAGATAGTGTTGAGGTGGATATCAGCAGTAATCATATTCGACTCAAGATGGGTGATACGAGTTTTACTTCAAAGCTCATTGATGGAAAATTTCCAGATTATCAACGCGTAATACCAAGCAATACCGATAAGCTGGTAACTACTGATAGAGATACACTCAAGCAGGCGCTCCAGAGAACGTCTATTCTTTCCAACGAAAAGTACCGCGGTATCAGGTTCCAATTCTCCAGCGGTATGCTTGAATTGGTCGCTCAAAATCCCGAGCAGGAAGAGGCAGAAGAGCAGCTGGAGATCAACTACGATGGAGATGAACTGGTAATCGGTTTCAACGTGGGTTACCTGATTGAAGTACTCAACGTTATCGATACTGATGAGGTTAAATTGCTGTTGAGCGATGCAAACAGCAGTTGCCTCATTCAGAATGCAGATACCGACGAAAGCCGCTACGTCGTTATGCCCATGCGGCTATAGTCATTCAATAGCGGGAGGGTTACATACCCTCCCGTATATTCCACACATTCATCATTTCTCTCAGACCTGAAAGATGACCATTTCATCACTCAGGATCTCGAATCTAAGAAATATCTCTGAAAGCGAACTAGATCCAGCTAAGAGCAACAATCTTATCTGGGGAAGTAACGGATCTGGCAAAACTTCCATACTCGAATCAATCTACCTTTTGGGACGCGGCAGGTCCTTCAGAAGCAGTAAAGCAGGACCCCTCATAAAAAAAAGCGAAGAATCGCTCAGCGTATTCTCACAGTACAACAAGCAGAATCAGCATTATCGAATAGGCATATCCAAGACAAATACTTCAACCGAAGTGAAGATAAATGAAGAAAATATAAACAAGCTCTCCAGCCTGGCATCGATTCTCCCACTCCATATCATTACGCCACAATCACACCAGATTCTGGAAAGAGAACCGGAATTCAGGAGAAGATTCATTGATTGGGGAGTGTTCCACGTGGAACATGATCACAATCAATTGTTAAGTCGTTTCATAAAAACACTGAACCAGAGAAATGCTGCATTAAGATCCGACACAGGCCAAGCAAGGATTTGGGATAGAGAGCTGATCAAAACCGGTGAACAGATAAATGCTCATCGATTTAAATATCTTCAATTATTGGAAGAAGCATTAAAAAACGAACTGGATCTATTTCTCCCGATATTCAAGTGCACATTCGATTGGCGACCAGGCTGGGATCGAGAAAAAGGTTTTGAACACGCTTTAAAGGAAACCTTTCAATCTGACTGTAAGCGAGGGTTCACTCAATCCGGACCGCAAAGGGCTGACCTGGTTATCCGCATTGATGGCCAAAAGGCAGCCGAAGTTGCGTCAAGAGGTCAACAAAAGTTACTCATTACCGCACTGAAAATTGCACAGATAAAAGTAACTAGCCAGATAAATGGTGAAGAACAGATACTCTTGTTGGATGACCTAGCAGCTGAACTCGACAGGGAAAACCTGGGAAAAACACTCAACAGAATTCAAGCGCTGTCAGTGCAGTCCTTCATAACGGCTACAGACGATATTCTGTTCAAGGATTTTGATATCGAAAGAGTGTTCCACGTGGAACATGGCCGAATTGATACAGGCTGATATGAGAAAGTGTAGTGAAATAGTGCCCAGTAGTGAATGCGCAACGTGTATAATATGGAGCTTGTTACCAGGAGCCACATATGAGCTACGACTCTTCAAACATTAAAGTTCTGAAAGGATTGGATGCTGTACGCAAGCGTCCCGGGATGTATATCGGTGATACGGATGATGGAACCGGACTCCATCACATGGTGTTTGAGGTTGTAGACAACTCTATCGATGAGGCACTTGCCGGCTACTGCAGTGAAATCAAGGTAACAATTCATCCTGATGAATCTGTCACTGTTTCCGATAATGGCCGTGGAATCCCGGTTGATATACATCCGGAAGAGGGGAGATCCGCAGCAGAGGTGATCCTTACGGTTCTCCACGCAGGTGGAAAATTTGATGACAACTCCTACAAGGTTTCCGGTGGTCTTCATGGTGTAGGCGTTTCAGTGGTCAATGCGCTCTCTGAAACCCTGAAGTTGGAGATCTCTAAAAACGGTAAGCGCTATACCCAGAGCTATGATCATGGCGAACCCATAGCTCCCTTGGAAGACGTTGGCGAGACCGAAGAGTCAGGTACATCGCTAACTTTCAAAGCCAGTGCCGATACCTTTACCAATATTGAGTACCACTATGACATCCTTGCGAAGCGTCTGCGTGAACTCTCGTTTCTGAACTCGGGCGTACGAATTGTTCTTCATGACGAGCGTACGGATAAAGAGGATATCTTTGAGTACGAAGGTGGCATTATGGCCTTCGTTCAGCATCTCAACAGGAAGAAGACACCACTGCACGAAACAGTATTCCATTTCACGGTGGAGAAAAATGACGTCACGGTAGAATTGGCCATGCAGTGGAATGAATCCTACCAGGAGAATATTTTCTGTTTTACCAACAATATTCCACAGCGTGATGGCGGAACCCACTTGGCTGGATTCCGGGCCGGTCTGACCCGAACCCTCAATCAGTATATTGAACAGGAAGGCCTTGGGAAAAAACAGAAGGTAAACACCTCAGGTGATGATGCGCGAGAAGGCCTGACCGCTGTACTGTCTGTGAAAGTTCCCGATCCGAAGTTTTCATCCCAGACAAAGGACAAACTGGTCTCGTCTGAAGTAAAAGGCATCGTTGAAGCGGTTATGGCAGAACGTCTCTCGGAATTCCTTTTAGAAAATCCGGCAGAGGGGAAAAATATTGCGGGTAAGATGATTGAGGCTGCCCGCGCCAGGGAAGCTGCCCGTAAAGCCCGCGAAATGACCCGCCGAAAAGGCGTACTGGATATTGCCGGCCTGCCCGGCAAACTGGCGGATTGCCAGGAGAAAGATCCGGCACTTTCTGAACTCTACCTGGTGGAGGGTGACTCTGCAGGTGGATCCGCGAAGCAGGGTAGGGATCGTCGCACCCAGGCGATACTTCCTTTGAAAGGAAAGATTCTCAATGTGGAGAAAGCGCGATTCGATAAGATGCTCTCTTCAGCGGAAGTGGGGACACTGATTACTGCACTGGGTTGTGGTATCGGCCGAGAGGAGTTCAATCCTGATAAGCTCCGTTATCATAGAATTATCATCATGACCGACGCGGATGTGGATGGTGCTCACATTCGAACCTTGCTTCTGACCTTTTTCTATCGCCAGATGCCGGAGCTGATTGAGCGCGGGCATATCTATATTGCGCAGCCACCGCTGTACAAGGTGAAGAAGGGTAAACAGGAGCAGTATCTGAAAGACGATGCCGATTTGACCCAATACCTCCTGCAGGCAGCATTGGATAATGCACAACTGCATGTCGACGAGGATTCACCTGCACTCGCAGATACCGCGCTTGAGACCCTGGCCAGGCAATACGAGAGCACGATGAATAGGGTGCGCCGGCTCTCCAGGCGATATGAGCATGACGTTTTGGAAAAAATCATCCACATGTCGATGGTGGATGAAGAGATGACGTCCAATGAAAATGCTTTCAATGCCTGGCTCGAGGAGCTTGGTGGCAGGGTCAATGCCGATCAGGGTCCCTCGAGTAAGTTTGTGCTGAGGCGTGTGGCTGGAGATGAGGAGTATGGTGATGCAATCCTGGTTTCCAGGATGGTTCACGGAATCAGTACCGACACCTATATCCCCATGAGTTTCTTCAACAGTTCCGACTATAAAAAGCTTGCGGAGCTGGGCACGCAACTGGAGGGTCTTATTGGCGAGGGCGCCTATATCAAGCGTGGAGAGCGGACCCGAGAAATCACCTCTTTTGGTCAGGTACTATCCTGGCTGCTCGAGGAAGCAAAACGCGGTCAGCATATTCAGCGCTACAAAGGATTGGGTGAGATGAATCCCGAGCAGCTCTGGGAGACGACAATGAATATGGAGAGTCGTCGGCTGCTTAAGGTAAGTATTGAGGATGCAGTGGGAGCTGACGAGATATTTACCACACTAATGGGCGATCAAGTGGAGCCAAGACGGGGCTTTATCGAGAAAAACGCCCTTGAAGTGGAAAATCTAGACGTTTAAGTGATTTTTCACCTACCCCGGCTCTTGGGGTAGGTCTCCTCTCTAGATTCCGAGTATCAATTCGGTTACCAATATACTCAGGGCGATCTTCCCGACAGTCTGCCACATGCTGTTCTGTCGATGATGTGCCTGGTTCAAGCCGTCAGTTTCGATTTCGAGATCCAGTTTGCTGATTACTTCAATATCCGGATGAATGAATACGGGCCGATGATTCAGTTGATCTGCCTGGATACTGGCAATCGCTTTTATGGGATGGGTTCTGTAAAGCCGGTTGTTGAGATCGAACAGGTTAAATCGGAGTTGTTCGTGACAATGCATAATGGCGGCGTCGACATCATCAAATCGGGCAGCATATATGATGCAGGGATCTGTCTTTATCGATTTTCCTGTAGATGGTTTCGACCCAGACTTTCCGACACGTATGAGACCGGGATGAGAATGGCTGATTTCAATAAACAGATTGATCGGAACTCCCCGGAGTTTGAGAATCCCCTGTACGAGACAGGACCGCGATGCCTAGTAAAACATTAGCAGCGTTTTAGCCCGATATGTTCGCTTTTCTTCGAATTGATAATAAACTGTTATGTAAGTAAGCGCTTACTATTAATTTTATGCTTGATTTCCCAGTGTACTGGGTAGTGTTGCCACTTTACCCTCGATCCAGTCCTCAACCATCTCGTTGATCTTTGAGGTGTTGAGACCTTCGGTTTCAATTGGCTCACCGATGACAACCTGTATGGTACCAGGATATTTCTTGATTCCCTGCCTGCGCCAGAAGACACCGGCGTTGTGGGCGATGGGTATGACAGGATAGCCTGATTTGGATGCGAGCATGGCACCACCGATTCCGTAGCGCTTGTAGTCACCCGGCGCTACACGGGTACCTTCAGGAAAGATCACGACAAGGCGCCCTTTTTTTAACCTGTCGACACCCTTTTCGATGATCTCCTTGGCAGCCTTGCGACCCGCTTTACGATTGATGGCAATGGGTTCAACAGCAGCCAGTGCCCAGCCGAAAACCGGTATCCACATGAGTTCACGTTTCAATACCCAGGCCTGTTCGGGTGGCAGCAACCCGCGCAGTGCGATGGTTTCCCAGGCAGACTGGTGCTTGGAGAGAACAATAGCGCTCTTTTCGGGAATATTTTCAATGCCGGTGATCTCGTATTTGAGACCACAAATCACACGCAACATGAACAGGTTCAACTTGCCCCAGAGGTTACTCAATCGCGAGCGCCAACTGAAGGGCATGAACCAGCCCAGTATGGCAATGGGCAGGCCGATAAGAATGATGCTCAGCACCAGGCCGATGAAGTAGATTATGGACCGGAGAAGTATCATGTGTCGTATCAATAGTACTAGTAAGAAATGGATTATCAGGTTAGTAAGTAATCACTATTACATGTCCCTGAATTCAGATACACGAATCCTTCCGTCCACCATCCTGGAATTACGCTGCATCAACTTTTCCATCTTTTCCCAGAAGGCCTTGTTGAGATCGAAATCCTGGGCAATGGCGGTTCCCATCACCAGGATCAAAAGATCGGCAACCTCCTCGGCCAGGGCTTCGCGGCTCTTGCCCTTGGTGACGCAGGAGGAGATCTCACCGAGTTCCTCGGTCATCAGGGCCACGCGGTAGTTCATCTCTTCGCCACCGTTCTCCTTGAAGCGATGCTTGGTGTGGAAAGCCTGAACGGCCTCCATCATGGATTCCCAGGAATCAGAAACAGAAGTCTGCTCGGACATGCTCATGACTGCAGGCGTGAGATATCGGCAACGCCGAGGAACAGACCGCTGAGCTGGTTGAGCAGGACGATCCGGTTGTTGCGAATGGCCTGGTCATCGGCCATTACCATCACTTCGTCGAAGAAACGGTCCACGGGCTCTTTCAGATCTGCCAGGGCAATCAGGGAACCCTCGTAGTCATACTGTTCGAGCATCGGATTGACCAGGTTGGCCATGGCGGTAACCTGGTCGTGAAGAGCACGTTCTTCATCTCCTTCAAATAGGGTGGGATCCACCTGGTCCGGGGTTTCGCCATCCACCTTCTTCAGTATGTTCCGAATACGCTTGTTGGCCGCGGCCAGGGATTCAGCTTGCGGCAGGTTTTCGAAGGCTACCACGGCGTTGATTCTGCGATCGAAATCGGCGGTGCTCTCTGGACGCACGGCGGCAACTGCCTCGAAAACATTCGCCGCGATGGCGCGTTCGTGATAGAGCCCTTTCAGGCGCTCGATCATGAAATCGTACACATCGGCTACCACGTCGGCTTCGCTGATCTTGTCACCCAACCCGTCGGCGGTTTGCTGGAGCAACTCACCCAGGTTAACGGGCAGCGCGTGCTCCTGCATGATACGCAACGCACCCAGTGCGGCACGGCGCAAGGCAAAGGGGTCCTTGTCGCCGGTGGGTTTCATGCCAATGCCAAAGATACCTACCAGGGTATCCAGGCGTTCAGCCAGGGAGATTGCGATGCCGGTCTTGGTCTGTGGCAACTGGTCTCCGGAGTAGCGGGGCATGTAGAACTCATCCATGGCCTGGCCGAGCTCTTCCGGTTCACCATCGCGGGCAGCCTGGTAGCGGCCCATGATGCCCTGCATGGCTGGAAACTCGTAGACCATTTCGGTCATCAGGTCGCAGCGGCTGAGCATGCCTGCCCGATGGGCTGTCGTTGTTTCGCCATCGATTTGACCGGCAATGTTGGATGCCAGGGCGGCGACCCGTTGGGATTTCTCGTACATGCTGCCCAGTTTCTGCTGGAAAACAACGCGTTTGAGTGACTCCTGGTGATCTTCCAACCGCTTCTTGCCGTCCTGGGTCCAGAAGAACATGGCATCGGAAAGACGGGGGCGAACCACCCGTTCGTTGCCCTCCTTGATCAGCTCCGGCTTGGGGCTATCGATGTTGGCAATGGTGATGAAGTGGTTCATCAGGCCACCGTTTGCATCGAACATCGGGAAGTACTTCTGGTTCAGCTTCATGGTGTAGACCAGTGCTTCGTGGGGTACTACCAGATATTTCTCCTCGAAGGCGCCTGCAATGGGTACCGGCCACTCGTTGAGGGCGGTCACTTCATCCAGCAGGTCATCGTCCATGTCGGCAGAGCCGCCCAGGGTCTCGGCGGTCTGCATCACATGATTTCTGATTTTCTCCCTGCGGACAGAGAAATCGGCAATCACGTAACCTTGCGCTTCCAGCTTGTCGGCATATTCGGCGGGTTTGCCGATCTGCAGCGAACCGGGATGATGGAAGCGGTGTCCGTAGGTCAGGTTGCCCGCTTCGGCATCGAGGATGGAGCAGGGAACCACCTGGTCTCCGTGGAGAAACAGTAACCAGTGAACAGGGCGTACAAACTGGGCCTCGGAGGCGCCCCAGCGCATGCGCTTCGGAATGGGGAGCTTGTTGAGGGCAGTTTCGGCAATGCCGGGGAGTAACTCGGCGGCAGGTTTACCGGTCTGGTGAACCTTGTAGGTAAGCCATCCACCCTTCTCGGTTTCAATACGCTGGAGCTGGTCGACGGTTGTACCACAGGAACGGGCAAACCCTTCGGCAGCCTTGGTGGCATTGCCGTCGGCATCGAATGCAGCCTTCACCGCGGGCCCGCGTCGTTCAACATCTTTGTCCGGCTGGCCTGTGGCACAGTCGGTAATCAGGATGCCAAGGCGCCGAGGCGCGGCAAAGCTCTTTACTTCACCGTAGGCAATGTCGGCACTCTCGAGCCCGGCAACGAATTCACGGGTCAGGGCGTCGGAGAGGCGCTTCAGGGCAACCGGTGGCAGCTCTTCGGTACCGAGTTCGAACAGCAGGTCGGCACGATCAGCCATTGGCCACCTCCTTGGATTCAGTCAGCATGGGGAAGCCCAGTTCTTCACGGGCATCGTAGTAGGCCTGGGCCACGGCACGGGCCAGGGAGCGTACCCGCAGGATATAGCGCTGGCGCTCGGTGACCGAAATGGCATGGCGGGCGTCAAGCAGGTTGAATGCATGGGAGGATTTCAGCACCTGTTCGTAGGCGGGCAGAGGCAGGCCCAGCTCTATCAGCTTGTTGGACTTCTTCTCGCACTGGTCGAAAAGGCCGAACAGAAAATCCACGTCGGCATGCTCGAAGTTGTAGGCCGACTGCTCCACCTCGTTCTGGTGGAACACGTCGCCATAGGTCACAGGTCCCTGGGGACCGTTGGTCCAGACCAGGTCGAATACGCTCTCGACACCCTGGATGTACATGGCCAGGCGCTCGAGGCCGTAGGTGATCTCACCGGTGACGGGCCGGCAGTCGAGACCGCCCACCTGCTGGAAGTAGGTGAACTGTGTCACCTCCATACCGTTGAGCCAGACTTCCCAGCCCAGTCCCCATGCACCGAGGGTGGGTGACTCCCAGTTGTCTTCCACGAACCGGATGTCGTGTACCTTGGGGTCGATGCCCATCATCTCCAGTGATCCCAGGTAGAGATCCTGGATGTTTTTTGGTGAGGGCTTGAGCGCAACCTGGTACTGGTAGTAGTGCTGCAGCCGGTTGGGATTCTCGCCGTAGCGACCGTCTGTTGGACGGCGGGAGGGCTGTACATAGGCGGCGTTCCAGGGTTCCGGCCCGATGGAACGGAGGAAGGTGGCCGTGTGGAAGGTCCCCGCACCCATCTCCATGTCGTAAGGCTGAAGAATCACACAGCCCTGGTCGGCCCAGTACTGTTCGAGGGCGAAAATCAGGCCCTGGAATGTGGAAACATCCGGGCTGCTGCTAGTTGTCGTACTCAAGGTTAAGACCCTATCTCTTAAAGAGAAAAATAATCCTGCCATTATATCGTTTGCGGGGCGGTTTTGGCTAACGCTCATCGGTCTCTGCCGGCCTGTGGTCCCAGTATCTACGGGAGAAATGGCATCTTCCGTGGAGAGATGAACAGCATGGCTCCCGGTGGGCTGGGTCTGCTCAACCAAATCGTTGGCAATGACAATGCGGGAAGCGGGTATCGATATTCTGCACTCGGGTAATGATGTTGCTGTAATTGCAGTGTTTTTTTACTCACCCAGAGTGCTTGGCGTATAATCGCCGGATTGAAAACCTGCCAGATCCTGTTTTTTTCATGATGACTGAACAACGTAAGGCCGTGGCGTTGATTTCCGGCGGCCTGGACTCGCTTTTGGCAGCGAAAGTGGTCCAGGAGCAGGGCATCCATGTCGAAGGCATCAATTTTTTCACCGGTTTCTGTGTCGAAGGGCATACCCATGCCATCCGCAAGAAGGACCGTAACAAGCCAAAGCGCAACAACGCGCTGTGGGTAGCTGAACAGCTGGGAATCAAGCTCCACATCGTCGATATCGTGGAGGAGTACAAGGATATTGTCTTCAACCCGAAGCACGGTTATGGCGCCAACCTCAACCCCTGTCTCGACTGCAAGATCTTCATGGTGAAAAAGGCCCAGGAGTGGATCGAGAAGAACGGTTTTGATTTCATCATCACCGGCGAGGTGATGGGCCAGCGCCCCATGTCCCAGCGCAAGGACACCATGCCGGTAGTGGCCAGGGACTCGGGGGCGGACGATCTATTGCTGCGCCCTCTCTGTGCCAAGAACCTCCCGGAGACCAAGCCGGAACGAGAAGGCTGGGTGGACCGTGAAAAACTCTACGACTTCAGTGGCCGTACCCGCAAGCCCCAGATGGCCCTGGCCCAGGCGTTTGGCATCGAGGATTACGCCCAACCGGCAGGGGGGTGCTGTTTCCTGACCGATGCACAGTATTCAAAGAAACTGGCGGACCTGTGGCAGGCCCGTGGTCACAAGACCTACGAGATGGATGACATCATGCTGCTCAAGGTGGGTCGCCACCTGAGACCCAGGCCAAACTTCAAGGTGATCATCTCCCGGGAAGAGGGTGAGGGAAATTTTCTCCAGGGTTACAAGAAACACTTCATCAGCCTCAAGACCACCAGCCACCCGGGGCCCTTGGCACTGATCGACGGTGAGGTAACGGATGATGATCTTGAACTGGCAGCCCGACTAGTGGCCCGCTACAGCCAGGGCAAGACAGCGGAATCGGTGGATCTTGAACTGACTGATCTCGACGGCAACAGACGCGAGCTTTCGGTCAAACCCATGCCGCCCTACGAGATTCCCGAGGAGTGGGTGCTTTGAGCAGGGAAACCCTCGATGCGCGCAGGTTGCTCTGTCCGATGCCGGTGATCCGCGCCCAGGACAGGGTGAATGAGTTGCAGCCCGGGACCATTCTTGAAGTTGTGTGCACGGATCCGGGTGCCTTGAACGATATACCCGCCTGGTGCAGGATCAATGGACACAAGGTATTGGAAACCCGTTCCGAGGATGATGGATACATTGTGGTCATCCAGGTCTGTTCTAAATAAGTACATCTGGTTGCATCCGCATTATTTAAACTACGAATGTATCTCGACGAATAAAGCAGATTAAACATCTAGTAATTCTCAGTTATGGAGCGTCGGGTACAAACGCAGTTGTCGATCAATTGCTCAATAACAAGCATATCTATGTCCAGCATAATAAGGAACCACTGAACGTAAAAAGTATTAAGGGAAACAATGCAAGGATATTGGATGATACTCACTGGTATGATGAGCACATATCAAAAATGATTGAAGCTGCTGAAAAGGCAGATCAAAAATTATCAATACATATTAAACCCATACATTTGAACAACATTAATGTAAGCATAGAAGAGGCTGTAGATATTCTAAGGCAACTCTGATTAATTTCGAAAATCGTATACCATCGACCTATTGATCTCCACTCCCAGGAAAACGATGAGACAGCAAAGCCTAGTGGGTCACGCGTAAAGTTAACAA
>NZ_MPRJ01000060.1 GCF_002020805.1 Solemya velesiana gill symbiont | reverse complement strand
AGAATACGACCAATCGCTCATCGGCCATCGATGAGCGGACCACCCGCCATCCGGGGTACAAGACCAGCCAGGTGATCCGCAAGCGGATCGAAGAATGCTAAGGAAAGAACCTTGAAGATAATAGGGTACGGATGCCAACCCGCGCCTATATGTTCGTCACAAGTAATCCAGCAACAACAAGAAACCGAGTAACGCGGCAACCCACAAGACCATACTTCCTGTCGGCCAGGCACGCGCCAGGATTCCCTGCGGGCCATGGTGGCGATAAAGCCTGTCAATAAACCGGTTTACCCAGGCCAATGCCTGCTGCTCGCGCGCCTCACGTGCGGCACTGGATCGTATGGTGAACTCCCTGCCGATCTCCTTGAAGAACTTCCGATAAAACCAGTCGAAGTCGAGGCTTATCGTCAAGGTACGCCGCATCTGCTTGAGCATGACAAAGAACGCAAAACCTGCGAACAGTAATACCTGGAATTGAGTCACCAGATGATCGACCGTGTACGGCTGGTAATCGACGGGATACGGCAGAATCGCATACAGGGTATTCGGAAACAGCCCGATCGCGATACACAGGATTGAAAACAGCCACATCGCGTAACGCAGGTTGACTGGAGGTTCAGATGGACGCAGTCCGGAATCCTTCTGGAAGAAAACGAACCACGGAAATTTGATGCCTGCGTGAAGAAATACGCCGGCCGATGCAGCCAGCAGCAACAGCCAGACGATCAACATACCCTCGTTGGCTGCCGCCTGGGTCTCTAGCGACTTGGTGACAAACCCTGATGTGAACGGGAAGGCCGATATTGCCAGCGCACCGACGATACCGTTGATCGCTGTCACAGGCATACTCCGAAACAGACCGCCGAGATCGGTGCATTTGCGCCTGCCCGTCATCAACAGCACGCTGCCGGCCGACATCAGCAGCAAGGCCTTGTAGATGATGTGCGCGAAGGCGTGGGCAGCCGCTCCATTCAGGGCCATTTCAGTTCCGATACCAATGGCCGCAACCATGAAGCCAACCTGATTGACGATCGAATATGCGAGTATCCGGCGCATATCGTTTTCAAGCAGTGCGTAGATGATGCCGTAGAAAACCATGTACAGGCCGACAGGTATAAGAATTTCCGTACCGGGGAAGCCCACAAGGAGTGCGAATACTGCTGTCTTGGTCGTAAACGCCGACAGGAATACTGTACCACTGGGACTGGCCTCCGGGTAAGCGTCCGCTATCCAGGCTGACAGCGGCGGTGCACCGGCATTGACCAGGAAGCCGATCAGGATCAGCCAAGTGCCGATACTATCCGCCTGCATCGAGGTGAATTCCAGAGAACCGGTATCGACACCATAAGCGACAATACCGATCATGAGAATGACACCACCAAGCAGGTGAACGAGCAGATAGCGCAGGCCCGCGCGGTAAGCGGCCTGGGTACCGGCAGACCAGATGACGGCGGTAGAACCGAGCGCCATGATCTCCCAAAATACAAACAACGTCAGAAGATCACCGGCGAACGTGACACCGATTGCGGAACCGGCATAGACGAGAGCCGCGGTCAGTTCCGCTGTACTGGCCTGGCGATGGGCATATAGGCCACCGACGAAGGCCATGATGGCAAACACGGTCGCGAACAGGCGACCTTCGGCTGAAGAGCGAACCGGTTCCAGCGTGTAATCGAGAAAGGCGACTTGCAGTGAGGCATCTGCCGGCAAGGCCCAAACTGCCGCCAGCGTCAACGCGGGAAGGCCCAACAGCGCAAGTAAACGCAAACTTCCACCCAGCACGGGGATCAAAATGGCCCCCAGTACCATAATCAGGCCAGGGAAAATCACAAACTCACTCATCGTAGTAAGTGTCCTTACGCTTGAGGAAGATGCCTAGAATCTTCGCCAATGCAACCATTCCAGCGCATGCAATGAACCCATACCATGCATAGAAGCCGAAGCTGCTGTCGAGGGTGAAACCGTCTTCTTCGAAATACTGGTGGTGATGGACAAAGAACTCGGGCAGTACAGCGAGCACCAGTATCGCGATCTGGACAAACCATAACTTGGGCAGGTTCTCGCTGCGATACAACCAGTGCCTGCGCTCAGCCTGGCTGGTTTGAGTCTGCGACTCATCCGTTGATGTGTTCATCAGCCCCCCACCATCTGATCAACGAGCGTCAGCGGGACGCCCGGGAAAAAGAAGATCAACCCTGTAGCCAAAGCCGTTACGGTCAATGCAAGCACAATCGGCAAAGGTGCTTCGCCGTGCTCCCCGTGCGAATGCTGCGGGTCTTCCTCCTTGAAGAAGGCCGCATAGACGATCGGCATGAAATAGGCGGCGTTCAGCAGGGTCGAAATCACGATCGCACCGACCGCGATCCACTGTTCTGTCTGCAGTGCCCCACCAACCAGATACCACTTGGAAATAAAACCGGCAAAGGGTGGCACACCGATCATCGAAACCGCACCGATCGCAAAGGCCCCCATGGTCCACGGCATGCGCCGGCCGATACCGTTGAGTTCGCTGATCTTCGATTTGTGCGCAGTGACAAACACGGCACCGGCACAAAAGAACAAGGTGATCTTACCGAATGCATGCATTGCAATATGCAATCCGCCACCGATCGCGCCTGCCGCAATCCCGAGCATCGCACCCATGGTGATATATGACAACTGGCTAACGGTCGAATAGGCCAGCCGTGCCTTGAAGTTGTCTTTGCGCAGGGCAATGGCCGAAGCCAGCACGATGGTCAGTGCAGCAATACCGACTAGCCAGTCGGACACGGCAAGATCTGCAATGGTGTCTATCCCGAAGATATAGACACTGACCTTGAGTATCGTAAAGACGCCGGCCTTCACCACGGCAACCGCGTGCAGAAGGGCTGACACTGGTGTCGGTGCAACCATGGCGGCTGGTAGCCAGCGATGGAATGGCATAACCGCCGCCTTGCCGGTACCGAAGACATAGAGCGCCAGCAACACGCTCAACACCACCGGGCTCACCTCGTCAGAGAATACGCCACCCTGGGTAAAGGTGAGCGTACCGGCAACATGCCAAGTCCAAATCATGGCCAGCAGCAGGAAGCCGACGGATGTGCCTATCAGTATTCCCAGGTAGACCCGGCCTGCACGGCGCGCCTTGTCGTTGCCTGCATGGGCCACCAGCGGATAGGTGGACAGCGTGAGAATCTCGTAAAACAGGAACAGCGTCAGCATGTTAGCCGACAGGGCGATACCCATTACGGCCGCTATGGAAACCGCAAACGCCGCATAGAAGCGCGTCTGGTTCTCTTCCTTGTGGCTACGCATATAGCCGATAGAGTAAATCGTCGTAATGGGCCACAGAAAGCTGGCAACCAGGGCAAACAGAAGGCCCAAGGGCTCAGGTGTAAATGCCAGCCGCAATCCCGGCAGGGGTTCTGCCAACACGAGGGTGGTCGGGTTGTCCCAGTCGATATTCGCAGCGAGTGTCACAACCAGCGCAAAGAGGATTACGCCGGCGATAATGGTCACCGCCTCCCGCACATTAGGAGACTTGTCGGTGGCGATTACCCCGGCAGTGGCCAGCAGCGGTACCAACGGCATCCAGGTGAGTAACTGCAGTTCGCTCATCCCGCACCTCCCGTCAATACGGCGGCGGCACGGCTGGCCAGGCCCACGCTAAGGTCGGTATGGATACCGAAATAGATATTCGCCCCGACGAGAGCCCACATGGGTACGAGCATCGACAAGGGGGCCTCTTTGATCTCGGGATTGCCTTCAGGTGTACCGAAATAGGCCGCCTCTACCAGTTTCCAAATATAGACGACGGCAAGAATGGAACCGATCAGGACCAGCAGCGCGACAGGCCAGAGCCCCTCTTCCAGGGTTGCCAGCACCAGGTACCATTTACTGATAAAACCGACCGTGGAGGGGATGCCGATCAGGCTGAGCCCGCCCAGCACGATGCCCGCCATGGTCCATGGCATGGTCCTGCCCAGTCCGGAGAAATCCTGGATTGTGGTCGAACCGATACGATAGGCGATGCCGCCAAGCGCAAGGAACAGCGCACCTTTCATCAACGCATGGTTGAAAAGGTGCAAAATCGCCGACGTGATGCCGGTGGTGGTTGCCAGGCCGACACCCAGGACCATGTAACCGATCTGCGCAACGCTCGAATAGGCAAACATGCGTTTGATGTTGCCCTGGTACACCGCCACCATGGAAGCGGAGAGAATGCCGATCAGGCCGAGCACCAGCAAAAGCGTATCCAGCGGCATCAGGACCAGTGAGAAATCGAGCCCGAATATCTGCAGCATGAAACGCAGCAGCAGGTATACGGCAACCTTGGTGGCCGTGGCCGCGAGAAATGCCGTAACTGAGCAAGGAGCATAGGCATAGGCGTTGGGCAGCCACAGGTGCAAAGGGAACAAGGCAAGTTTCAGCCCGATACCGACGGCGAGAAATGCGAAGCCGGCGCGCACGGTGCGTGTATCCGCCACCTCAGGCAGTCGTGCCGCCAGATCGGCCATGTTGAGCGTACCGGTCATCATGTAGAGGAAACCGATACCTATCAGGATGAAGGTGGCGCCGATGGTACCCATCACCAGGTAGTTGAATGCCGCGCTCAGGGCACGTCGATCCTTACCCATGCTGATCAGGGCATAGGTGGCCAGCGATGATATTTCGAGGAAGACGAAAACGTTGAAAGCGTCGCCCGTGGCGACGATACCGGCCAGGCCGGCAAAGGCCAGCATAAATGCAGCATAGAAACGGGATATGCGCGCTTCAGGTATGTCTTTGCGTACGCTCTCCCTGGCGGCAAACAACACCAGCGCAGCCATCGCCGTGACGATCAATAGTACGTAGGAAGCGAGCACATCGATACGGTACTCAATACCCCAGGGGGCCTCCCAGCTGCCGAGCAGGTAACTGATCGGGCCCGTATCGGAGACCTGTAACACTAGGCCAACAGCTGCGGCGAAACTCAACCAGGATGAGGCCAATGCGGCAAGCCAGGCCAGGCGCGGGTGGTCCAACAGCACGCACAACGGTACTGTCAGCAGTGGAATGATGACCACCAGAACCGGCAGATGCTCCATGAAACTCACTGCTTGCCAACCTCACTCTCAGTGAATGGCGGATCCTCTGAAATATCGTCCTCAACGAGATCCTGTGCATGGATCTCGTCCTCCTCCACGCTGCCGTAGGCCTCGTAGATTCGCACCACCAGCGCCAGCCCTACCGCCGTTGTGGCCACTCCGACCACGATGGCCGTCAGAATCAGAACATGGGGCAGCGGATTGGAATAGCTCGTTATGCCCTCCACGGCAATCGGAGCCGCCCCACCGCTCACCTTGCCCACGGTAATATAGAGAATGAAAACGGATGCCTGGAACAGGCCGAGTCCCACCAGCTTCTTCACCAGGTTTCCCTGGGAAATGACCACGTAGAAGCCGGCCATCATCAGGAACACGACCACCCAGTAGTTATACAGGCCTGGCAATTCCATCACGACTGACGCCTCCGACCCGATAACGCATAAAAAATCGACAGCACGACAGAGAACACGGTAATGCCCACTCCGAGTTCAACCAGCAGTACTCCGAGGTGTTGCCCGTGTACCGGATCGTGTGCGAGTACCGAGTAATCGAGAAAGGGCCTGCCCTGCAGCAGGGAGACCACGCCAACACCGCCATAGATGAGCACACCCAGGGCCGCCAGGCGATGCAACCAGTTTGGAGGTATCACGGCCCGCGCCTGGCCTTCACCAAACACCAGGTCGTACAAGACAAAACCCGCTGCAAAGATAACGCCCGCCTGGAAACCGCCACCTGCGCCAAAATCACCATGGAAGTGGACATACAGGCCATACATAAGAATCAGTGGAATCAACAGTTTGACAACCACCTTAAGGACCACCTGGTCACCGATGGCGTTACGCCCCCGATGTGCCTGGGGGCCTTCCTGGATACCCAGCAGAAGCATGACAGCCAGACCAGCGGTAAAGATGACGACGGTTTCCCCAAAAGTATCGTAGCCACGGTAACTGGCCAGAACCGCAGTTACCATGTTGGGCATACCCACTTCCTGCGGGCCCTTTTCAATGTATCTCGGCGCGACATGCTGGTGTACCGGAGCCGAGGCATCCCCAAGCAGGGGTGCATCGAGGGTGGCATAGATGAGTACCGCACCGGTAATAGTGACTACCAGTAACGGCAACAAGGGGTTATGCCTGGGTTCATCTTCCCAGCGTCGCGTCAGGTGCAGGGCCGAGAGCATCAATACCGTGGTCACGCCGGCGCCAACGGCAGCTTCGGTAAAGGCGACATCCACCGCATCGAGGTTCATGAACAGCGCCGCGGTCAGAAGGCTGTAAATGCCAAACAGCATGACGACGGCAAACAGGTCACGCAAACGGATCGCCGCAATCGCGATCAACACCAGGAAACCGAGCAGGGTGATATCAATCAGGTTTTCGATGATACTTCTCCCTTCTCATCATCACCCGGCTCTTTAACCAGTGGGCGCAACCCACCATGCAGCGCCGCCTTCGCCATGGAATGCGTGGCTGTCGGGTTGGTTGCCAGTATAAAAATCAGAATCATCAGCACCTTGACCAGGTCGAGGGACCACTCCATCTGCAGCATCAAACCACACAACAGCATGGGTGCCGCCAGCGTCTCGGTCATGCCCGAAGCATGAATCCTGGAAAAGAAATCCGGCATGCGAAGCAGGCCTACTCCACCCGAAATACAGAGAAAGCCCCCGGCCAGCAAAAAGAATCCACTAACCCATTCGATAAGATGACTGATTATGGAACTCAAGACGTCTGTTCTCCTTCTTCAGACGGCTCTACTGGCGTGCTGTATTCAAAGAAGCGCATGACGGCGATGGTGCCGACAAAGTTGACCATGGCATAGAGCAGTGCAACATCGAGAAAACTGTTCCAGGACAAGGCATAGCCACCCAGGGCAATAAGCAGCACGGTTTTGGTGCCGAACGAGTTGGCGGCCAGCATCCGATCATACTCTGTGGGACCGAGAAAAGCCCGTATCAGAGCGAGGACCATGGTTACGAGTATTGCAACGATCGCGGCGGTCAACATGCTTATACCCCGATATCCTTTATACGGCGCTCCATCTCCCCCTTGCGCAACTCCTCCAACTCTTCAGGCGACAGGCAGTGAATCATCAAATGGTCATCTCTTACATCCGTCGTCAATGTCCCCGGAGTCAGTGTAATGGAGTTGGCGTACAGGGCTTTTTCGAGAGGGAGGGGTAGCTTGGTATCCAGTTTTCCCCAGGTAGGCCGGATGGGCAATGCCGGGTCCCAGACGCGCCGGGCCAGGGCGATATTGGAGAGGACCACCTGCCACAAAAGCCAGCCGATGTAGCGAAAAAACTTCAGGCTGGGACGTAAAGTACTCGGTTCACCATCTACCCTGTCCATGCGGAGCAGGAAAAAAACCACTATCAATACAGACAGCCCGCCGAGTGCAAGCAGCAGAGCGACATAGTGCCCGGAGAGGAGCAGCCAGAATGCATACAATGCGATAGCGATGAATAGGTAATGCATTTTCCCAAGTTGCAGGTGCGAAAATAAAGAAGATGGCGGATTTTCGGCGATCTGGATACCGAAACTGCCTATTGTAGGCGGCGAATGGCAATCATTTAAACTTCTTACAGTCCTGGCTGACTCCTGTGACGTTATTTTTCTTACTGGCCAATAAAGCTGGATTATAACGTGGCAAAATTAGCGCGTAAATTCCAATAATAAAATTCTGAATCAGCGTTCTGCCGTTTTCAATGACCGCCTCTCCTGGCAGACTGCCCCCCCCCGAGCTAAAGCCCCAGGTTTATTATTATTTACTAATATAAGTTCTGGCTATTGGTAGGGAAGAATATTGTTATTTTTTCTTTATACCCCGCACTGTCAGAATGGGACAATTTTCCGGGATTAACCTAAGAATTGTAGGGGGACCTCTATGTCAAAGAAACATCCTATCGTTGCGGTCACCGGCTCCTCCGGTGCAGGCACGACCACTGTAAAGCGCGCTTTCGAACACATCTTCTACCGTGACGGAATCACCCCCGCCGTAATCGAGGGCGACAGCTTTCACCGCTACGACCGGGCAGAGATGCGCGTAAAGATGGCGGAAGAGCACATGAGCCACTTCGGCCCCGAAGCCAACCGCTTCGACAAGATCGAAGAGCTGTTCAAGACCTACGGCGAAAAAGGCAGCGGCCAGAAGCGGTACTACCTGCACAGCCCTGAAGAGGCCGATGAGCACAATGCACGCCTGGGCACCGACAAGAAGCCCGGTGAGTTCACTCCCTGGGAAGATGTACCTGCCGGTACCGACCTGCTCTTCTACGAAGGCCTGCACGGCCTGGCTGTTGACGACGACAACAACGTAGCCCAGCACGTGGACCTGGGTGTTGGCGTGGTACCCATCGTCAACCTGGAGTGGATTCAGAAGATCTTCCGCGACAACGCTGAGCGTGGTCATAGCGAAGAGGCCATCGTCGACACTATCCTGCGTCGCATGCCCGACTACATCAACCACATTACGCCCCAGTTCTCGCACACCGATATCAACTTCCAGCGCGTACCGACCGTGGATACCTCCAACCCGTTCATCACCCGCGATATCCCGACACCGGACGAGAGCTTCGTGGTCATCCGCTTCAAGGACCCGAAGAAGTTCAACACCGACTTCCCCTACCTGCTGAGCATGATCGACGGCTCGTTCATGTCCCGCCGCAACTCCATCGTTGTACCCGGCGGCAAGATGGGCTTCTCCATGGAGATCATTCTCCAGCCGATCATTGAGCAGATGATGGACGAGAGGGGCTGATCATCAGCTTCTTGCAAATAAAAAAGCCACCTTCGGGTGGCTTTTTTATTGCTTGGCGCTTGTCACATTATTGAGCTTGCGCAGCACCTGGCACAGGCAATGGAATGGCCTTGCCGTTGACCGACAGCAGACCGGAAGAGAGGCTCGCCTGGGTCGATAGCATGGTGCCATCCCTGATCAAAACCTCCTGGAAAAGGAGTCTCTGCAGTTGCTCTTCAGCTGCCGCGTCGGCCATGGCATCCAACTCATGAGGCTCTGGAACTTCAACCTCCTCACCCATCTGCCGGCGCATCTCGATCTGTTGAACGACCTGGTTACGTACCTGCTGGGCGAAAAGGAAACGGAAGAACGACTCCGGCATTTTCAATTCAGCCTCGGCTTCAAGCTTCTGAACAATAGCCTGCATGTTGGCTATCTCTTTCCACAGCAGGCCAATGGACTGCACGGAAAAGCGCCCCTCCACGTCACCCTGTGGCGTCTTGACACTGAAGCGGTCAATTGAAAACTTCGGATCGCTCTTTATCAGCCTGGGCCCATTACTCATGAGCACGCTCATGGCGGCAAATGCCTGTTGCTGCTGGGGCAGCTTCTGGCGCTGGATCTCTTCCATACCCTGCTGAATGTTCACCAGCACCTCGGCCGGCAGATTGCCCATACTCATCTCCAATATCGCCGGACCATAAAGGTCGCCATTGATATCGGCGGACTTAAGCCGGCAGGTAATGGTGCCTGAGACATTCTCACCCTGCTTGCCGCTGTCCACGTCCGCACCGATCTCCTGCAGGACGATGGAAGTCAGGTCGTCGATCATCACCAATTCGAAACGGTCCACTTCGAATACACCGCCGCCAAGCATCAGGCCACTCTCGTCCAGCCAGGACTTCGAGTCCGCCCGCACACCCTGCAGCACCATGCGCTTGGCCTCACCCTCACTGACGCTCAGACCGGGCAACGCCATGGTTGTATCGATTTTGCTGAATCCCGCATTGAACAGCATCTGCCCGGACATACCGCCGAAATCGATCCTGGGGCGATTCTCATTGGAGGGAATCACCGTGGCTGGGAGATCCACCAGGGTCTCCCCGGCGCCGTTCCAGCTTACCCGGATCTGTATCTTGGCCGGGTAGTCTTCCGGGAAGACATTTTCACCATCCACCAGGATGCGGGTATTGATCTCCGCGAGCCCGATTCCACCCGCAGGCATCAGGGGTCCGTGGACTATATCGCTATGAATGGAGAAACCCACCTCTTTGATGTTGTCGGGGATATCGGCATCCGGCGCCGGGATGGGAAGAACAAAGTCGGTCTCCGCATTCGCGCCAAACCAGCCGCGCTGGTAGATGTGCTTTGCCACCTGGAATCCGCTCATCTCGAGGCGGGCCACAAGAACCTGGTAGCGCGCTTCGACCTGGTGCCCCACATAGCCGGGAATGGCCAACAGTGCAGCCACTATCAGCACGAACAAAACCGCGAACTTCTTCATTAAAAATCCCTCGTATCCGGTGCTGCCACACCGATTCTTGTTTCCATCCTAAGCAGAATACAGGGTTGTGCTTCCATCCGAAGAGATGACCTGGCTAATCGCTGCCAGAACCCCCGGGACATCAAGTCCGGCTGCGCTCAGTTGCTCCCCCTGGGTGCCATGTT
The DNA here is from genome assembly GCF_002020805.1 of Solemya velesiana gill symbiont. Lineage (GTDB taxonomy): Bacteria > Pseudomonadota > Gammaproteobacteria > Chromatiales > Chromatiaceae > Sedimenticola_A. The sequence continues at coordinate 5,258 of NZ_MPRJ01000060.1, read as the reverse complement.
CAATGAAGTGGTCGGGAAGTCCGAGATTCAAAGTGCGTACAGGACATTGGATCCCTGCGAGATACTCATTGACCGCCGAACCGGCACCGCCTGCAACTGCATTCTCCTCCAGGGTCACCAGCAGATCGTGGCTGCGGGCCAAGTCGGCCAACATCGCTTCATCCAGTGGTTTTACGAAACGCATGTTTACGACCGTGGCATCGATCTGCTCTGCCGCCTCCAATGCAGTGGCCAGCATGCTGCCGAAGGCGAGCAGGGCTACACCCTTACCCTGTCGACGCAACTCGGCTTTGCCGAGAGGAATGGTCTGTAGCGTCTTATCCACCGCTACACCTGGACCTGTACCCCTGGGATAGCGCACGAGCGCCGGCCCCTTGTACTGGTAGGCGGTCTGCAGCATGCGGCGGGAATCCGCCTCGTCTGCCGGGGCCATAATGACCATGTTTGGCAGCGCCCGGGCATAACTCAGATCGAAACTGCCCGCATGGGTGGCGCCATCGGCACCCACCTGGCCTGCCCTGTCCACTGCAAAAGTGACGTCCAGGTTCTGCAGGGCCACATCGTGGACCAGTTGATCGTAGGCACGCTGCAGAAAGCTGGAATAGATCGCCACCACAGGCTTGCTGCCCTCGCAGGCCAAACCTGCGGCAAAGGTCACCGCGTGCTGTTCCGCAATGCCCACGTCGAAATAACGGTCGGGATAGACCTTGGAGAACTGGACCATACCCGAGCCTTCGCACATTGCCGGCGTGATCCCCACCAGCCGGTCGTCCTGCTCTGCAAGGTCGCACAGCCACTCGCCGAACACCTGGGTATAGGTGGGTCCGGTGGCGCTTTTCTTCTCCATCATCCCGGTTTCAGGATTGAAGGGGGTGACACCGTGGTAGACACAGGGATCACCCTCTGCCGGGCGATACCCCTTCCCTTTCTGGGTCACCACGTGGAGCAGGCGTGGCCCGTGCATCGCCTTCATGTTTCTCAGGGTGGCCACCAGGGTATCCAGGTCATGGCCATCAATGGGGCCGATATAATTGAAACCCAGCTCCTCGAAGAGGGTGCCGGGCATCACCATGCCTTTCATGTGCTCTTCCCAGCGCCCCATCAGTTCACTGAGAGACGGGATATGACTGAGGGCATGCTTGCCCCCTTCGCGGACACTGGTGTAGATCTTACCCGAGAGCATGCGTGCTAGGTGATTGCGGAAAGCACCAACCGGCTGTGAGATGGACATATCGTTGTCATTCAGCACCACCAGCAGATCGAGGTCCAGGGCACCGGCATGATTGAGCGCCTCGAATGCCATGCCGCCGCCCATGGCCGCATCGCCGATCACCGCGATCACATCGCGCTTCTCACCCTTCTGCTTGGCTGCCGCCGCCATGCCCAGTGCAGCACCGATGGAGGTGCTGGAGTGACCGGTGCCGAAGGCGTCGTACTCGCTCTCCTCTCTACGGGGAAAACCTGAAATCCCGTCTTTCTGGCGCAGGGAGGTCATCTGCTCACGCCGACAGGTCAGGATCTTATGGGGATAGGCCTGGTGCCCGACGTCCCAGACCAGCCGTGCCTCGGGGGTATTGAATACGTAATGCAGGGCAATGGTCAGTTCCACCACGCCCAAGCCCGCAGCTAGGTGCCCGCCGGTGCGCGATACGCTTTCGATCAGGAAGTCTCGCAGTTCCGATGCCAGGCGAGGGAGCTCAAGATCCGATAGCTGCCTCAGATCAGCAGGCTGATTCACCCGCTCCAACAACGTCTTACCGGTTGGCGCGGTATCGTGGCTATTGTCTTGGCTGTTGGACATACTAAATTAAAAAGGCAGATCCTGAAGACGCATGACGATTTCGCCCCGTCGAGCCGAACAATCAACAGTACATCTGATCGGATCTGACCGTGCTTTATACGGGAATCCAGGGGCAGGTCGGGTAGTTTAACCCTCCTGTTCCTCAAAGTCGCCCGGAATCTGACCTGAAAAGCTGCCGACGGCTATGGCCTCGCGCAACCCCTCTCCCAGAAGGAAATCACGGAACACCTGTGCGGAGGGTGAAAGGCGTTTGCCCTTACGATGCACAACGTACCATTTACGTTTCAGGGGAAAGCCGGGCACATTGAGTACGACCAACCGTCCGGTCTCCAGTTCCAATTGAATGGAATGGACGGAGACCACGCCAAGCCCGAGCCCGGCGCGCACCCCCTGCTTGATCGCCTCGCTGCGGGTCATCTGCATACCGCGCTTGATCTCGATCCCCTTCTCCTCGAAAAAACGCTCCATGGCCAGGCGGGTACCGGATCCCTCCTCACGCATCAGAAAGATCTCCTCGGCAATCTCCTCGAGGGATACTCTTTTCTTTTTGGCCAGCGGATGTCCAGGCGGGGCGATAATGACCAGGGGATTGTCCATGAAGGGCTCGGCCTCCAGGTCCAGGTCTTTCGGCGGCTGCCCCATGAGAACAATATCCTTCTCGTTCTGCTCCAGCATCCGCACCAGGCTTTTGCGGTTTGTTACCTCCAGGCTGAGCTTTACACCGGGATAGAGTTTAGAGAACGCCCCCAAAGCCCGCGGGGCAAAGTAATTGACGGTACTGGCAACGGCGATATCCAGCCGCCCGCGGCTGAGCCCTTTCATGGACTCCAGCACCTCCTCCATCTCCTCCAGTTGCCTGAAGATGGAACGACCATAGTGGTGAAGCTCCTTGCCGGCGTCTGTCAGGTGGATTTTCTTGCCCAGCTTTTCAAACAGGGGGAGTCCGATACTCTCCTCTAGCTGTTTGATTTGCATGGAAACGGCAGGCTGACTGAGATACAACTCCTCAGCTGCGCGGGTAAAGCTGAGATGGGTGGCAACCGCTTCAAATACTTTTAACTGACGAATGGTGAGGTGCATGCAACAGGCTCCGCCTAGACATAAATCTCAGCTTATCATGCCAATTAAAAACTTTTAATTTTGTTTATATTTGTGCGTGCATATTTCCCCATAAATTTCGCGGTAGTTGTTTACTTGGCAGATACAGGAAGATGTACGGCTGGCGCGAGAAGCAGTGCGTACAAAAGTTACCGGAAAGTTACAGGGCGTTCTGTATAAAAAGCCCCGCTTCAACCCAAGCCGTTCGACAAAGGTGTTGCGGTTTGTCTGACTAACTGAGATAATCCCTGTAACTTACAACAAGTTACAGGGATTTGTTTTTGCAGAAGAAATCTTCTTCAGCCTCAAGACCTCGTATTCCGCCTGAATCTGGCGGAATACAGGTCAATTTCTGCAAAAAGCCGAGTTGCGAGAACTTCGGCATCCCTGCCGCCATGACTCCCGCAAAAGGCAAAGGAGCTAAGCGAGATCGCTACGCGATATCAGGTGCCGGTAAAAACTTTCCCGTTCTGAAATGTCATTCATGCGGCGAATTCCCTCCGCTGAAAAGCAACGCTGGCATTCATGAAGAGTTGGATCGAATATCTAGCTACTTAAACGATCCTCCTGAGCCTTCATGTCCCAATGATTTCTGTGAAAACCATAATGTAGGGATAAGGGCTGGTTCAAAGCACTATCGATCCTTCGGGAAAACCAAATCAGGGTCACAACGTTATCGCTGCAAAGCGTGCGACAAAACCTTTTCTGTTGGCGGATCAACGCTCCGCCAGAAGCAGCCCCACAAAAACAAGTTGATCTTTAAGTTGCTCGTAAACAAGAACCCGTTTCGACGGATTTGCGAGGTGGCGGATATCTCCGAAGGCTCTCTTTATCCCAAAATCGGCTTCCTACAACAGCAATGCCTGGCATTTGCTGCGCACCGTGAGCGGAAACTCGAAGGCATGAACCTTCGCCGTCTTTATGTTGGTGTTGACCGACAGGATTACGTCGTGAACTGGTCGCAACGCCAGGACAAGCGGAACGTGCAGCTCACTGCAGTTGGCAGTGCCGATAATGAAACAGGGTATGTTTTTGGTATGCATCTCAACTACGACGCCTCGCTGGACGCAGCGACGGTAGAAAAAGATGCCTCCCAAATTGGCGACTGTGGCGCACCATTCCCCTTTCGACACTATGCACGTGCTTGGTTGGCTTGCGATTACGACAAGGCGATGAACGGAAGCGCCAATCAGAACCCAGCATCCGATGGCACATTGAATGGGCAGATATCCGCCAAATATGAAGAATCGTTACGCAGAAAAGACATTGAGGATTTCGAGCGTTTGGCTCAAACATCCAAGCTGCCTGGAAGGGGCATGCAAATCCATGCTGAATACACGCTGTACGCGCATTTCTTTCTTTTGAAGCGTCTATTTAGTGGTGTTGGAAAGGTGCGCTTCTTCCTTGATCAGGATTCCGGTATCCGTGCCGCATGTCTCGGCGCTTTTCAAGAGGAGGTCAATGCGCGTAAGTGCGACGCGTTCTATGTCCGTATCAACAAGCACCTGACGGTCGATGAACGGAAGAGAGCGCTAACTGATAGTCGAAAGACGTTTCGTGATGCGACAAATACTAACCCTGGACTCTCGGATAGCGAGGTCAAGTTGGCGCTTATTAAAGAACGCATGCGTGACATGGCTGAGATCGGGAAGTGGAAAGATCGTTGGCTTTCGCATCCCTTCCCGAATATGAGCGAGCCTGAGAAGGCAGTTTGCTACCTAACTGATTATGGCGATTACGATGAAGATCACCAGGCATGGCTTTACAATAAGGCGAGTATGCACGCGATTGACTGCTTCTTTATGCAAGTGCGCCGCAGGCTGTCGCTGCTTGAGCGTCCGTATTCCACCGCTAGTGCTGCGAGGCGTATGTGGCATGGGTACAGCGCCTATAACCCGGAAAGCATCGTCAAAATGCTCGATATTTTTCGGACATATTACAACTACTGCCTCAAAGGGCGAGACGATAAGACGCCAGCAATGAGAATTGGGCTAGCAAAGGGCGTTGTCCCTCCAGAAGACATTATCTATTTCAAGGAGCATTGATAAAAAAATGAAAAAAATAATTGCAAAAAATAATGATGCTGGGATGGGGATATAAATGGGTAACGAGAAGGCTACTGACCAGTTTGTGCGAGACCTGCTGCGCGGCATTGGGATAAAGCGACCTTGGGAACAAGATGGCGGGCCAAAGTGGAAGCGAGACGCGCTCGCTAAGGGAAGTAAGACTAAGGCTGGTAAAGGCGAAGGAAAGCCCGAGTTTGTGTTTGGCGGTTTCGGATAATAAGTGCAATTGGTAGTTGAAGGGCCAGCTGGTAGAGTCGGCGCTTCTCCCGACCAAGAGACGAAGCACTTATGAG
>NZ_MPRJ01000059.1 GCF_002020805.1 Solemya velesiana gill symbiont | reverse complement strand
AAGGAAAAATTCGAGCGTACAAAGCCGCACGTTAACGTGGGCACCATTGGTCACGTTGACCACGGTAAGACCACGCTGACCGCTGCGATCACCACTCACCAGGCCAGCAAGTTCGGCGGTGAGACCAAGGCTTACGACCAGATCGACAACGCCCCTGAAGAGCGCGAGCGAGGTATCACCATCGCCACCGCTCACGTTGAGTACGAGACTGACAGTCGTCACTACGCGCACGTTGACTGCCCGGGACATGCTGACTACGTCAAGAACATGATTACCGGTGCGGCTCAGATGGACGGCGCTATCCTGGTTGTCTCCGCGGCTGACGGCCCCATGCCCCAGACCCGTGAGCACATCCTGCTGTCCCGCCAGGTTGGCGTTCCGTACATCATCGTGTACATGAACAAGGCCGACATGGTTGACGACGAAGAGCTGCTGGAGCTGGTTGAGATGGAGATCCGTGAGCTGCTCGACAGCTACGAGTTCCCTGGAGACGACACCCCGATCATCATCGGTTCTGCGCTGAAAGCGCTGGAAGGCGACAGCTCCGATATCGGCACCCCGTCCATCGACAAGCTGATGGAAGCGCTGGACTCCTATATTCCCGAGCCCGAGCGTGCCATCGACGGTGCCTTCCTGATGCCCATCGAGGACGTCTTCTCCATCTCCGGTCGTGGTACCGTTGTGACCGGTCGTGTTGAGCGCGGCGTGATCAAGGTCGGTGAAGAGATCGAGATCGTGGGTATCAAAGAGACCCAGAAGACCACCTGCACCGGTGTAGAGATGTTCCGCAAGCTGCTGGACGAAGGTGTGGCTGGCGACAACGTGGGTGTACTGCTGCGTGGTACCAAGCGTGAAGAGGTTGAGCGTGGTCAGGTACTGGCTCACCCCGGCACTATCACTCCGCACACCCACTTCGAGTGCGAAGTATACGTACTGAGCAAGGATGAAGGTGGACGTCACACTCCTTTCTTCACCAACTATCGTCCGCAGTTCTACTTCCGTACCACTGACGTTACCGGTGCCTGCGACCTTCCCGAAGGCGTAGAGATGGTAATGATTGCGCCGATCGCCATGGAAGAGGGTCTGCGCTTTGCAATCCGCGAGGGTGGCCGTACTGTCGGCGCCGGCGTGGTTTCCAAGATCATTGAGTAATCGTTACCGATTGGTATTTTGGTGGTTGTTACACGGGTCAGTCGTCAGGCTGGACCGTAGCTGCTTGCCGGTCTCGGTAACAAAACAGTTTTAGGCCAGTAGCTCAATTGGCAGAGCAGCGGTCTCCAAAACCGCAGGTTGGGGGTTCGATTCCCTCCTGGCCTGCCACTTTTAAGGCGCCACTTGATGGTGCGTGATGGCAGGTAATGAACGCAAAAGCTGAAGTTGAAAGCACCACGATGGACACCGTGAAACTGCTGGTGGCAGTACTGCTGCTGATTGGTGGTATCGGGGTGTTCTACTACTTCGAGCAGTACTCCCTGCTGGGTAGGGTGTTGGGTCTGCTGGTGATCGCCGGTGTGGCGGTAGCCATGGCCCTGCAGTCTGTGCCCGGTCGCAGTGTGTGGGAGTTTGCATCGGCTTCACGCACCGAGGTTCGCAAGGTCGTTTGGCCCAGCCGTCAGGAAACGATACAGACCACGCTGATCGTTTTTGCCATGGTACTCCTGATAGGGATCGTGCTCTGGCTGTTCGATATGATGTTGATGGCCGTCGTGCGGTCTGTGACAGGCTAAGGAGGCGAATATGGCGAAGCGCTGGTATGTCGTTCATGCCTATTCGGGCTTTGAGGCCCAGGTTAAGCGTTCTCTCGAAGAGCGTATCGAGCGCTATGGCATGCAGGACATGTTCGGCGAGATACTCGTGCCCACCGAGGAGGTGGTCGAGATGCGCGCCGGCCAGCAGCGCAGGAGTGAACGTAAGTTCTTCCCTGGCTACGTGCTGGTCAACATGGAAATGACAGATGACACCTGGCACCTGGTGAAGGATGTTCCCAAGGTGATGGGTTTTATCGGTGGTACCGGTGATAAGCCGGCGCCGATTAGTGAGAAAGAGGCCAATGCAATCCTGCATCGTGTGCAGGAGGGTGTTGAGAAGCCGCGTCCGAAGGTGCTCTTCGAGCCGGGCGAGGTTGTGCGCGTAATCGATGGTCCGTTCAACGACTTCAATGGCGTTGTGGAGGATGTGGATTACGAAAAGAGCCGTCTCAAGGTCTCGGTACTGATTTTTGGACGTTCCACCCCGGTCGATCTCGAATTCGGCCAAGTGGAAAAGAGCTAGGCGCTTTAATTAAAAGCGGACTTTCTGGTGGTTACGCCGGAGGTCCCTTTTGCGCTTTTTGAAAACTCGGGGAGCCGATAAGGCGCCTGCACCCGATATGAGGTAAATAGCAATGGCTAAGAAGATCGAGGCTTACATCAAGCTTCAGGTGCCTGCCGGTCAGGCCAACCCCAGTCCGCCAGTGGGCCCCGCTCTGGGTCAGCACGGCGTTAACATCATGGAGTTCTGCAAGGCGTTCAACGCCAAGACGCAGGGCATGGAGCAGGGTCTGCCCGTTCCTGTTGTGATCACCGTTTACGGCGACCGCAGCTTCACTTTCATCACCAAGACCCCGCCTGCCGCGGTTCTGCTGAGAAAGGCTGCTGGCGTCCCCAAGGGTTCCGGTACCCCCAACACCACCAAGGTGGGCAAGGTTAATCGTGAGCAGCTGGAAGAGATCGCCAAGGCCAAGGAGCCCGATCTGACCGCTGCAGACATGGATGCGGCTGTACGTACCATCGCCGGTACCGCCCGTTCCATGGGTCTCGACGTGGAGGGAGTGTAAGCCATGGCTAAGATGACCAAGCGCGCACGCGCAATTGCTGAAAAAGTTGAGGCTGGCAAGCAGTACGGGGTTGATGAGGTCTTCTCTCTGCTGAAAGAGCTCTCTACTGTAAAGTTTGACGAGACTATCGAAGTCGCAGTTAACCTTGGTGTTGATCCTCGTAAATCCGACCAGGTTGTCCGTGGTTCCAGCGTTCTGCCCAACGGCACCGGCAAAACCGTACGTGTTGCGGTATTCGCCCAGGGTGCCAATGCAGAGGCGGCTACCGAAGCGGGTGCCGACATTGTTGGTTTCGATGACCTTGCTGCCGACATCAAGGCTGGCAACATGGATTTCGACGTGGTTATCGCCACGCCTGATGCCATGCGTGTCGTAGGCCAGTTGGGCCAGATTCTCGGTCCCCGCGGTTTGATGCCCAACCCCAAGGTTGGCACCGTGACCCCCAACGTGGCCGAGGCTGTGAACAACGCCAAGGCTGGCCAGGTGCGCTACCGTACCGACAAGGCAGGCATCATTCACTGCCCCATCGGCAAGGTCGGTTTCGAACCCGCCGCGCTGAAGCAGAACCTGGAGTTCCTTCTGAACGACCTGAAGAAGATGAAACCCAGCTCTGCGAAGGGCGTGTATATGCAGAAGATCACTGTCTCCTCGACCATGGGTCCGGGTCTGGCAGTGGATCAGTCCTCTCTGGACGTTAAATAATTCGCCGACCACCCGGGAGGGTGGTGGCAAACAGGCTTTGGGGCTCCGGTCTTTGGACCGGGTGCCGTCAAAGACCGCGGGCGCACTCAGTGCTTAATCATACCCGCGCAGGCGGAGCTCCCGATTCAGTATTTATCTGATGACGGTGCACGTTGAAACAGAGGTGATCGTTGAGATCGCCGTTTTTGAAACTGGAACGGCTCGTCCGTTCCGCCGTAGTCAGGAGGTGACGCGTGCCACTCAATTTTGAGCAAAAGAAAGCTGTCGTCGCCGAAGTGGCCGAAGTGGCAAGTAGTGCGTATTCCGCTGTTGCCGCCGAGTATGCGGGTCTGACCGTTGAAGAGATGACCGAGCTGCGTGCAAAAGCACGTCAGTCCGGTGTCTACCTTCGCGTGGTCAAGAACACGCTTGCTCGTCGTGCAGTGGAAGATACCGATTTTGCCTGTATGCAGGATGGTCTGACGGGTCCGCTCGTTCTGGCCTTCTCACAGGAAGACCCCGGTAGTGCTGCTCGTGTGATGAAAGACTTTGCCAAGGAAAATGACAAGCTGGTCGTAAAGATGGTCTCCATCGGCGGCAAGATGCTCGAAGCTTCAGAGCTCGAGACTCTCGCCAAAATGCCTACCTACGATCAGGCTATCAGCATGCTGATGGCTGTCATGAAAGCCCCGGTTGAGAAACTTGCTCGCACTGTCAACGAGGTTCCCGGCAAGCTGGTTCGTACCGTTGCGGCAATCCGTGACGCGAAAGAAGCAGCTTAAGAGCTTTCGACTAATTTCACCTTATTTTAGTGTTTAACCGTTTATTAGGAGTTTAACAATGGCCGTTTCTAAAGATGAAATCCTTGAGGCTATTGCCAACATGACCGTTATGGACGTCGTAGAGCTGATCGACGCCATGGAAGAGAAGTTCGGCGTTTCCGCTGCAGCTGCTGTTGCCGCTGCTCCGGCTGCTGGTGGTGGCGAAGCTGCCGCTGCAGAAGAGAAGACTGAGTTCGACGTTGTACTGGCCTCTTTCGGTTCCAACAAGGTTGCTGTCATTAAGGCAGTACGTGGTGTTACCGGTCTGGGTCTGAAGGAAGCAAAGGAAGCAGTGGAAGGTGCACCTACCACGCTGAAGGAAGCAGTATCCAAAGACGAAGCAGAAGACGTCAAGAAGCAGCTGGAAGAGGCAGGCGCTACCGTCGAAGTCAAGTAATCTTGCTTGGCTTTACGGGTCTGCAACAACCGGCAGATTGGGCTGGTGGCGATTTCGCCGCCGGCCTTTTCCCGCTTCTGGATGGCGCTGTGAAAACGGCTCGTTGAGCTGTTTTCAGAGTTTCATCGTCAGGTCGAAGTGAATCGACGTGAAACCCTACATGGAAAAGTAGTTAGTTTGTTCTTGCGCAAGCCTGACGTGGGTGTCGGGCAGGATGATACAGCGACAGGGAAGTGATCCGGCAGGGAACGAGAGCTGGATGAATTAAATTGAAAATTTATGAAGACCCTTACGGGGTCTTGTGTAACGCCTAAGAAATCGAGGGACGGCAACATGGCCTATTCTTTCACCGAGAAAAAGCGCATTCGTAAGGATTTCGGCAAGCGACCGAGTATCCTTGAAGTGCCTTTTTTGCTGGCGACGCAGATCGAGTCTTACCGCAAGTTTTTGCAGGCTGGCGCCAAAGCTGACGAATTTGGCGATGTCGGCTTGCATGCAGCATTCAAATCGGTTTTTCCGATCGAGAGTTACTCCGGAAATGCAGTACTTGAGTACGTTAGCTACCGCCTTGGCGAGCCCACGTTCGACGTGCGTGAGTGTCAACTGCGTGGTGCCACCTACGCGGCTCCCCTGCGCGTCCTGGTACGCCTGGTGATCTATGACAAAGAGGCACCCGCGGGCTCCAAGGTAGTCAAGGATATCCGTGAGCAGGAAGTCTACATGGGGGAACTGCCCCTGATGACCGATACCGGTACCTTTGTCATCAACGGTACCGAGCGGGTCATCGTCTCCCAGTTGCACCGCTCACCCGGTGTCTTCTTCGACCATGACAAGGGCAAGACCCACAGCTCCGGTAAGCTGCTGTTCTCTGCGCGGGTGATTCCCTACCGCGGTTCCTGGCTCGATTTCGAGTTCGATCCCAAGGACAGTGTCTTCGTACGCATCGACCGTCGCCGCAAACTGCCCGCGACCATCCTGCTGAACGCTCTCGGTTACGAGACCGAGGAGATCCTCGGTATGTTCTTCGAGACCGACAACTTCGCCCTCTCCAAGAAGGGTGCGAAGCTGACCCTGGTGCCTGAGCGTCTTCGCGGTGAAACGGCCACCTTCGATATCAAGGTAGGCAAGAGTGTCGTCGTCGAGACCGGCCGCCGTGTCACTCAGCGTCATATCCGCGAGTTCGAGAAGGCTGGCGTGAAGACCCTGGACGTGCCCTTTGACTTCATGCATGGCAAGGTACTGGCTCACAACATCGTCGATACCGAAACCGGTGAACTGCTGGCCAATGCCAACGACGAGATTACCGAAGATCTGCTCGAAACACTGCTGGACAAGGGTGTCAAGAAGATCGAGACCCTGTTCACCAACGACCTGGATCACGGTCCCTACATTTCGCACACCCTGCGCATCGATCCTGCCGCTTCCCAGCTCAAGGCCCAGGTTGAGATCTACCGCATGATGCGCCCGGGCGAGCCGCCTACCAAGGAGGCAGCTCAGAATCTGTTCAACGGTTTGTTCTTCACCGATGATCGCTACGATCTCTCCGCGGTTGGACGTATGAAGTTCAACAAGCGCCTGGGTCGTGAAGAGGAGACCGGTGCCGGCACCCTCTCCAACGAAGACATCATCGATGTACTGAAAGAGCTGATCAATATCCGTAACGGCATCGGCATCGTGGACGATATCGACCACCTCGGTAACCGTCGCATTCGTTGTGTTGGTGAGATGGCCGAGAACCAGTTCCGCGTCGGCCTGGTGCGCGTCGAGCGCGCGGTCAAGGAGCGTCTGACCCTGGCCGAGTCCGAAGGTCTGATGCCCCAAGAGATGATCAACGCCAAGCCGGTCTCCGCGGCGATCAAGGAGTTCTTCGGTTCCAGTCAGCTCTCGCAGTTCATGGACCAGAACAACCCGCTGTCCGAGGTGACCCACAAGCGTCGCGTATCGGCTCTTGGTCCCGGCGGCCTGGCCCGCGAACGCGCAGGCTTCGAGGTGCGTGACGTACATCCCACGCACTACGGCCGTGTCTGTCCCATTGAGACCCCTGAAGGTCCCAACATCGGATTGATCAACTCCCTGTCCGTCTACGCCCGCACCAACGACTACGGTTTCCTGGAAACCCCGTATCGTGTGGTCAAGGACGGCAAGGTAACCGACGAGATTCACTACTTGTCGGCGATTGAAGAGGGGCGTTACGTTATCGCCCAGGCCAACACCGGCCTCGACGCCAAGGGCAAAATGACCGAGGAGCTGGTGGCCTGTCGTCATCAGAACGAGTTCACCCTCTCCACCCCGGACAAGATCCAGTACATGGATGTGTCGCCCAAGCAGATCGTGTCCGTGGCGGCATCCATGATTCCGTTCCTGGAGCACGACGACGCCAACCGTGCACTGATGGGTTCCAACATGCAGCGCCAGGCTGTTCCCACGCTGCGTGCCGACAAGCCCCTGGTGGGTACCGGTATGGAGCGTGCGGTTGCCGTGGATTCCGGCGTGACCGTTGTGGCCAAGCGCGGTGGTCGAGTGGACTCCGTGGACGCCGGGCGTATCGTGGTCGTGGTCAACGACGACGAGAGTATCCCCGGCGAGCCTGGTGTGGATATCTACAACCTCACCAAGTACACCCGTTCCAACCAGAACACCTGCATTAACCAGCGTCCCCTGGTGAAGCCGGGTGACATGGTGGCGCGTGGTGACGTGATGGCCGACGGCCCCTCTACTGACATGGGTGAGCTGGCCCTGGGTCAGAACATGCGCATCGCCTTCATGGCCTGGAACGGCTACAACTTCGAGGATTCCATCCTGGTCTCCGAGAACGTTGTGAAAGAGGATCGTTTCACCACCATTCACATCGAAGAGCTGACCTGCATGGCCCGTGACACCAAGCTGGGCCCTGAAGAGATCACTGGCGATATCCCCAACGTGGGTGAGGCCGCCCTGGCCAAGCTCGATGAATCGGGTATCGTCTACATCGGTGCCGAGGTGAAAGAGGGTGACATCCTGGTCGGTAAGGTAACCCCCAAGGGTGAGACCCAGCTGACTCCGGAAGAGAAGCTGCTGCGCGCCATCTTCGGTGAGAAGGCGGCGGACGTTAAGGATACCTCCCTGCGCGTCTCCTCCAGCGTGGCCGGTACCGTTATCGACGTTCAGGTCTTCACTCGCGACGGTGTCGAGAAAGATGCCCGTGCACTGCAGATCGAGAACACCGAGCTGGAGCGTGTACAGCAGGATCTGAATGACCAGCTGCGCATCATGGAGGACGACACCTTCGACCGTGTCGAGAAGATGCTCACCGGCAAGGTTGCCGACGGTGGCCCCAAGGGCCTGAAGGCCGGCACCAAGATCAAGCAGTCCTACCTGGCTGAACTGGACCGCGACAAGTGGCTCGAGATCCGCCTGCGCAACGAAGAGGCGGCGGCCCAGTTGGAGACCATTGCCGAACAGATCAAGCAGCAGCGCGAGGATTTCCGCGAGAGATTCGAGGAGAAGAAGCGCAAGCTGACAACCGGCGACGACCTGGCACCCGGCGTGCTCAAGATGGTCAAGGTCTACGTTGCGGTCAAGCGTCGCATCCAGCCCGGTGACAAGATGGCGGGCCGTCACGGTAATAAGGGTGTTATCTCCACCATTGTGCCGGTCGAGGATATGCCTTTCGACGAGAATGGCGAGCCGGTTGATATCGTGCTCAACCCCTTGGGCGTACCTTCCCGTATGAACGTCGGGCAGGTGCTCGAGACTCACCTGGGTTGGGCGGCCAAGGGTGTCGGTCGCAAGATCGGTGCCATGCTCGAAGCTCAGGCCAAGATGACCGAACTCAGGAAGTTCCTGGAGAAGGTATACAACACCAGCGGTAAGTCCGAGGACATCAAGGGTCTGTCGGACGAAGAAGTTGTAGAGCTTGCCAGCAACCTGAAGAAGGGTGTGCCCACGGCAACGCCGGTATTCGACGGTGCCTCCGAAGACGAGATCAAGGCTATGCTGAAGCTGGCTGATCTGCCGGAGAGCGGTCAGACCACGCTTTACGATGGTCGTACCGGTGAATCCTTCGACCGCCCCGTCACGGTTGGCTACATGTACATGCTGAAGCTGAACCACCTGGTGGACGACAAGATGCACGCGCGTTCCACCGGTCCGTACAGCCTGGTTACCCAGCAGCCGCTGGGTGGTAAGGCGCAGTTCGGCGGTCAGCGCTTCGGTGAGATGGAGGTCTGGGCGCTGGAAGCCTACGGCGCGGCCTACACACTGCAGGAGATGCTTACGGTCAAGTCCGATGACGTGACTGGCCGTACCCGCATGTACAAGAACATCGTCGACGGTGACCACCGTATGGAGGCGGGCATGCCCGAATCCTTCAACGTACTGGTCAAGGAGATCCGTTCGCTCGGTATCGATATTGAGTTGGATCGGGAATAGGGTCCGGAAAGACATCCGGTAACCGAACCAAGTGTAAATCTGGACCCTGATTGCAGGAGATACGATCTTGAAAGATCTACTTAAAATTCTGAAGCAGCAAGGACAGTCCGAGGACTTTGATTCCATTCGCATCGGCCTGGCCTCGCCCGACATGATCCGTTCCTGGTCTTACGGTGAAGTGAAGAAGCCTGAGACCATCAACTACCGTACCTTCAAGCCGGAGCGTGACGGTCTATTCTGCGCCAAGATCTTTGGCCCGGTCAGCGACTACGAGTGCCTGTGCGGCAAGTACAAGCGACTCAAGCACCGCGGCGTGGTGTGTGAAAAGTGTGGCGTTGAAGTCACCCTGGCCAAGGTTCGCCGCGAGCGCATGGGCCACATCGAGCTGGCCAGCCCGGTCGCCCATATCTGGTTCCTCAAGTCGCTGCCCTCGCGCATCGGCCTGTTGCTGGATATGACCCTGCGTGACATCGAGCGGGTGCTCTACTTCGAATCCTTCGTGGTTGTCGATCCCGGCATGACCACCCTGGAGCGCGGCCAGCTGCTCACCGACGAGGAGTACCTGGAGGCGATCGAAGAGAACGGTGACGAATTCGACGCACGCATGGGCGCCGAGGCAGTCTACGAACTGCTGACCACCCTCACTCTCGACCGCGAAACCGAGACCCTGCGTGAAGATATCGCCAGCACAAACTCCGAGACCAAGCTGAAGAAGCTGAGCAAGCGCCTGAAGCTGGTGGAGTCCCTGAACGCCTCCGGTAATCGTCCCGAGTGGATGATCCTGACCGTACTGCCCGTACTGCCGCCGGAACTGCGTCCGCTGGTACCCCTGGACGGTGGCCGTTTCGCGACCTCTGATCTGAACGACCTCTACCGTCGCGTGATCAACCGTAACAACCGTCTGAAGCGTCTGCTGGACCTCAGCGCACCCGATATTATCGTGCGCAACGAAAAGCGCATGCTGCAGGAGTCCGTTGATGCGCTGCTGGACAACGGCCGCCGTGGCCGTGCCATTACCGGCACCAACAAGCGTCCGCTGAAGTCACTGGCCGACATGATCAAGGGTAAGCAGGGCCGTTTCCGTCAGAACCTGCTGGGTAAGCGTGTCGACTACTCCGGTCGTTCCGTTATCGTTGTGGGCCCGACTCTGAAGCTGCACCAGTGCGGCCTGCCCAAGAAGATGGCACTTGAGCTGTTCAAGCCCTTCATCTTCTCCAAGCTGCAGCTGCGCGGCCTGGCCACCACCATCAAGGCGGCCAAGAAGCTGGTCGAGCGCGGCACCGGCGAGGTGTGGGATATCCTGGAAGAGGTGATCCGCGAGCATCCGGTGATGCTCAACCGTGCGCCCACCCTGCACCGTCTCGGTATCCAGGCGTTCGAGCCCGTGCTGATCGAGGGCAAGGCTATTCAGCTGCACCCCCTGGTATGTACCGCATTCAACGCCGACTTCGACGGCGACCAGATGGCCGTGCACGTGCCGCTCTCCATCGAGGCGCAACTCGAGGCGCGCAGCCTGATGATGTCCACCAACAACATCCTCTCGCCCGCCAACGGTGAGCCCATCATCGTGCCTTCCCAGGACGTGGTGCTGGGTCTCTACTACATGACCCGTGAGCGCATCAACGCCAAGGGCGAAGGCATGGTGTTTGCCAACGTCGAAGAGGTGCACCGTGCCTACGAGTCCCGCCAGGTCGAACTGCAGGCCAGGGTGAAGGTTCGTATCAACGACATCGATGAGGATGAAGATGGCAATATAACCGACGTGGTGAGGATCGTTGATACCACGGTTGGTCGTGCGCTGCTCTCCGAGATTCTTCCCAAGGGCCTGCCCTTCGATATCATCAACCGTTCCATGGACAAGCGCTCCATCTCCAACATGGTCAACACCTGCTACCGCAAGGTGGGCCTGAAGGGGTCTGTGATCTTTGCCGACCAGGTGATGTACATGGGCTTCCGTCTCGCCACCCGTGCCGGTGTTTCCATCGGTATGGAGGATATGACCATTCCGGACGAGAAGGAGAAGATCCTGGCCTCCGCCGAACAGGAGGTGCGCGAGATCGAGAACCAGTACGCCTCCGGCCTGGTAACCAACGGTGAACGCTACAACAAGGTGGTCGATATCTGGTCCCACACCAACGACCAGGTGGCCAAGGCGATGATGTCCCGTCTGGGTAAGGAGCAGGTGATCGATCGCGAGGGTAACGAGGTCGAGCAGGACTCCTTCAACCCTATTTATATGATGGCCGATTCCGGCGCCCGTGGTTCCGCGGCGCAGATTCGTCAGCTCGCCGGCATGCGTGGCCTGATGGCCAAGCCCGACGGCTCCATCATCGAGACACCCATTACCGCGAACTTCCGCGAGGGTCTCGACGTACTGCAGTACTTCATCTCCACCCACGGCGCTCGTAAGGGTCTGGCGGATACCGCCCTGAAGACCGCGAACTCCGGTTACCTGACCCGTCGTCTCGTCGACGTGGCCCAGGACATGGTGGTACTGGAAGAGGACTGCGGCACCGAGGACGGCCTGATGATGCACCCGATCATTGAGGGTGGCGACGTGGTCGAGCCCCTGCGCGAGCGCATCCTGGGTCGTGTGACTGCACAGCCCCTCTACCGTCCCGGTACCGACGAGGTGGTCTGCGAGTCGGGCACCCTGCTGGACGAAGGCTGGGTGGACCGCCTGGAGGCGGTCGGTATCGACCATGTGATGGTACGTTCCCCCATCAGCTGTGATTCCCGTGTCGGTGTCTGCTCCAAGTGCTACGGTCGTGACCTGGCGCGTGGCCACCAGGTGAACATGGGTGAGGCCGTCGGCGTAATCGCCGCGCAGTCCATCGGTGAGCCCGGTACCCAGCTGACCATGCGTACCTTCCACATTGGTGGTGCGGCATCCCGTGCTGCTGCTGTAAACAGCATCGAGGTGAAGACTGGCGGTACCGTGCGTCTGCATAACATCAAGACTGTCGAGCACCACAGTGGCGACCTGGTTGCAGTTTCCCGTTCCGGTGAACTGACTGTGGTCGACGAGGTAGGTCGCGAGCGTGAGCGTTACAAGGTGCCCTACGGTGCGGCAATCAAGGTTGCCGAAGATGACGCGGTCGAGGGTGGTCAGCTGATCGCTGGCTGGGACCCGCACACCCACCCGGTTATCACGGAGGTGGAGGGTGTCCTCCAGTTCGTCGAGTTCGTGGACGGCGTCTCTGTACAGAGCCAAGTGGACGATGTGACCGGCCTGGCATCCCTGGTGATTATCGATCCCAAGCAGCGTCCTTCCGCAGGCAAGGATATGCGTCCCATGGTGAAGCTGGTAGATGCCAAGGGTAAGGACCTCAATATTGCGGGTACCGATATCCCGGCCCACTACTACCTGCCTTCCGGCGCGGTGGTCAACGTGGCTGACGGTGCCACGGTAAAGGTTGGTGACACCCTGGCGCGTATTCCCCAGGAGTCCTCCAAGACCCGTGACATCACCGGTGGTCTGCCCCGCGTTGCCGACCTGTTCGAAGCGCGTAAGCCCAAGGATCCTGCGATTCTGGCAGAGGCGACCGGAACGGTCTCCTTCGGCAAGGACACCAAGGGCAAGCAGCGCCTGATCGTTACTGACGCCGATGGCGAGCAGCACGAAGAGCTGATCCCGAAATGGCGTCATGTCAACGTGTTCGAGGGTGAGCACGTGGAGAAGGGTGAAATCATCTCCGACGGCGAGCTTAACCCCCACGATATCCTGCGTCTGCGTGGCGTGATCGAGCTGGCCTCCTACCTGGTGAAGGAGATTCAGGACGTTTACCGCCTGCAGGGTGTAAAGATCAACGACAAGCACATCGAGGTGATCAACCGCCAGATGCTGCGCAAGGTCGAGATCAGTGCGCCGGGCGATACCCGCTTCCTGCGTGGTGAGCAGGTGGAGAAGGCCCGGGTCATGGAGGAGAACGACAAGATGGTCGCCGAGGGCAAGCAGCCTGCGCTCTTCGAGCCGATGCTGCTGGGTATCACCAAGGCGTCCCTGGCCACCGAGTCCTTCATCTCTGCGGCATCGTTCCAGGAGACCACCCGCGTTCTCACCGAGGCGGCGGTTCGTGGTTCCAGCGATACCCTGAACGGCCTGAAGGAGAACGTGATCGTCGGTCGCCTGATTCCGGCCGGTACCGGTCTCTCCTATCACAACGAGCGCCGTCGTCGGCGTGACGATGAGCTGGAGGCCGAAGCTGGCGGCAAGGTCGAGATGGCTGCCGATGAGGTGGAAGAGGCCATCAAGCAGGCCCTGAACACTGCGGATAGCGAGTAAGCTGTGAGGCCGGGAGGAATCCCGGTCCCATTGCCGTTTTCCGGAGCGGCAGAAAGCAATAAAATCGCCGGCGTTGGTTGTTGACACCCGTCGGTGTGGCGCGTAGAATGCGCGCTCCTCGGTAAAGCTGTCGCAAATGTCAGCGTATATCGTGTAAATGAGTTGGGGGATTCAAATGCCCCCTTGGAATAGGTTATTGGCAGGCAATCGAACACCCGGCGCTGACAACGCGGGCCGGAGAGGGTCGATTGCTCGCTTTTTCTGGTGCGAGAGGGTGCGTTGTTCGTATCCCTGGAGACGGAAATAGAATGGCAACAATCAATCAGTTGGTGCGCAAGCCTCGTAAGCGCAAAGTAGAAAAGAGCAATGTGCCGGCCCTGGAGGCCTGTCCGCAGAAGCGTGGTGTCTGCACTCGTGTGTATACCACCACCCCCAAGAAGCCGAACTCGGCACTGCGTAAAGTTGCTCGTGTGCGTCTGACCAATGGTTTCGAGGTGAGCTCCTACATCGGCGGTGAGGGTCACAATCTGCAGGAGCACTCTGTAGTGCTGATCCGCGGCGGTCGTGTGAAGGATTTGCCTGGTGTGCGTTACCACGTAGTGCGCGGTAGTCTCGATACCTCCGGTGTTGAGAGTCGCCGTCAGGGTCGTTCCAAGTATGGTGCCAAGCGGCCTAAGAGCTGATTGGCGGCAATAATATAAAGCTGAGTCAAGAAATATGGCGAGAAGACGAGTAGCAGCGAAGCGAGGAATTCTCCCGGACCCCAAGTTCGGAAGCGAATTGCTCACTAAGTTCATGAACATGGTAATGGTCGACGGTAAGAAGGCTGTTGCTGAGAAGATCCTGTACGGTGCCCTGGACACGCTCGAGTCGCGTTCCGGTGGTGACCCCATGGAACTCCTGGAGAAGGCGCTGGAAAACGTGCGTCCCCTGGTTGAGGTTAAGTCCCGCCGTGTCGGTGGTGCCACCTACCAGGTTCCGGTAGAGGTTCGTGCGACCCGTCGTAACACCCTAGCCATGCGCTGGTTGATCGAGGCGGCTCGCAAGCGTAGTGAAAAGTCCATGGCTCAGCGTCTGGCGGGCGAACTGTCCGATGCTGCCGAGCAGCGTGGCGCTGCAGTGAAGAAGCGTGAGGATACGCATCGCATGGCTGAGGCCAACAAGGCCTTCTCGCATTACCGCTGGTAAGCGAATGGTTGTTTTCTGGGTTTTCGTTGGAAAACCCTTTGCTCTTTAACATTGTTGATCAGGATATAGTTGCGTGGCACGTACCACACCTATTGAGCGCTATCGTAATCTTGGCATCATGGCTCACATTGATGCAGGCAAGACTACGACTACTGAGCGCATTCTGTACTACACCGGTGTATCGCATAAGATCGGTGAAGTGCACGATGGTGCCGCCACGATGGACTGGATGGAGCAGGAGCAGGAGCGCGGAATTACCATTACCTCTGCAGCAACCACCTGTTTCTGGTCCGGTATGGACCAGCAGTTCCCTGAGCACCGGATCAACATTATCGATACCCCGGGGCACGTTGACTTCACCATTGAGGTTGAGCGTTCTCTTCGTGTCCTGGATGGCGCATGTGCAGTCTTCTGCGCGGTGGGCGGCGTAGAGCCCCAATCCGAGACTGTCTGGCGCCAGGCCAACAAATATGGTGTGCCCCGTATTGCATTCGTCAACAAGATGGATCGTATGGGTGCCAACTTTCTACGTGTAGTAGAGCAGGTCAAAGACCGACTGGGCGCGACGCCAGTACCTCTTCAGATAGCCATCGGTGCGGAAGAGAATTTCAAGGGCGTAGTCGATCTCGTCAAGATGAAAGCCATCATCTGGGACGAGGCATCCCGCGGCATAGAGTATGAAGAGCAGGAGATTCCTGCCGATCTCCAGGACCTTGCCGAAGAGTGGCGCGAACACATGATCGAAGCGGCGGCCGAAGCCACCGAAGCGCTCATGGAAAAGTATCTGGAAGAGGGTGATCTCTCGGATGCTGAGATTAAAGAAGGCATTCGCGCCCGTACACTGAAAAACGAAATTACGCCCATGCTGTGTGGTTCCGCCTTTAAGAACAAGGGTGTGCAAGCCATGCTGGATGCGGTTATCGAGTATATGCCGGCGCCGACAGATGTGCCTGCTATTGCCGGTGTCCTGGATGATGCAGACGAGACCGTAGCGTCCCGTCCCTCCAGCGACGAAGAGCCTTTTGCCGCTCTTGCTTTCAAGATTGCAACAGATCCGTTTGTCGGCTCTCTGACTTTCTTCCGGGTTTATTCCGGTGTGCTGAAGTCGGGTGACAGTGTATACAACCCCGTTAAGGGCAAGAAGGAACGGATCGGCCGCATCCTGCAGATGCACTCCAACACCCGAGAGGAGATCAAGGAGGTTCGCGCTGGGGATATTGCTGCGGCGGTTGGTCTTAAAGATGTCACCACCGGTGAGACCCTGTGTGACCAGGGACATGTTATTACGCTGGAGCGTATGGAGTTCCCGGAGCCGGTTATCGCGGTTGCGGTTGAGCCCAGAACCAAGGCAGACCAGGAGAAGATGGGCGTTGCCCTCTCCAAGCTGGCCCAGGAAGACCCCTCCTTTCGTGTGAGTACGGATGAAGAGTCGGGTCAGACCATTATTGCCGGCATGGGCGAACTGCACCTGGATATTATCGTCGACCGCATGCGTCGCGAATTCAGTGTTGAAGCCAACGTGGGTGCGCCCCAGGTGGCCTACCGCGAAACCATTCGCAACGCTGTGGAGCTCGAGTCGAAGTTTGTGCGCCAGTCCGGTGGTCGCGGCCAGTATGGTCATGTTTATCTGCGTATTGAGCCCCAGGAAGCGGGTTCAGGCTACGAGTTCGTCAACGAGATCGTGGGCGGTGTCGTACCCCGGGAATACATTCCCGCCGTGGATAAGGGTGTTCAGGAGCAGATGGAGAGCGGCGTTATCGCCGGCTATCCGATGGTTGATGTAAAGGTAACCCTGTTTGATGGTTCCTATCACGATGTGGACTCCAACGAAATGGCGTTCAAGATTGCAGGTTCCATGTGTTTCAGAGAGGGTACCGTTAAAGCGAATCCTGTACTGCTTGAGCCGATAATGAAGGTTGAAGTGGTAACGCCTGAGGAGTACATGGGCGACGTCATGGGTGACCTGAACAGCCGGCGCGGTATCGTTCAGGGCATGGATGACTCCCCTGCAGGCAAGCAGATCAAGGCCGAGGTGCCGCTGTCCGAGATGTTCGGCTACGCGACCGACCTGCGATCCGCTACTCAAGGCCGTGCGACGTACAGCATGGAGTTTTCGAAGTATACAGAGGTACCGGCCAACTTGGCCGATGCCGTGATTAACAAACATTAATCCTTACATTAAGGGGTAAGAGCCGTGTCTAAGGAAAAATTCGAGCGTACAAAGCCGCACGTTAACGTGGGCACCATTGGTCACGTTGACCACGGTAAGACCACGCTGACCGCTGCGATCACCACTCAC
>NZ_MPRJ01000058.1 GCF_002020805.1 Solemya velesiana gill symbiont | reverse complement strand
TTGTAGCTCATAAGTGCTTCGTCTCTTGGTCGGGAGAAGCGCCGACTCTACCAGCTGGCCCTTCAACTACCAATTGCACTTATTATCCGAAACCGCCAGGTACATGGAAGGCGGCCCTGCCAAAAAATGGTGGGAATTTACCGCGGAAAGAAAAAAGAACCTGGGCAACTGAATCCAGATGCCAGCCTGATGGTATGAAAGGAATGACGCCGGCTTTTCTACGTGCTCAGCAGTTGGTCCAGGCCACGCTGCATCTGCTCCAGCGCTTTTGCACGAAATTTTGATGCGGCATAGTGATAGTAATTGAGTTTGCACTTCACTGGTGTATGCAGTGCATCGCGCCCCTTGTCTTCAAACTCCACCCAGGCCAGGTAGGGAAGATCGTTTTGCAGCTCGTTGACGCAAACCAGTTCATTCTCCTCGACGATCATCACCATTCCGTGACGGTCATCCAATGGAAAACGAACTGGCAGCGTCAATCGGTTCCTGGCACGACGCCACAGATTGTAAAGTGATGCAGGTAGTTCAGCTTCCCTTTGAACATAGACAGGCACATCGGTAACACGACTCACCCTGCTTTACCTACCAACCTTTACACCTGGTACTAACTGGTCAGGCTCGCGAAGAGCACCGGCAGCTGTTCAGGCAACTTGTCCACATTATCGACGATGGTGTAGTTATTGGCACCGAAGATGCGCTTCACGTAGTTGTCCGCATTGGGGTCAAGGGTCAGGCAGTAGGACAGTACGCCCTTGCTGTATAACTCCTCAACCGCCTTCTTGGTGTCGTAACGCAGGTGCTGCGGATCGCGTTCATCGATATCCGCCGGCTCACCATCGGTCACGATCAACAACAGCTTACGACGCTCAGGCCGCTTCAACAGGTGATGTCCGGCGTGACGCATGGCCGCACCCATACGGGTGGAGAGTCCACCTTCCATACCAGCAAGCCGCGCCTTGGCATCATCATCGTAATGCTGGTTGAAGTCCTTGAAGCGGTAGTACTGCACCTCATGACGGCCATCGGAAGCAAAGCCGTGGATGGCAAAGGGATCACCGATACCATTGATAGCGGTCGCCACCAGGCTGGAGGCCTCACGGGTCAGTTCCAGCACGGTCTTCTCGGAACCACCAATAGGCTCATTGGTCGACTCGGACAGGTCCAGAAGCACTACCACCGACAGGTCACGATTCTTTAACACGTTACGCATGGTAATGCGCGGATTAGGCTGCTCACCCATGCGAATGGAGATCATTGCATCGACCGCGGCATTGATATCGATCTCATCACCGTCTTCCATACCACGCTGACGCTGCACCCCTTCCGGAGAGAGCAGATCGATGATCTGCTTGATGCGATGTGCAATGGGGCGGTGCTCGGTAAGGATCTTATCGATCACCTCCGGATCACCCTTGGCCTGGCGACGCTCGTAAACTGTAGCCCAGTCAGGACGATGCAACTGAATCTGATAGTCCCACTCATGATAGTGATACGGCTGGGAAACCGGCTCTTTGCCCCACATTTCGTTGAAGCTGACGGTTGCTTCACCGGCATCCTCGTAGGGCATAAACTCCGTAGAGCAGATCCAGATCTCCTGAGCATCATCACCAGCCAGTTCGCAGTCCACTTCGTTGGCCATTTCCACAGCTGAAACGTACTTGCGTACCTGCTGTTGGCTTGCTGCTATGTACTCAATACCCTGGTTCCAGTCGAACTCTGCAAACTCCCACACGTAACGGTTATCGTCACGATAGGGGATACGAATCCGCTCCAGGATACGCAGGCTGGGTACTGCCTTGCGCGCACTGAACAGGTTGAACAGCTCTACGCCCATATGCCAGGAGTAGTTTTGATCGTCCTGTTTCTCTTCGATCTCTTCATGGTAACGCTTGACGTAGGCACTGATCTCTTCATCATCGATACTGATAATGCTATCCAGCAGCATCAGGGCGATGTGTTCCAGAACAAGCATGGTTGGATGTTCCGGATGATCATCCTCATCGGTAATTCTCAACAATGTTCTCCATAGCTTTTTCAAACCAGGGAAATCATTGGACGCCTTGTATTCAATCCGGGCGTCTTCCAGGAAGCCGATGAACCACATCTGGGCCGGACTCATCATCTCGGCAGAGATGGCCGACTCGGTATAGGCCATATGGGCGGCCATATGCGCGGCGGTGGCACGATAGAGCTCCATACCGGGGACCTTGTTATCATCAGGCCCAACATCATCCACCGCATCGGGCATATGGATAATCAGGTTATCGATGTAGGGCCTGAAATCGGTATAGTCGGCACCGGTTGGGCGCAGGAAGAAATCACGCCCCCACAGAGCGCGCAGGTAGAAGTTCAGCTTACGCTGCACATCGATAAACAGCACACCACGACGCTCCTGCTGCAGCATCGCCTGTGCGTCCTGTGACTGCAGGCTGAAGTACTTGGTCAGATTTTCAAAGTCGCGGCGGTAGGCCTGTGCACCAAAGTTGGCCCAGCGACGCAGACCACTCAGAGTCAACTTGGAAAGCAACTCGTCAATGTGGTTCAGCATCGGACGCAGGCCACGAGCCGCGGTGCCCGCCAACTGGTGAATCAGGGTCAGGTAACCACGCAGCAGTTGCGCATCACCCAGGCGGCGGGAAGCCGTGGGCAGACTGTTGAACAACAGGGCGATCACTTCACCTGAAGTCATGGAGGAGAGCTTCATCGCAGCCTGCAAGCAGTCTTCGACGACGTCTTCACCACACTCCTTGGCCACCAGCGGCATCTCCTGCAGGTAGGAAATCACCAGGTCCTTGCCGCGACCCAGTCCGCATAGACCCTTGGCACCTTCCAGGTAATCCTGTAGACCAGCGGGGGACATAACACGCGCCGCTTCCTGGAATGTACCTTCCAGTACATCACGGATCTCGGGCGCGATATCCTCAAGATACTCTTCGTAATCTTCAAGCTTAATCGACATATTTTATACCTAACCTTTCTCAGGCAAGCCCTGACGAAGCGACTGAACCAAATACTGGTCGATCACCGTATTCAAGACTCCCCTTGGTTATTGATGAGTCGCCATACCTGCCTAGCACAGGCATGGCACGTCGTTGATATAAATATCAATTAACCAAAGAAGGTTTGTACCGCTGCATCCAGAGTGTCACGCATATCCGGATCATCGGTCAGCGGGGTTACCATGGTCATCTTGCATGCGGCAATGGGTTCTACGCCCTTGCCAATCAGCTGTCCTGCGTACACCAGCAGACGGGTGGAGATACCTTCATCCAGACCGTGACCCTTCAGGTTACGCGCACGATGAGCGATCTGCACCAGCTTACCGGCGGTCTCGGAATCCACGCCGGATTCCTTGGAGACAATGGCGGTTTCGGTTTCTTCTAGCGGATAGTCAAAATCCATGCCGCCGAAACGCTGCTTGGTCGACTGTTTCAGGTCCTTCATCAGCGACTGGTAGCCAGGGTTATAGGAGATAACCAGCTGGAAATCAGGATGCGCTTCAATCAGTTCGCCCCTCTTGTCCAGGGGCAGAGTACGACGGTGGTCGGTAAGGGGGTGGATAACAACGGTGGTATCCTGACGGGCTTCCACCACCTCATCGAGGTAGCAGATGGCACCGATACGTGCAGCGGTGGTCAGGGGACCGTCCTGCCACTTGGTACCGTCCTTATCCAACAGAAAGCGGCCGACCAGGTCAGAGGCCGTCATGTCTTCGTTACATGCAACAGTGATCAGGGGCTTGCCCAGTTTGTGAGCCATGTATTCAACAAAACGGGACTTACCGCAACCCGTGGGACCTTTCAGCATTACCGGCATACGAGCGTTATAAGCCGCTTCGTACAGCGCTACTTCATCACCAACAGACTCATAGTAAGGCTCGGACTTAATAATATACTGCTTCGGATCTACAGTTGTATCAGACATAACACACCTTCTTCTCTACGTTGAAGTTCCAATTCTTAATCTTCGTCGCCGGTTTCCACTTCACCAGACCAGCCGGCGGCCTTGGCTTTTTCTATCCATTCGTTATGGATTCTCTGGTGACGCCCTCTTAAGTCTTCGGGCAAATGGCTTACCAGGCAGCCGTACTTATCCCACTCGGCATTGACCTTATGTAACAGGCTGTCGATACCTTGAATCATCCAGCCTTCACAGGTTTCATCTTCAGGGATGAGACCAAATACCCACGCATCACGAATGATTTTTCCGATGGTGGTCATACCACCATTCACGTCATTATTGATGCCTACGTACTTATCCGGTTTTGCCATTATTTGATTTCCATCGCGAATTAAAAAAGCCCCTGCCCAAAACTCCTCGGCCAGGGGCTTTTCATTTATCTATGAATTACCCTAGTCGACTTAGTTGGCAGCCGCGCGGTAGATAATCATAGAAGTACCTGCACACTGTGCGAAGTTGTCCAGGCCCAGCAGACGAACGTGGTTGTTCGGGTGGGCTTTGTGACAAGCATCCAGCTCAGCCAGGATAGCGTCGACGTCGGTCTCACCGAACATAGGCAGCTTCCACATGTACCAGAAAGAACCGGTAGCATTCTCAGGCTCAGTATGCTCAACGCTGGGGTTCCAGCCCTTGTCTACGATGTACTGGATCTGAGTACGGATCTCGTCTGCAGACATGGTAGGCAGGTAAGAGAAAGTCTCGAACTTGCGGCTCGCCTCGTTAGACAGACTGGAGTTATAGTCTTGCACATCACTCATTGGTATATACCTCTAGTTTAAATTCGAATTCATGGTTCGAGACACCCGCCGCGAATGGCGGGTGCCTGCTGTCATTACTTGTGAGCAACGTCCAGCTTGTCGACGGTGTCGAACTCGAACTTGATCTCTTTCCAGGTTTCCATAGCCATCTTGAGCTCGGGGCTGCTGGCAGCGGCCTTAGTAAGAACTTCCTTACCTTCTTTCTCAAGCTCAACACCTTCGTTGCGAGCCTGAACACAGGCTTCAACAGCAACACGGTTGGCAGCAGCACCCGCAGCGTTACCCCAGGGATGACCCAGAGTACCACCACCGAACTGCAGTACGGAGTCGTCGCCGAAGATGCTAACCAGCGCAGGCATGTGCCATACGTGGATACCACCGGAAGCAACGGGGATTACGCCAGGCATGGAGCCCCAATCCTGGTCGAAGAAGATACCGCGGCTGCGATCTTCCTTGATGTAGGAGTCGCGCATAATGTCGATCCAACCCAGGGTTGCTTCACGGTCACCTTCCAGCTTACCTACAACGGTACCGGAGTGCAGGTGGTCACCACCGGACAGACGCAGTGCCTTGGTCAGTACGCGGAAGTGGATACCGTGGTTGGGGTTACGGTCGAGTACGGCATGCATTGCACGGTGGATGTGCAGCAGCATGCCATTATCACGACACCACTGGGCCAGGCCGGTGTTAGCAGTGAAACCGCCGGTCAGGTAGTCGTGCATGATGATGGGAGCGCCGATCTCTTTGGCGTACTCGGCACGCTTGTACATCTCTTCAGGAGTAGGAGCGGTAACGTTCAGGTAGTGACCCTTACGCTCACCGGTCTCGGCTTCTGCCTTGAGGATGGCTTCCATTACGAAGTCGAAACGCTGCTTCCAACGCATGAAAGGCTGGGAGTTGACGTTCTCGTCGTCCTTGGTGAAGTCCAGACCACCGCGCAGACCTTCGTAGCAGGCACGACCGTAGTTCTTGGCGGACAGACCCAGCTTGGGCTTAATGGTGCAACCCAGCATCGGACGACCGTACTTGTTCATGATGTCACGCTCGGCCTGGATACCGTGAGGCGGTCCATTACAGGTCATAACGTAAGCCAGCGGGAAGCGAACGTCTTCCAGACGCAGAGCACGAACGGCCTTGAAGCCGAATACATTACCTACCAGGGAGGTGAATACGTTTACAACGGAACCCTCTTCGAACAGGTCGATGGGGTAAGCGATGAAAGCGTAGAAAGCGTTATCGTCACCAGGTACGTCTTCGATAGCGTAGGCACGACCCTTGTAGTGGTCCAGGTCGGTCAGCAGGTCGGTCCATACAGTGGTCCAGGTACCGGTGGAAGATTCGGCAGCAACCGCAGCTGCAGCCTCTTCACGCGGAACACCTTCCTGGGGGATAACCTTAAAACAGGCCAGGAGGTCAGAGTCTTCCGGGGTGTACTCCGGCAGCCAGTATGTTTCGCGGTACTCTTTTACACCCGCAGCGTATGTTTTTTCAGCCATGGTAGCTATTCTCCTTGGGTCATATGGATAAGCTTGAACAATCAGATATACCTGACAGAACAGGCTTGTTTAATTAGCGTGGGGTGCAATTTAGTGGAGCCGAAGGATAATGAAAAGACAATTGTTTTTATGAGTTCTATAAAAATTTGCTTATATAAAAAGATAATGGCTCCACCCCAGGTAACAATACAACCTAAGTGGTCACACAAAACCTCGGATAAATAATGACTTATGAAGCATTTCGCCTCTCACAGCCCGCCCACTCCATCCAGGTGAAACGCCTGGAAGAGCAGATCGAAATACCACTCTTCCTGAAAACAGGAAAATAATTCGCTCTCTCCTGGGCTGGACAGGCGCTTTACAGTACCTGCCAGGACACCTTACAAGCGCATGCAAATGATCGAGGCCTCCCGGCCACAGAATTGTCACGCGACCCTGCGCATCGGCACAGCTCCAGTTTGAAAGCGGATTGTGCCCCTGATCGTGCACGACCTGCCCATCACGCAGCGGAGAAATTCGTCGATTTCATGGAGTAGAATGCCCGGGAGCTGCCATCCAGTAGTGAAGGCAGTTAACCGATTTATGACTGAACGAAATCGAACAAGGGCTTCGAACGATGCCAGAAACGGCGCTTCGACTTGTTTGTGATTTCGTACGCTGCTCCATTGCAGGGATAGAGCAGGATATTCTTACCATCAAGATTCACAAGCCACTGCTCGAAGGCAGCAAGTCGCTCTGACCATTCGAAAGGATCTGCCCGCATCACAGCGGGAAAAAGATCACCATAAACTACCTGAGCACTCCCCTGCCCCATAGCAGAAGCCTCATCCAGAGGCTGCGCATCGATACCGGCCGCCCTGACCAATCCTGTTAGCAGTGGATCGTCTGCATAGACGCATTCATATTGAATACCTGAGACCTGGGGCAACGTTCCGACGCCTGAGAACCAAGCGCCATTGACGGGAAGTTTACCCCGGTTTTCACGCTGCTCATTGACCGCTGATGTTGTAAACAGCATCTGCACTTCGTTGAGCAGGCTATGCCACTTCAACGCCTCCTCCCCTTCGGGCAGGAACAGATCCATGTTTCTTCCCGAGACGACGGAGAGCTCGTGGGTTGTAATAGCAGGAAGCTTATCTAAGGACAGGTACCAGCGATGGGCGGAAGGCGCATCGAGTTGCCAACCCATTTCCGCAAAATGCTCGTTGAAGAGCGAGATAAGACCTTGCGCCTCCTCATCGCTGAAGTCGAAATCTTCGACATCGAACAGCAGCAGTCGGTCACGATCGGGTCGTAGATGCACCGGGGAGACCTGGATCCAGATACGGTCGTACGCGATACCCCCATCACCCAGGCGGCGCAGGGCCGCAGTGGGCATATCCCGCCCTTCCGGCGTCTCAACACCCCAGAGGGAGAGCAGGGTCGACTCGTAGTCTTCTCCAGCTACCGTCGCCGTGTCGGCCCGTGAGAGCATGCGCTCAAGCAAAGGAAATTTCGGGAAAGGACGGAGGACGTCCAGGTTCTTTATTGGTCCCAGCAGGCCGGGGACGAGAAGATGGAGTGTGCTATCAGGCTTTGCCATCAGAAATAGATCTCTCGCAAAGGCCGCTGTGCGCCTGCAATCAACGTTATCGAAACTTACAGTAGGAGCGATCTTGTTCGTGCTGTGCGCCTGGCAATCGATTAATGCCGATAGCGAACAAGTTCGCTCCTACAGTTTTTCGAGAGTATCAGCCGGACAGGGACTCCATGCGGATGCGCATGACTGGCCCCATGACGCATTCGAGCGCCTCGATCTCGGCAATGGCCTCGTTCATCTGCTTCTCCAGCACCGTGTGGCTGAGCATGATGAGGGAGACCTGGGTCTCGCCTTCTGCAGGCTCCTTCTGCTGGATCGCCTCGATGCTGATGCCGGAATCGGCAAAGATGCCTGCGATCTTGGCCATTACCCCCGGCTTGTCGCTGACCTGCATACGCAGGTAGTAGGCGGTCTCCACATCGTCCATTTCCAGGATCGGCAGATCGGAGAGCTCGTTGGGCTGGAAAGCCAGGTGAGGCACGCGATTTTCTGGGTCGGTGGTCAGGGCACGGGCCACGTCCACCAGGTCAGCGACCACGGCGGAAGCAGTGGGCTCAGAACCGGCACCGGCACCGTAGTAAAGGGTCGGCCCAACCGCGTCACCTTTCACCAGCACGGCATTCATCACACCGTCCACGTTGGCAATAAGGCGACGCTCGGGAATCAGGGTGGGATGCACGCGCATCTCGATACCCTTATCCGTCTTGCGGGTCACGCCCAGATGCTTGATGCGGTAACCCAGCTCACCAGCGTAGACCACATCCTGCTGCTCGATGCGGGTAATACCCTCGGTGTAGGTCTTCTCAAACTGCAGCGGCACGCCAAAAGCGATGGAACCGATGATGGTCAGCTTGTGGGCAGCGTCGATCCCCTCCACGTCGATGGTTGGGTCGGCTTCCGCATAACCCAGCGCCTGGGCTTCTGCCAACACGTCATCGAAGTCACGGCCCTTGTCACGCATCTCCGTGAGAATGAAGTTGCCGGTGCCGTTGATGATGCCCGCGGCCCATTCGATACGATTGGCGGAAAGACCTTCACGCATCGCCTTGATGATGGGAATACCGCCGGCCACAGCCGCTTCGAATGCAACCATGACGCCCTTCTTCTGGGCAGCCTCGAAGATCTCGTTGCCGTGCAGTGCAATCAGCGCCTTGTTGGCGGTAACCACGTGCTTGCAGTTTTCGATGGCCTGCATCACCAGTTCCTTGGCCGGGGAATAACCGCCGATCAGCTCGACAATGATCTCCACCTCCGGGTTGTTGACCACCTCGAAGGCGTCGGTGGTGATCTCGATGCGCTCAAGGCCCTGGATGCCCTCGGCGTTGAACTCACGCGCGGCGGCATGGGTAACCTGGATACCACGACCGGCGCGGCGTGCGATCTCTTCTGCGTTACGTGCAAGCACGTTGGCGGTACCACCACCTACAGTGCCCAGTCCCAACAAACCTACTTTGACTGGTTCCACTCTCTTATCCTCCTAAGTTTTAATTCTATTGATACGTTATGCGCCGGCTTGGGCGTCTTTGCGTATCATCTCCCGGATGCCGCGTACGGCCTGCCGGGTTCGGTGTTCATTTTCAATCAGGCCGAAGCGCACGTGGTCATCCCCGTGCTGACCGAAACCGATGCCAGGTGAAACTGCCACCTTCGCATCTTTAAGCAGTTTCTTGGAGAACTCCAGGGAGCCCATTTCCTTGTACTGCTCTGGGATCGGCGCCCAGACGAACATGGTCGCCTTGGGTTTCTCCACCGCCCAGCCGGCGGCATTGAGGCCGTCGCAGAGCGTATCGCGACGGCTCTGGTACATGTCACTGATCTCCCGCACGCACTCCTGGGGACCTTCCAGTGCGGCGATGGCCGCCACCTGGATCGGGGTGAAGGTGCCGTAGTCCAGGTAGGACTTGATACGCGCCAGGGCCGCCACCAGGGTCTTGTTGCCGCACATGAAACCCACACGCCAACCCGGCATGTTGTAGCTCTTGGAGAGCGAGAAGAACTCCACGGCGATATCTTCCGCCCCTGGCACCTGCAGGATAGAAGGTGCCTTGTAGCCATCGAACACGATGTCGGCATAGGCCAGATCGTGGATCACCCAGATATTGTGCTCCTTTGCAATGGCCACCACTTTCTCGAAGAAATCCAGTTCCACGCACTGGGTGGTGGGATTGGCCGGAAAGTTGAGTACCAGCATCTTGGGACGTGGCCAGGACTCGATGATCGCCTCTTCCAGCTTCTCGAAGAAATCGACCCCGGGCACCAGCGGAACATGACGGATATCAGCGCCCGCAATCACAAAGCCGTAGGGGTGGATGGGATAGGCCGGATTGGGCACAAGCACAGAGTCACCAGGGCCGAGACAAGCCAGGGCCAGGTGTGCAAGGCCCTCCTTGGAGCCGATGGTGACGATAGCCTGGCTCTCGGGGTTCAGGTCAACGTCGTAGCGGTCCTTGTACCAATTGCAGATCGCACGGCGCAGACGGGGGATACCCTTGGACTGCGAGTAGCGGTGGGTATCCTTGCGCTGGGCCACTTCGATCAGCTTTTCCACAATGTGATCTGGCGTCGGCTGGTCTGGATTTCCCATCCCGAAGTCGATAATGTCCTCGCCCCGCGCTCGCGCCGCCGCCTTCAACTCATTGACGATGTTGAATACATAAGGCGGTAAGCGTTTGATTCTGCGGAACTCTTCCATTTCTGGCGTAGACACGTGGACCTCGTTTCAGTGTTAGATTCCGGTAGTGAAAAAAAGGGTTTAAATTAACCGAGCATCTTATAAAATGTCAATGAAATTAACCGGATAGAAAGACAGAAAAGTCACCCCATTCAATCCCTCTGAGTAGTCGCCCGTTCAATGAAATTTGTAGAAACCGATCCATCCAGCGGATATGCCGTCAAAGCCTACACGGATGGACAGCTCATCATCGACGAAAAGGTCTTCACCTCGAGTCTCATCCTGATGCCGAACAAGGTGATTCCAGACTGGGGGCCGGAGAACTTCCAAAGCCTGTCTGCGGATGACTTCGAGCAGATCGCCGAGCTCAAGCCGGACCTGGTACTCCTGGGTACCGGAGAGAAGCACTGCTTTCCCTCCCCTGCCCTCTATCACGCCCTGGTCAACGCCGGCATCGGCCTGGAGACCATGACCACCCCGGCGGCCTGCCGCACCTACAACATCCTGATGAGCGAGGGTCGCAAGGTGGCTGCCGCCCTGCTACTGGGCTGATTCCGTTACCGGAGACTCGTCGACCACTTTTGCATCGGGATTGGGGTAGAGCTCGATCATCCTGTCAGGCAACTTGTGGTGTGTAGCCTGGTGCAACACGTCGGACTCCATGATGATCAGCACCAGTACTGTCACCATCACGGGCAGGATACCCATCCCCCCGACGATTGCGTAGACCGCCTCTTTCATCATGCCGCCGTAGGTGTAGCCCAGCCACCCCAACAAGGAGACGGTAAGACTGGCCATCAGCATGTAGATGAAGATGCGGCTGCGCCTGGCCGCGATCTGCCAGTGGCACATCACGAACCAACTTCCGGATTCATCTGCCTTGATCTTGTTTGCCTTCCAGAGGGTGTAGGCGAGCAGCGTGAACGAGACGACGGGCACCATGGCCAAAGGCTGCCAGAAAGTGCCCACCGTTCCCAGGGCGGCCACGAACCAGAGAATATGGTTGCCGATCAGGTTGGTCAGAAAGATCTCGTGCGGAATCTTTGCCCTCTTGGCCTCTTCCTCGCTAATCTCGATTTTCATGCAGCAGAGCCCCCGGCAATGGGTTTTTAATAATATGGAAATAGCCGCACAAATTACCATTTGATGACAAAAATTGCACCCATCCGCACCTTTCCGGATCAAGATTCGTCGTTTTTTCGCAGCCTGCTGTCAGGTAGAATAGCGCCCTTGTCATCTGCGGATGGCGCTGAATACAAGCAGTTTCCTCAACCACTAGGTCGTCACAATGGATCGAAAAATCGTTCTGGGTATCCTCAGCCTCAGCCTGATTGCGCTGGCAATCGCCATCCTCATCCCCAGTGGACGCGTACCCGACAGCAAACCCACACTGCCATGGCAGATTCAGATCGACGGGCGCGGATTGCCCACCGTGTTCGACCTGACCCTTGGCGAAAGCACACTATCAAGTGCTCAGGGCATTTTTAAAGAGACGGGTGATATCAGCCTGTTTGCGACCCCGGATGACCACCTCTCTGCGGAAGCCTTTTTCGAGCGCCTCTACATCAACGGCATTCGAGCCTCCATGATCCTCACCCTGGACCTGGACCAGGGAACCTTGTCCGACATGTTCGATCGAGGCGTCCGACTGCAGAAACTGGAGACCGGCAACCGCAAGATCTCTCTCGCAGGCGAAGACTACGACAGGCTGGCTACTGCGAGAATCAACCACATCACCTATGTGCCGGCAGCCAACCTGGACGGGGAACTGATCAAGGGAAGGTTCGGAGAACCCGTCAGACGCATCATGGAACCGGAAACCGGTGCAGAGCACTGGCTCTACCCGGAGAAGGGCCTGGACATCGCCCTGAATCCCGATGAAAAAGAGGTGTTTCAGTATGTGATTCCGGCAGAATTCGACCGAATCCTGGAACCACTTGAAGCGGCAGCTGAGAAGAGTACCCCGGAAAATCAGTAATCCCGAGGCGACCTCTTATTCTGCCGTCTTGTCAGATGATGCAGCCTCTTCTGGCTGCTCTTTTTTCGCCGGCACTTCGGGCGTGAGATCCTCATCCATCAGGATGCGGTGAGCCTCACCTTCAAGGTCTTCGAATTGCCCGCTCTTTGCAGCCCATAACATGATGCCGACTGCAAGCAGGCCCAAAATGATCATGCCGGGAATCAAACCGTATATCACATCCATCTGGAGTCTCCGAATGGTTCTGGGCCCATTGTATCACTGTCCGCGGAACAGGGTGCGGATCCTTGCCGCGTTGCCGATTACCAGCAGGGAACTGATGGGCATGGAGACCGCTGCAACCAGCGGGGTGACAAACGCCGCCATCGCCAACGGCACCATGATGATGTTGTAGGTGATCGAGATCCCGATATTCTGGCGAATGGTGCACAACGTCCGTCGGGAGAGTGCAGCCGCCAGGTGCACCTTTTTCAATTCACTGCTCATAAGCACGATATCGGCGCTGGCAATAGAGACATCGGTACCGGTCCCAAGTGCGATACCCACATCGGCGCGGACCAGGGCAGGCGCATCGTTGACGCCGTCGCCCACCATGGCCACCTTGTGGTTCCCGGCCTGAAGCTCGGAGATGACCCGGTCCTTGTCTTCGGGCATCACCTCCGCAATCACTTCCACGCCGCCGCCAAGACGCTCGGCGATCGCTTCAGCGGTGCGCTGACGGTCGCCACTGAGCAGGGTCAGTTTCATGCCTTCCGCCTTGAGGGCAGTGACCAGGTCCTGGGCATCCTCACGGATCCTGTCCTCGACTGCAATCAAGGCCACTTCCTGACCATCGACGGCACAGTGCAAAGAGCCGATGCCGGAGGCGTCCAACTCCTTCTGCAGTTCGTTGAACCTGTCATTACGCTGAATCCCCAGCTCATCCATCCAGGCTGCATTTCCTGCTGCAATGCTTCTTCCGTTGACCTGCGCGGAGACACCGAAGCCCGGTCGATTCTCGAATCTCTCCGCCTTGATTGCACTTGTTGCAACCCCCGCCTCTTGGGCGCATTCGATAATGGCAGACGCAACCGGGTGCTCGGAAAAACGCTCGAGAGCAGCCAGATCGGCCAGCAAGGTCTTGATCTCCCGGGATTGTTCGCCTTCGCCCCGTATCCAGGCCGACTCAGCCATGTGAACGGCGCTGAGACTCATGCGGCCCTCGGTCAGGGTTCCGGTCTTGTCGAATACCACGTGATTGATATCGGAGAGGGTTTCCAGCACCTCGCCGTTCTTGACCAGGATGCCGTGACGGGCACCCAAACCGGACGCCACGGCAATGGACATCGGGGTCGCCAGACCGAAGGCGCAGGGGCAGGTAATAATCAGCACAGCGGTAGCGGCCATCAGCGCCATCTCGAAATCGGTACCCAGCCACCAGAAGAAAGTGCCCGTGGCCAGACCGATGGTCGCAGCAACGAACCAGGGCACGATACGGTCTGCCATGCACTGGATGGGCGCCTTGCTCGCCTGGGCCTCTTCAACCAACCGGATAATCCTTCCGAGGGCGGTATTCTTGAGCAGCCCCTCGACCTGGACGTGGAGCACCCCATGTCCATTTATGGTGCCGGCAGAGACGCTGTCGCCCTGCCCTTTGGCCACCGGCTCGGATTCACCGGTAAGCATTGCCTCGTCGACGGCGCTGCCACCATCGACGATAACGCCGTCCACGGGAATCCGTTCACCGGGCCGGACCAGAACTGTCTCACCCACCTTCACTGAACGTATGGGTACGATATTCTCCTCGTCACTCCTCAGAACCGTTGCTACCCTGGGCTGCAGATCCAACAGTCGCTGGGTCGATGCCACTGCCTGGCGCTTGGAGATGGATTCAAGATGCCTGCCGACCAGGATCACGAAAAGAAAATTGACCACGGTGTCCCAGTAGACCTCGCCAACCTCCGATCCCCCCAGGGTGACGTAGAGCGAGTAGAGATAGGTGATCGAGGCGCCTATGGCTATGGGCAGGTCCATCCCGAGGTGCATGTTTCGGATACCGGACCATGCGCCCTTGAAGAAGGGGTAGCCGGAATAGAGCAGTGTCGGCGTGGCCAGTGCGAAACCCACCCATTGGAACATGGTGCGGAACTCGCCCTTGTCCGCTCCCGAGTAGAGGGCAATGGAGATCCATAGCAGGTTCATCATGGTGAAGCCGGCGAACGCCATGCGGTAGAGCAGGTCCCGGTTCTGCCGCTTGATACTGCCTTCTGCAGCCTCTGGGTCATACGGAACGGCACCATAACCAATCTGCCCCATGCGCTGAATGATGGCAGAGAGCTTCAGACGCTCATTGTCCCACTTCACGTGGAGCCGGCGACCGGAAAGACTGACCCGCGCCTCGGCAATACCGGGCATCGCCTTGAGGGTGTTCTCGATCAGCCAGACACAGGCTGCACAGTGGATCCCCTCCACCAGCAGGTGGATATCGCGGATTTCGCCGGAGGTATCAACGAACTCCTCTTGCACCTCGTCGAGATCGTACAGGGCGAGTTCCCTGGGCAATTCAGGTGGTGGCGCAAGAGGCGTCCCTTCGGGGGTGCGCTGATAGAACCCCTCGAGACCCGCGGCATAGATCGCCTGGCAGACCGATTTGCAGCCGATGCAGCAGAAATCGCGCTCCTCGCCCTTGATCTCGGCAACAATCCGTTCCGATGGCTGAATAGGCAGGCTGCAGTGAAAGCAGGCACCGGCATCTTCAGATGCCGTGCTGTTGTCTATCTCTTCAACAGCCTGAGCATTGCCCATGGATTATTTGACGCCAGCACTGATTTGGCTGGGCACGTTGAGTTCGAACTCGCCTTGCCTGACGCTGACCAGGATGTCCCACACGCCAAGCAGCGGAAAGGTGACGTCGGCCTTGTAATAGCCCGGCTCCACCTGTTTCATGGGCAGGGAGAAGTCCTGATCCTGGTCGGATGGGCGGTAGACATAGAAGGTGACCGAGTCTGCCTCAACCGGTTTCCCAGCCTTGTCAGTGACACGGAAGCCGTAGGTCGCGGGCTTGCCAATATCCGCGTACTCCGGCTCTTCCACCTTGGTCTGCCACCCCATCTCCCTCACCTTGGCCTGGCGCTTGAGCATGTTCTTCTCATAATGCTGTCCACGGTCGTAGTAGTTGTCGTCAACCAGGCCGGGGCGGTCAAGGGAAAGGGTGATCATCACGATATTCGCAGTGACAAAGATGATAATCATGCCGATGATGCCCAGTATCCAGGGACTGCGCAGGGCACGCTGCTTGTTTTCGGAGTTCTGTTCTCTATTGCTCATTTTCGAATACCCGGGTACATGGCCCGGTTTTAATAATTTAAGGGAACCTCGAAAAACACCGTCGTCATCATCAGCTGATCACGTGACCGGTTAAAACAGCAGCCCAATATTCGATTTCCCGTTCATTTCTTCGT
>NZ_MPRJ01000057.1 GCF_002020805.1 Solemya velesiana gill symbiont | reverse complement strand
GCCAAGCCATTCCAGTGGACCAAGAGTGCTGAGAAAATTATTGCCTCGGTGAATAGGGCAAAGAATGCGTTGCCGAATTAACCGCATGGCCCACTAGGGGCGAACTTGTTCGCGATCAGCCTAGAGAAATTAATCAACACCTTTCGCGAACAAGTTCGCTCCTGCTTTGGCTATTCAAGAGTTTAGTGATAACGACGCATCTGGCCAACCAGGATACCCTGGATCTGCACTTGGTCAGGTGAGTAGGTCATAGCCTCCATAGTCGAGTTTGCCGGGTGCAGAATTACCGCCCCCTGTTTCTGCTCGATCCGTTTCAAGGTGGCCTCGCTGCCATCCACCAGGGCGACGACGATTTCTCCATTGCGGGCAGAGTCCCGCTGTTCGATGACGATATGGTCGCCATCCATGATCCCTTCCTCGATCATCGAGCCGCCTCTCACCTGGAGAACATAACAGGACTTGCTGGTCCTCAGGAAGTCAGGCACCTGGACAGTCTCCTGGTGGTCGATCGCCTCTATCGGTCGGCCTGCGGCGATATAGCCCATCATGGGCAGGGCGTTTTCGTCCGGCAGTTCCGCGTCCTCTTCAGCCAGCCTGATAC
Organism: Solemya velesiana gill symbiont; assembly: GCF_002020805.1. Lineage (GTDB taxonomy): Bacteria > Pseudomonadota > Gammaproteobacteria > Chromatiales > Chromatiaceae > Sedimenticola_A. Next base: position 22,239 of record NZ_MPRJ01000057.1, on the reverse strand, counting down.
CTCTCCTGCGGTTGTTCATGGGGGCAACGAGACCGGCCTCGATCAGGGCCTGGATCTGTTTGTGCAGGGATCCCTTGGAACTGAGGCCGAGGGCGGTGCAGAGTTCATCCAGGGTCGGTGGGTGAGGGAACTCCCAGAGGTGCTCCTTGAGGTAATCGTAGATTTCCTGCTGTCTTCGGGTCAGTGCAAGTGCCATGGTGTGACATCCTTAAGTTCTATCACTGTTCTATTGTAGACTGGATAGAACAAATAGGAAACCCTTTGTCATGAATTAATTCACTATGCTTCGTAACGCTCGATCCGCGCCCGACCAAGACCCTTGGTCCGTTTCATCGCCTCATGGGCGTTGTCGATGATCTGGTTCGGAACGGTGCAGGGGTCTGGGAAGAGTGAAGCAACGCCAATACTCAGGGTGACGATCTCGGATACGCCGTTATCCCGGTGTGGTATGGCCATCTCACGTATGGTGTTGAAGATTCTCTCGGCAACGAACAAGGCGCCTTCAGTGCCTGTATCGGAGAGGAGTACCGTGAAGATGTCCTCTTCGAAGCGGCAGACGAGGTCGGTGGGGTGGTTGATCTCTTTTTTCAGGATGCCGGCAATCTTCTTCAGGCATTTATCGCCGGCGAGGTGTCCGTATTTGTCGTTATAGTCTTTGAAATGATCCATCCCGATCTGAATGGCGGAAAGTGGAAGGTTGTATCTCGTGCAGCGTGCGACTTCATTCTGCAGGCTCTGGTCCAGAACGTTTCTATTGGCTACCCCGGTGGTTTCATCCAGATCGCCTACCTGTTCTGGATGGTGTACGTGCTCTTCCAGTTGCCGCATGGTACTTGAACAGCGCTGCATGGAGAGTATCTTGGCTTTGAGCTGGTTGGTGTTGACTGGTTTGAGCAGGTAGTCGCTCCCCCCTGACTGAATGCAACTCAGTATCCTGTCAGGGTCGACACTGTCCACAAGCAGTACGATGGGAACATAGGCCTTGATCAGGTGGCGAAGCTGTTGGGTCAGTTTCTCTTCATCGAGATCGGGGCGTGTTGTATCGAGGATGATGAACCGGGGTGGAGACTGCTCGATGAGTTGGAAACTCTCATTGGCGCTGTTTGCGCACACGACTTCGTGTCCCCATCTCTGGAGCTGTGAAACCAGGCTCTGGCGTTCATCCATGCTGCCTTCGATCAGGAGGATCTTCATTGCACTGTCCGTTAACCCCAAAAGGTCTCTTTTCCTGCCTTAAATATAGCTCTGAATCAAATGATGTGGGGCACCAAGCCATATGGGTGTCAAGTGCTTAAGCTACTCGTCGGTCCAGCTGTAGATCACTTCTACCTTGTTGCCCGGGGTTTCATAGGTGACGGCTTCGCACAACTCCTTCAGCAGCAGGATTCCTCGTCCTGAGAACGCTGTCCCGGGGTCGTCGCCGGCTTTCATGTATTCAGGGAAGTTGAAGCCACTGCCGCTGTCCTCAAGACGAATACTCATTCGCCCTCCGTTGATCATCGGTTGGGTCCTGACCTGAATCTTTACGAATCCTGTGGATAGACTTGAGAGTCTGTTTTCGCGCTCCGTGAAATACTTGGTGAATCCTTCAGGGGAGTTTTTCATTTGTGAGTCCATTTTGAGAACGCCGTGATCAAGGGCATTGATGTAGAGCTCGGTAAGTACGGTGAAGAGCAGGCGTCTGTGGGTGTGCAGCCCTTCCATCTCCTGAATGTGATTGATGACCAGTGGGATCGGATCGGCCTGGCGCAAGCGACTGCCGGTCAATGTCAGGGTGAACTCTGCGATATCCCCCGCTTTTTCTCCCAGTTCCGTTTCCAGGCTGGCGGTTGAACGCGATTCCCAATTCGTGAGTATGGCGGGGGAGCAGGGGACCTCTGCAAGACTGATATCATCATTCTGGGGTGCGCCCAGACAAAACTCATCCAGTGCCCTTGCGATGCTGTTGAGGGCGGATTCACCCGTTGGCATGCTGGTGATGGCGTCTTCCAGGCGGGATTGACCGAAATACTCATTCGCCGCATTCCTGGCTTCGGATACGCCGTCGCTGACCAGGAGTATCCGGTCGCCTTCAACGACGTTGGAGTGCATGGCGATCTGCTTGAAGTCGATGTCCAGGGTGATGGCGAGGGGTATGCTGTTGGAACTGAAGCGCTGCTTGATCTCTCTGCTCTCTCCATCCAGTAGCAGTATGTCGGGCATGCCGCAGTTGCAGACGGTGATGAAGTCGAGCTTGTTGCTGATGGAGATAAACTGCAGGGCAAAGAATTTTCCAGTCGGCAGCAGGGAGAGCAGTTTACGGTTTATGCCTGCAAGTATCTGATGGGGAGCGAAGCCTTTCACTGTCATGGCCCGAAAGACTTCGGACATCGGCAGAGCGCCCAGGGCTGCAGAGAGGCCGTGGCCTGTAAAGTCGCCCAACAGTACATTGAGATCACCCGAGGGTGCATAGGCCGTCAGCAAGACATCGCCGCTGAACAGTTCTGCGGGACGCAGCAGGGTTGGAATCTGTTCCAGGGCAACATTCTCGGCGACCACGGCACCGCTGAAGAGGGATTCGGCCAACTCTTCGTCTTTTCGCATTTGACTGTAAAGATTACTGACTTCGTGGCGCAGGGTGCGAGTACGCTCAAGGGCAACAAGCTTTGCCTGGATGATGGTCCTGGATAACGGCTTTCTGAGAAAGTCGTCACCACCTACTTCGATACATTTTGAGAGGGTCTGTTCGTCATCTTCTGCGGAAAGGAAAATGATAGGGACCAAGTGCTTGTCTTCACTTGCGCGGATATCAGTCACCACCTGGAAGCCGTTTATCTCTGGCAGGTGGATATTCAGGAATATGATGTCGGGACGAGAGGTTTTGAATGACGCTACTGCTTCTGCGCCATCCGATGCCTGGATGACTTCATATCCGGACGCTTCCAGATGGAACTTCAGAATTGAACTGGTTTGATGATCGGTTTCTGCAATGAGTGCCTTGCCCTTGATAACATTCTCCATGGAATTCATCAGGATTCCCCGCTTCTTCGACCGACTTGATATGTAATCGGTACCTCTTTATCTATCTTGATGTTAGCACTTCTGCAGAAAGCAGTTTTCGGGTGCTTGAGTGAGATTGAAGAGTGAGGCGGGGTTTGTTGTTTTAACTGATGGGTTGCTCGTTACTTACCACGAAGCGGGCAGAACCTGCATGAAGAATTTCAACTTTCAGATTTGGGCGTCTGCGGTTCCCCTGGCGTTTCTCTTCGATGTCGGAGGGCAGAGGATGCGGGTCGTTTATTCGTCGATCCCTGAAAGGGGAGCGGCGAACGAATTGCCTTACCACCATGCTATGGCCGTTGAGATCACTACCGTTAAGCTGCTCAATGACGTCTTGTGCTGCAGAGGTGGGTTCAATCTTGGCAAGACCGTGATGTTCGATCTCTCCCGTCTCCAGGTTGGTTACCTGGATGATTTCGCAATTGGATATTTCTGCCTTTGGCGAGGTTGAAAAGAGTTGATCGTGTTGGTGAACGGCAGGAGCGACGAACCTGAGCAGGCCGAGGCGGTTAATATCACTGGGCAACTCGTTTGATGGGTTGCACGATTATAGACATAAATGGGAAAAAAACAGTGATATGAAGAAAAGCGGATGAGGGTGACCGCTGCCCAGGTTGGGGCAGGGCAGCGGCTGTGAGATCAGACCAACCGGGGTGCGATGACAAGACTGACGATGGCCATCACGTTGATCAGAATGTTCATGGAGGGGCCGGAAGTATCCTTGAAGGGGTCGCCCACGGTGTCGCCGACCACCGCAGCCTTGTGGGGATCAGAACCCTTGCCACCATGGTGGCCCTTCTCGATGTGCTTCTTGGCGTTGTCCCAGGCACCGCCGGCATTGGCCATCATAAGGGCCAGCAGAACGCAGGAGAGCAGGGCGCCGCCAAGCATGCCACCCAAGGCTTCCGGGCCGATGATAAAGCCGACTACCATGGGCGCCAGGGTTGCAATGACGCCAGGCAGGATCATTTTCTTGAGAGCGGCGGTGGTTGCGATATCCACGCAGCGCGCATTGTCAGGGTCTGCATGACCTTCAAGCAGTCCCGGGATCTCTTTGAACTGGCGGCGGATCTCCTTGATCATTTCAAAGGCAGCATCACCCACAGCAGTCATGGTAATCGATGCGATCAGAAAGGGTAGCAAGCCGCCTATGAACAAGCCGATCAACACCGTCGGGTTGCTCAGATCCAGGTTGAAATCAGTGACGTTGGCCGACACCGTTTCAACATAAGCGGTGATGATGGCCAGGGCTGCCAGTGCCGCCGCGCCGATGGCAAAACCCTTGCCGATGGCAGCGGTGGTGTTGCCCAGCTCGTCCAGGGAGTCGGTGATCTTGCGGGTTTCTTCACCCAGTCCTCCCATTTCGGCAATGCCGCCCGCATTGTCGGCAACGGGGCCGTAGGCGTCGATGGCCATGGTGATGCCGACGGTGGCCAACATGCCAACAGCCGCAATACCCACACCGTAGAGTCCCACCAGGGAGCTCGCGACGAAAATAATAGCGCTGATGGTCAGCAGGGGAATCACCACCGATTCCATGCCTACCGCCAGCCCAGTGATCATGATGGTGGCGGGGCCGGTTTCACCTGCATGGGCAATCTTTCTGACCGGTTTGCCGGAAGTGTAGTACTCGGTAACCAGTCCGATGATGATGCCGCCGATTGCGCCGCTGAGTACGGCGACCCAGATCAGCCAGGAGACACCGATCAGCTGGATGACGAAGTACGAGGAGATGATGAACAGGACACTTGCCCCTATGGTACCTATGCGTAGTGCCACCTCGGGACTTTTGCTGGAGGACATGCGCACGATCTGGATACCCAGAATGGAGCAGATCAGGCCGACGGAGGCGAGTCCCAGGGGCAGAAACATCAGGTCCGGTCTTTGACCCAGGGGATCGATAATATCCGCCGCCATGGTTGAAGCCATGGCGATGGTGGCGATCATGGCGCCGCAATAGGATTCGAAAATATCGGAACCCATACCCGCGACATCGCCTACGTTGTCGCCTACATTGTCGGCAATCACGCCGGGGTTGCGCGGATCGTCTTCGGGAATTCCGGCTTCGATTTTGCCTACCAGGTCAGCTCCTACGTCTGCCGACTTGGTGTAGATGCCGCCGCCGACACGGGAGAAGAGGGCGACGGTGGAAGCGCCCATGCCGAAACCGTGAATGGCGTGAGCGGTTTCCGGATCACCTCCGAAGAAAAGGTAGAGAGAGCCAAGACCAAGCAGACCCAGAGAGGCGACAGACAGGCCCATGATGGAACCGCCGAAGAAGGCGATGGTGAGGGCCTCTGGTGCGCCATGTTCATGAGCAGCGGTGGTGGTGCGCACGTTGGCACGTGTCGCGGAATGCATACCTATATAGCCCGCCCCGCCGGAGGCCGCGGCGCCGACGACGAATGCCACTGCTGTTTTGAAACCAAGAAATATGAACAGGAACACAACCAATACGGCAGAGAATATGAGCAGCATGGAGTATTCACGACGCATAAACACCATGGCTCCGACATGAATGTGTTCCGAGATCTTTGTGACCTTTTCGTTCCCGGTGGAGTAGGTCATTACCAGGTTGTAGATTCTGAAGGCGACGAGTAGTCCGACCAAGCCCAATATGGGGGGCAGAAGGATGTCAATGCTCATTGGTGGTTTCCGGTTTTTTTGGTGTTTCCTTGGTTTTTGATGCTGCACCAGCAAATAAGCTGGCCGAATGTAGCGATTAATTTAAATGATCTTTAGTATAAACGTAACATCCACTCAAAAGAAAGCGGATTTGGGTGTCAATATAGCTGTTAACACCTTGATTTTTTGATGACGGTGATGACTTTGATCAAATCACCCAGGGGTAACTGTGAAAGTACAAGCGAGTCTTCGACCTCGTGAAAGATTTTGGGACATCCAAGTCCCCACCCTCTAGCGTGCTGCGCACACGACGGGCAAGCAGTGCGGCTTCACGGCTACCGGGGACTAACCGCCTCGGCTTTCAGCCTTCCATGGCGGTCAGCGGTGGAAATGGATCTTGATAAGAGGCGATAGTGCCTTGGTTGAAGGGAGTATGGCTGAGGGGGATATAGCAGGCTGGGGGCTGCCCAGCCTGCTGAGATTGGGTCAGATTTTTGCGTTGAGCGTACGCAGCTGCTTCACCTGGGAACGGTTCCAGGGATCGATGGCCGGCAGAACGCGGCCCGCGCTCCTGGCGCTGGCAATATCACTGAAAACACCATACACCAGGACATACTGCTTGGCGCTGTTTGATTCTGTCTCGTAGTAGGCGAGATTCTCTTTCAGGTAGTGGCTCCAACGTTGTGCTGTCTGGTAAAGGGCACTTTTCTCACTGACAGTGCGCAGTTCGATGACGTAGCTGTCCGGGTTCTGTTTACTTAGCCAGGCAGGGCCATGGATCACGTTGTCTTCACCAAACTGGCGATGGGGTGCCATTGCGCTAATACGTCCATTGGCACTGTCGCTCTTGTCCTCGATGGATTTGGTCTTCTCCTGTAATTGGTTGATCTTCTCCTGTTGAGCCATAAGTTCCGTGTCCATTGCCTTCTGCATCTCAACCTGGAAGGCATGCAGACTTGCGGAATGGCTCTCCAAGGCTACCAGTTCATCACTGTTTTTCTGCACAATCTGGTTCTGGGTAGTCAGCTGCTCGGCCAGCTGGTTTTTCTTCACGGCTTCCTGGTCCCAGTTGATGGATTGAAAATAACCAACAATTCCAACCAACAGCAGCAGAACCATCAGGGAAGCGGTGACCCATTGAAATCGCCGGCGGGATGCATTGGAGAGGGTCTCGGTACCGGTTTGCTGCTGTTCCGCACGGTCTTCCAGTTCATCCGCACGTGTTTCCAGGGCCGCTGTCCGGACATCCACAACACCAATCTGCTGTTGCAGGTTTCCGGTATGTTGAGCCAGTTCCCTGGAGGATCCGAAGAGTGTTTCGATATCGTGGTTCGCCTGTTGCAGTCCGGAATCCATCTGGTCCGTCTTTGCGGTGAATCGCTTGTAGAGTTCATTCACCGCAGCCGTCGTGTTGATGGAGACCTGCTCGATCCGCTCTGACAGTGCCTGGTCACGAGATTCAGATGCCTTCGCAACAGTAGCGATCTCATCGCCAAAGCGGGTTTCCATTGCCTTGATGGTGGCGGTCAGCCCGGCAAGCCTTGAATGGAGACTCTCACCCAACTGGGTGGTTTTACTCTCAAGCAACCTTGCCATGCGCTTCAGTTCAGACTGCTCATCACGCTGTTCTGCGATCTCCTCTGATTGTGACTTCAGGCTCTCGGCTAGCTCGTCTGTCTCTCTGGTCAGTCTTACCGACTGCTGTATCAGTTCCTGGTAGGCAACCTGCTGCTCCTGGAGTCCGGCATGGGTTTCATCGAGTTGATCTGCAATCTTCTTCTGGGATTTCATCTCAAAGTGAAGATTCATCAACCGGGTGTCTGTCGACTCCAGTCGTCTTGTCAGTCCTGAGAGATCGACATCGATACGGGAGAGTTTTGAATTCAGATCAGAGGCAGGGGAGTTCTTGCCCTGGTTCAGGGATACGAGTTTTTCCGTGCCTGATTGAGATGCAGCAGTCTAGGTATTCTTATCCATTGTTCTTCCGTAACTATCGGTTTTAGTTTCAGATAGAAAGTCTTAACTGCCGCACTTTTATAAATGATAAGAGTATAAGTAAATAATGAAAAAACAACTACATTTTGATTGTGGCTATTAAGCAGCCAGGGTTGGGATTGCCAGTTGAAGTGGCTTTCGCTTATCCAGCAGGGCAGACAACAAAGTGGGAATAAATCTGCAGATGGCGGTTTACCCTATCTGTCTGCACCCCCATAATTACACTCTTTTTACCATTTGATATGGACCCTGTGACAGGTGATGAAAGAGCTGATAATCGGTGGTGCCCGTTCCGGTAAAAGCGCCCTTGCTGAACAGTTCGCCCAGGAGAGTGGTCTCGAGGTGGTCTATCTTGCAACGGCCACCGCTGAAGACAAGGAGATGGCTGAGAGGATCCGCCTGCACCAAGAGAGGCGTGCTGAAAACTGGAGCCTGGTAGAAGAGCCCTTTCACCTCGCCGAGGCCCTCAGGGCCAATGCCGATGATGACAGAGTGCTGCTGATCGACTGCCTGACACTCTGGACTACCAATCTCTTGTTGAATGAGGATCCCGGGCTTTTTCAGAAAGAGCGGGATGCGCTGCTGGCGTGTCTGCCTGAATTGCCAGGCAGACAGATTTTTGTAAGCAACGAGGTCGGCATGGGCATTGTTCCTCTGGGTGAACTGAACCGGCGTTTTCAGGACGAAGCTGGGTGGCTGAACCAGGCGATGGCTGTCCGTTGCGATCGAGTGATATTAACCGTGGCGGGTCTACCGCACTACCTGAAGGGGGCAAGTACGTGATTGCGGATTGGCTGAACGACCAGATCAAGACACCCAGCAGCCAAGTGGCCAACCTGGCTGCCGAAAGGCGGCAGCAGCTCACCAAGCCGCCGGGCTCTCTTGGGCGACTCGAGGAGACGGCCATAAATCTGGGTGCACTCCAGGGGCGCGAGAAGCCGGGAGTGGAACGTGTTCATATCGCCGTGTTCGCTGCTGATCACGGTGTGGCGGCATCAGGCGTTTCCGCTTTCTCCCAGGAGGTGACGGTGCAGATGGTTGCCAATTTCGCTGCCGGGGGAGCCGCTATAAGTGTGCTCGCGAAGAGCCTGGGGGCGACGCTTGAGGTGATCAATGTCGGTACAGCAATTGATCCGGGAGAGATGCCCGGCGTGATCAGCGATCGTGCCGGTGACGGAACCGCCAATCTGCACCACGAGGATGCCATGACCCAGGAGCAGCTCTACAGGGCGATGGATGCCGGTCGGTCATCCGTGGTGCGTGCCGTGGAAGCAGGCAGCGACCTGTTTATCGGCGGGGACATGGGCATTGCCAACACTACCGCATCAGCGGCAATTGGTTGCGCGCTTCTACAGTGCGAACCACATGAGCTTGCCGGGCCGGGAACCGGTCTCGACAAGGCAGGAGTCTCTCATAAAGCCGAGGTGATCAGGCAGGCCCTTGAACGTTACGACAGATTACACGAGCAGCCCCTGGAAGCGCTTCGCTGTGTCGGTGGGTTTGAAGTGGCAGCCCTCGCCGGTGCTTATATGGCGTGCGGCCAACGGGGCGTACCCGTGTTGGTGGATGGCTATATCGCGACCGTTGCAGCCCTGGTTGCAGTGCGGTATCAGCCGGCGTTGAGGGAGTGGCTGATCTTTTCACATCGTTCTGCAGAGCCAGGTCACAGCGCCATGTTGAAAGCGCTGGCTGCTGAGCCCTTGCTGGATCTCTCCATGCGCCTGGGCGAGGGAAGTGGAGCAGCGACCGCGGTACCATTGTTGAGACTGGCTTGTGATCTGCACAATGGTATGGCGACTTTTGCCGATGCCGGTGTGTCCGAGGGTTGATAATGGAAAAAGAGACGATTATCGATCTTATGCGCCACGGTGAACCCGAAGGGGGTACGCTGATACGGGGCTGGCAGGATGATCCGTTGAGCGAGACCGGTTGGAGCCAGATGCGCGAGGCGGTGAGTGAACCGGCCTCCTGGGACAGGATTATCAGTTCACCGCTGACCCGCTGTTTCAGGTTTGCAGAGGAGCTCAGTGAAAAGCTCGATCTCTCCCTATCCACCGAGGATCGACTGCGTGAGATTGGTTTTGGCGAATGGGAGGGCAGGTTGCCTGCGGAACTCTACGAAGAGCACCCGGAAGCGATATCCAACTTCTGGCGTGATCCGGTAAAGCATACGCCGCCCGGTGCAGAACCCCTGGAGCAGTTCAAGCTGCGGGTGGAAGCGGCATGGGAGGATATTCTGTCACGTCACCAGGGCGAGCATCTGCTCGTAGTCGCCCATGGCGGCGTCAATCGCCTGATCATTGCCAATGTGCTTGGCATACCCCTGGTCAACCTGTTTCGAATGGAGATTCCCTTTGCCGGAATCAGCCGGCTGCGCATCGGTGGGGGGATTCCCAGGCTGGTCTTCCACTGCGGAAGCGACCTGGTATGAAACTCCAGCCCTTTTTGCTTGCATTGCAGTTTCTAACCCGGCTGCCGGTTCCAGGTGGCGATGAGATGCCCGATGCGTCTGTCCAGGGCAGGGCGGTGCTTTACTATCCCCTAGTCGGCCTGGTGATCGGTGTTGTTCTCAGTGCGTTGTATCTTCTGCTTGCAGATGCGTCAGCTGCCTTGCAGGCTGCCCTGCTGTTGGCGGTGTGGGTCGGCATCACCGGTGCACTGCATATCGATGGCCTGGCCGATACGGCAGATGCATGGATTGGCGGGCAGGGCGACGCCCAGCGCACCCTCGAAATCATGAAGGATACCCATGCCGGACCCATGGCCGTTACCGCGGTGGTACTGGTGCTGCTTATCAAGTTTGCCGCACTGGAGACGCTGCTGGATGGCGACTATTGGAGTGCCCTGCTGCTTGCACCCCTGATCGGGCGAGCCGGCCTGGTGGCAGCCCTGCGTTATATGCCCTATGTCCGGCCGGAAGGCCTGGGCTCGGTATTGGCAGAGCACCTGCCCTGGGAGCGAGCCCAGGTTGTAGTTCTGGCCTCCGCCCTGTTCTGCAGCCTGTTTCTCGGTTGGCACCTCCTGCTGGTGGGTGTTTTCGTTATTGCCGGTTTCATCCTTTTGAAAGCGGCAGTGATGAGACGCATCGGCGGTGTTACCGGTGATGTGGCCGGAGCCATCTGTGAGCTTCTGGAGGCCGTCGCCCTGGTCAGCATGGCGTTTGCTGTATGAGTGTATGGCTTGCCCTGGGGGCTTTGCTTGCTGACCGTCTGCTGGGAGAACTCCCCCGGTGGCACCCACTGGTGGGTTTCGGCCGACTGGCCGACTGGGCTGAAAGGCGATTCAACAAAAGAGTGGACGCAAGGTTCAACGGCGTACTCGCCGTGGTCGTTACGGTACTGCCTTTTACGCTCCTAACCTGGTTACTGGAAATCTACTTGGGAGGGCTGGTCGGCCTGGTATTGCTTTATGTTGCACTGGGTGCGCGAAGTCTCGAGGAGCATGCGATGGCGGTAGCTTCCGAGTTGGCGCAGGGTAATCTCCAGGGGGCGAGAACCCAGGTCAGCCTGATGGTCAGCAGAGAGAGTGCCGGTATGGATGAAGACGCCGTTACCAGGGCCACCATAGAGTCCGTACTTGAGAACGGTGTGGATGCAGTGTTTGGTGCGCTGTTCTGGTTTCTCATCCCGGGAGCGCCTGGCGTGGTGCTCTACCGACTGGTCAATACCCTGGATGCCATGTGGGACTACCGAACCGAGCGGTTCAACTCATTCGGCTGGTTCGCTGCAAGGCTGGATGATCTGCTCAACTGGATACCCGCCTGCCTGACTGCATTCAGTTATGCCCTGGTGGGCAATTGTTCCCAGGCCATGGATTGCTGGCGCGACCAGGCGCAGCTGCTGGCCAGTCCCAATGACGGTCCAGCCATGACGGCAGGTGCCGATGCCCTGGGGGTGGAACTCGGCGGACCGGCGGTCTATGGGGGGGAACAGGTGGATAAAGCTGTTTTCGGAGTAGGGGATAATCCCGGGGTATCGGATATCTACTGTGCCCTGGACCTGGTTCACAAGGGCCTGTTTCTCTGGCTCGCTGTCGTATTTATGGGGAGTCTCCTAATTGCTTGAGCATGGTGGAAACCTGATACAGGCAGCAAAACGCTATGACAGGCCGGTGGCGCAGTGGCTCGACCTCTCTACCGGTATCAATCCCCGGGGATGGCCTGTACCTGGTATTCCCGAGGTTGCCTGGAAGCGTCTGCCAGAAGCTCAGGATGGGTTGGAGCAGGCCGCTGAAGTGTACTACGGGTGCCAGGGGCTGCTGCCTGTTGCCGGTACCCAGCAGGCGATCCAACAGCTCCCGCTGCTGAGGGAGCCCTGCCGTGTAGGTGTTCTGAACCCCACCTATTCTGAACATCACCGTGCCTGGAAGGAGGCGGGACACGACGTGGTCAGGCTCGGCTTCGGCCAGATCGATGACGCGTTGGCCCAGTTGGATGTCCTGGTGATCGTTCGGCCCAATAATCCGGATGGCCTGATGATTGAAAAAGAACGCTGTTTCCAGTGGCACAAACAGTTATCTGAGCGCGGCGGATGGCTGGTCGCGGATGAGGCGTTTATCGATCTTCAGCCGGAAAAGAGCCTTGCATCGGGGAGCAACAGTGAAGGACTGATTGTGCTGCGCTCACTGGGCAAGTTTTCGGCCTGGCCGGCATTCGTTGCGGTTTTGTCTTGGCAACAGCGCAGATAACGGAAACGCTCAGAGAACGCTGCGGTCCCTGGACGGTCAGCAGTCCTGCGCGCTGGGTCGCATCCCGTGCCCTGGCGGATAAGCATTGGCAGACTGAAGCCCGCTCAAGACTTGAAGAATCGGAAAAACGCCTGATCGATCTGCTTTCACGTCACGACTTGAAACCCACGGGCGGTACGGCACTGTTTCAACTGGTACACACCCATGAAGTGTCAATGCTCTACTATAGCCTGGCAAACCAGTGTGTTCTGGTGAGGATCTTCCGGGATATCTCTTCCCTGCGGTTCGGCCTTCCCGGAACAGAAGACGAGTGGACGAGGCTCGAACAGGTTTTGGCCGGGTAGGGGGTCAATAGCGCAGTCGTACTGCACCTGGAAGTCACTGCGATGGTGAGTAATCTTTCAGTACTGCAACTGCTCTACGATCTCGTAGCCGTGTTTCTCCTGGTTCCAGCCCCATGAAAAGGCCTGCAGATCCCACAGTGCCATCACCAGGGCATGGTCATAGTGGGCATGACTGAAACCGCAGCCGTAACTGGTGCGCTCTTTTCCCCGCAATGTCTTGTAGGAGGTCTTTACCACGATGACATAGACGTGGGGGAGGTTGGTGTTGGCCTGATGGTGAAGGATGTCCACGTTGGCCTTGTAATTGGTATAGCCCCTTTCCCTTGCCCATCGGCTGCTCATTCGGAGGAGACGGTTCGGGTTCGTCCTGGAGTCCGCTGCAGTCATGGATCGAACAATAGGTATCGATAATGCGGCGCTCCATGATTTTGGCCATGCCGTTCTCGGGTCCACTGAGTACCACCGAATTGTTGCTGACGAAAAGGATGGCCGGGCCTGCGTTCGTGGTCTGGATTTCGATTTCAGTAGCGGTGGGAAGTTGTTCGATAAGGGCGTGAAGCTCTTCAACGAATCCGCGCATGCCTTTTTGCCAGCGTACAAGCTTTCGGGTTCTTCGTTCCGATCTGTGGATTTCCCCTGCGCTGTCTTCCAGTTCCCGCTCATAGGCATGGGCTATCTCGGAGAGTGCGATCCATGCGAAATCCTGACGCTGGGCCGTTTCAGCCTCGGCAACGGTATGGACGAGCCGGCTGAAGAGGTCCTTTTTTTCAACATTCACTGGCGCGCCTACCCCAGCTGCGGGTGACGTATGAGAGGTTGTCGGCAGTATTAAAACCACGAGAAGGATGACGGCCCAGTTCCGAAATGAACGGTGCATCATGTGCAGTATCCTGATAACAGACACGCACTCAATTATGGTGGTTTTATATCAATCTGCAATAGATCGACCGCTGGGTCAGCCATGTCAACGGTGAAAGTTGTGATGCCGTGTTGATCAGGACCGGGTAATGGACAGGATCCGTTCTATATCCAGGTGCTGCTCGACGGCATCCGCGAGACGCTCGATCTCCCGTTCACGCAGTAGATGGTAATCGGGGGTGTTTGCCTCGGCCATGCCTGCCCACTGCAGAAGCGCATCACAGGCCTCGCGGGATTCGAAGATGCCGTGCAGGTAGGTGCCGGCGACCTGGTCGTCAGGGGAGCGTGCGCCATCTGTACGCCCCGAGATATTGATAAGCGGATTTTCCAGTGCCAGGCCCTTGCAGGCTCCCATGTGAATCTCATAACCGGTGACCGGTGCATCCCTAATGGCAAGTGTGCCGCTGACCTGGTGCAGCTGTTTTTCTGCTTGCAGGGTGGTCTCCATCACCAGGTGCTCGAGCCCCCTGCTGCTTCCGGCCGGCCCTTCGATGCCGTCAGGATCGTGGAGCATCTTGCCGAGCATCTGGTAGCCCCCGCAAATACCGAGCAGCTTTCCGCCATATCTCAAGTGCCTGGCGATGGCCTTGTCCCACTGCTGATCGCGCAGCCACTGCAGGTCGGCACGTACGCTCTTTGAGCCCGGGAGTATCACCAGGTCGGCAGGGGGCAGCGGCTGACCCTCTCCAACCCATGTGACCTCGACCCTGGGATGAAATTTCAGCGGATCGAGATCGGTGTGATTGCTGATGCGGGGAAAAACCGGTACCAGGACCTTCAATGCCCCTGGGTCTGAGGCGGTTTCAACTCCCCTGGCAATGGCGTCTTCTGCCTCCAGGTGCAGATTATGAAGGTAGGGCAGAACACCCAGCACGGGTTTGCCCGTGCGCTCCTCCAGCAAATCCAGCCCGGGCTGCAGAATACTCAGGTTGCCACGGAAGCGGTTGATGATGAAACCCTTGATGCGTGCTTGCTCTGAGGGCGCCAACAATTCAAGGGTACCTACCAGGTGGGCAAATACACCACCTTTGTCGATATCGGCCACCAGCAGTACTGGGTAGTCGGCCGCTTCCGCGAACCCCATGTTGGCCACGTCTCCGTCGCGAAGGTTGATCTCTGCCGGACTGCCGGCTCCCTCTACCAGGATGTACTCATACTCTTTGCCCAAGCGTTCATAGGAGACCATCACGGACGGCATGACGGTGGATTTGTAGGCGTGATAGTCCCAGGCGCCCATATCGTTCTCAACGGCATGCCCCTGTACGATCACCTGGCAGCCGGTGTCGGTATTGGGCTTGAGCAGTACCGGGTTCATGTCCACGTGGGGATCGAGTCCGGCAGCCTGGGCCTGTACCGCCTGGGCGCGACCGATTTCTCCACCCTCAGGTGTAACCGCGCTGTTGAGCGCCATGTTCTGGGGTTTGAAGGGGGCGACTCTGAGCCCCCTGCGCATGAAGACTCGGCAGAGGGCAGCGACCAGGGCACTTTTCCCGGCATCGGACGTGGTGCCCTGGATCATCAAGGTGCGGTTATTCATGGCCTGTGCCGCCTTGTGACCGGGAGGTGGTCCAGGGCAAGGTGAAGATATCAGAAGAGAAGGACTCGCTGCGGGGCACCAGGTTGTAGACCTGGTGCAGGTTTTCCTGGGTCAGCACCTCCGAGGGAACACCAACGGCTATTGTTCTCCCCTTGTCCAGGAGCTGAAGCCTGTTGCAGTAGTGGGCGGCCAGGGGAAGATCGTGAAGTACCACGATGGCAGATCCGCCTGCCCGGCAGTGGTCCAGTAACAGCTCCATGACATCCAGTTGATGTGCCAGGTCCAGGGCTGCCACCGGTTCATCAGCAAGAATAATCTCCGGTTCCACTGCCAGCGCCCTGGCGATCAGTGCGCGCATCCGTTCACCGCCGGAGAGCGTGCTGAAGATTCGATCGCGCAATGTCCAGGTGTCGGTTGCTCTCATTGCATTGTGGACGATCTCCTCATCTGTGCCGCCAGGGCGCTGCCAGGCGCTGAGATGGGGTGTCCGGCCGAGCTCGACGAGGCGCTGTACCTTGATCGGCCAGTGTGCTTCGCCGTTTTGTGCCAGGTAGGCAATCTTGCGGGCGCGTACATCCGGGTGGTAGCTCTGCAGGTCCCGTTCATCCAGGGTGACATCGCCTGCTGAGAGGTCGAGCAGTCCTGCCAGGCCCCGCAACAGTGTGGATTTTCCGGCGCCGTTGGGGCCGATGAGCCCCAACAACTCTCCGGGTGCAAGCTGAATGTCCGTCTCCTGCAGAATCTTATGTTGGGCGATCTCCATGCTCAGCCCTGTTCCCATCAGCCTGTTCATAGCTGTGCCCGTCTTGTCTTGAGAATCAGGTAGAGGAAGAAGGGGGCGCCGACCAGGGCGGTCAACACTCCGACCTTGATCTCGGTACCCGCAGGGAAGAGGCGAATTGCAATATCCGCCATCAGCAACATGGCGGCGCCGCCCAGGGCGCTCACAGGCAGCAGGCGCCCGGGCATGTAACCTACCAGTGGCCTTAACAGGTGGGGAATCACCAGGCCGACAAAACCGATGGCGCCGGTGATCGAAACCGCCGAGCCCACGGCAAGGGCGACTGCCAGGAAAAGCTGCCATCGCAGGCGAACGATATTGATACCCATGGAACGGGCGGTGTCCTCGCCGAGGGTGAGGGCATTCAGGGCACGACCGTTGCCGGTCACCAGCAGGCTGCCAAGCAGCACACCCGGCAGCATGATCCAGAACTCGTTCATGCTGTGACTGGCGACGGAGCCCAGCATCCAGAGCACGATTTCACGTACGGCGTAGGGGCTTGGCGCCAGGTTGAGAAGCAGGGAGATCAACGCCAGGGCCAGTGAGTTAATGGCCACGCCCGCGAGGATCAGTGTGACGATGGAAGCGTCCCGCCCGGCAAGCAGGTAGACCAGCAGGGTTGCACCCAGTGCGCCCAGCATGCCGCCGAGGGGCAGTGCTGCCCAGAAGGTAGTGCCGAGGCCAAAATAGAGTACCGCCACTGCACCGAAGGCGGCGCCGCTGGAGCTGCCCACCAGGCCGGGGCTTGCCAGGGGGTTGCGCAGCAGTCCCTGCATGACAGCACCGCAGAGCCCCAGGGTGGCGCCGGCAAAGGCGGCGATCAGGGCCCTGGGCAGGCGAACCTCGGTCAGGATCATGGAGAGTACGGTGGGTGTGTCGTCCAGGCTCTCCTGCAGCGCCTGGAATACCGGTATGGGGTTACTGCCGATGAACAGGGAGATAACGACCAGGCTGACAACCAACAGTCCCAGCAGGGCCAGAAGCATGCCCTGGTTCATCTCTGAGGCGGTTTTGGCCGTGAGGGTGCTCATCGATTGCGGATCTCCGCAAGCTGCTCAATGGCATCGGCGATCATGGGGCCGCCGCAGATCCAGTAGCGGAACCCGACATTGACCATGGGCTTTCCGCCGGTGATCAGCCTCAAGGCCGGGTGTTGCAGCTGGCGCTGGGCCAGTGAATCGGACCCTTGACCGTAGTCAGAAGTGAAAAACTGCACAGGCTCAGCCAGCAACACGCTCTCCAGGTCGATTACACCGTAGCCGTTGACACCATGCTCTGAGGCCACATTGCGCCAGCCGGTCAATATCAAGGCTTCATCATGCAGTGTGTTTCTGCCGCTGGTATAGCCCCTGGGCTGGTAAAAGAGGGAGGGAAGGGCACGGTTGGGCACCTCTGCCTGTACTGTGGAGATACGCTTCTCCATCTCCTGAACCAGTTCATCACCTTTAGCCCGCTGCTCCAGAAGCTGCGCCATGTGCTCAACGTTGCGCTTGATCTCTGCAATGTTTGAGGTCAGGGGGAATACCTCTACCCTGTAACCCAGCTCGCGCAGCAGATTGACAGTTGCCTTCTTTGTGAAGGCGCCGGCCACTATGAGGTCGGGTTTAAGGGTGAGCAGTTCTTCCACCTCTGCATGATTGAGGGGATAACGCTTCGCCTGTTCAGCCATGTAAGAGCTCTCCGGCTCCACGGCGAGGTGTGAGACCGATGCAATCTGTCCAGGTTCTGCAAGCATCAACAGCAGTTGGTCGGTGCAGAGATTGGTTGAGACCACGCGCATCGGTTTTTTTGCGCCGAGGGTATTCGCTGAGAAGAGCGCCAGCAGTAGTATGAGAATTGAACGCGACAGCATCATCTCAGAATTCGACCCCGGGCTGAGCCTTGATGCCTGCAGTGAAGGCGTGTTTGACCAGGCGCATTTCCGTTACCGTATCCGCCGCATCCATCAACTCCTGGGGGGCGCCTCTTCCGGTGACGATAACATGCTGGTGTCCGGGGCGTGCGTTCAATGCCTTTACGATCTCTTCGACGGGAAGGTAGCGCTCTTTGAGAACGATATTCAACTCGTCAAGGATCAGCATGTCGATATCGTCGTCTTTCAGGAAGCCCAGGGCGAGTGCCCAGCCTTTCCGGGCAGTGGCGATATCCTGGTCACGGTTCTGGGTGTCCCAGGTAAAGCCGTCTCCGGTCACGTGAAACTCGACACTAGGCAAGGCTGAAAAAAACGCTCCTCGCCGGTGGCATCCTTACCCTTGATGAACTGAACCACTGCGGCTCGCATGCCGTGTCCCAATGCCCTTGCCAGCATGCCGAATGCGGAGCTGCTTTTTCCCTTGCCGTTTCCGGTGTGCACGAGCAGGAGGCCCTTCTCCTGCCTGGCCTGTTGAATGCGATCATCCATCAGCGCTTTTTTTCGCGCCATTCTGGCCTTGTGTCGTGTGTTGCGATCTTCTTCCTGGTTCATGGCTTTTATCGATACTCTGTTGTTCAGCCTCTATCTAGGCGGTAGATCACCGGCATGGTGAACTCCATGGCCTGGCTCAGTAGGAGGGGGCTGCCGAGTTGCACCTGTTTTATTCGCGTTAAAGTGTCTCGTGCATTCCAGTCGAGAATGCCGTGGCCTGAGCTGTTTGCGATCTCAACCCCTTCAATGCGTCCATCCTTTTGTACAATGAGGGTGAGCGTTACGGTGCCTTCTATATTGCGTCGCTTGGCGAGACCAGGATAGCGGAAGTGTTTATGCATCTCCTGCTCCAACCAGAGTTTTATCCATCGCCTTGTTTCAACCTTGATGGAAAGATTGTCGGTGCTTTTTTGCGCAATGGCCGTGTCTATGGGTGATTGGCTATGATCAGCACCTTCTCGTATGTCGGTAGGAGCAGTCTGCTTTCTCCGGGCGTCGGCTGAGGGTTTGGCCACTTCTGCCGTGGTCGGCTTTTTACTGACTACTCGGGTTGCCTTTGGCGTTGGGGGCCGGGCAGGTGCTTTGGTCGCGATCGCGGTACTGGGTTTGACCTGTACGAGATTCTTTGTGCGGTGGGGTTTATCCGGTTTGCTTGATGTTTCCGTCTTCGGTGATAGCGGATCCTGGGCGTTGGCGTTCTGAACTGTCGGTTTAGCAGGGAGGGGAGTGCTGGATAGCGAGGTGGATGGTTTGTCAGGGCTTTGCCTGTCACTGCTCATTACCGAAATATGCAGGGGTTGCAATCCCGTCTCCTGGAGACCGGTTCTGGTGTCTGACCGAGGAAACCAGCTGCCCATCAGCGCAGCATGCAGTGCGCATGAGCCAAGCAGTGCCAGCAGCATTCCATGCTGGATGACCTGTTGCTGTCCTGCTGGCTGGTTCATGTTTCGGTCACTTGGGTTGGTAGACAACGGATAGAAAAAAATCCCGTCCAGGCATTGGATAGCCGTCAGACGTCTCGTAATCACGGTCAAGCAGGTTGTCTATGGTGCCACGAATTTGCCATTCCGGGTTCAACCTGTAACCTGCTCTCAGATCCACTATAGCGTAGCCCCCAAGCCTGACCGTGTTGTCGGGATTGTTCCAGCGTCCACTCTCGCCCAGCAAGGTGCCGCCGAGATTCCAGCGTCCGAATGTACGATCGAGGTCGATACGCAGACTACCCTTGGCCCTTTTGGGCAGCGTGTTGCCGGTGGATTCGTCTGTTGGGTCCAGCAGATTGATTGTAAAGCGGCTATCCCAGCCATGCAGGTTGGTTGAGGCTTGCAGTTCCAAGCCCTCGGTCTTTGCATTGCCAACATTGGATGGCTGCCAAAAGTCATTCCAGGGGTCGGCGTCGTTACAGTTGGCGGTACAGGCCCAATCGATCAGGTTTTCGATCTTGCTTCGATAGGCCCTAATGCTCCATTGAAACGCAGACCAGCTGCCTTCCAGGCCCAGTTCGTACGAGCGGGCCTTTTCAGGCTGCAGGCCGGGGTTGCCACTGGACCATGGGGTGGCGGGCCAGTAGAGGTCGTTGAATGTAGGTGCTTTAAATGCACTGCCTGCTGAAGCGGTGAGTCGCAGGTTCTCATCAAGTGAAAGTCCCCAGGCGATATTGCCGGTGGTGTGTTTTCCGAACTGTTGGTTATCGTCAATGCGCAGGCCCACCTGGAGGTCGCTCACTTCACCAAAAAAGCGATGCTGGGCAAACAGTGCCTTGTTTGAACGCTCGGTTATGGAGTAGGCCTGGCTGCCGCTTACATGGTCATCGAGGTAATCGAAACCGGCGGTCAACAGGTTGCTGTCGTTCAGGTGAAAGTTGTTTTCCCAGCTGAGCTGATCGCGACGGGTATTGAAGGAGCTGACATAGCTGCCGTTGTAGTAATCGTCGCTCTCGTTCCTGCTTTGGCCGAGTCGTAGCGTGCTTTCCCACAGGTCGTTGATCTGAGCAGTTACGGCCAGTCCGGCGCTCTGCTCCAGGTAATCCGAGGTATTGCCGTTATAGCTGTTGCCGTCAAATTCGTTCTCGCCTTGACTTCTGAGGAGCTGGCCGCTGAGTTCAACAGTTTCACTCAGCTTGCGGTTGAACCCGGCATTGATGCTGATGTTGTCGTAACCGTCATCGTCGGTTTCAGTATCGACATGGGTATCGTACCCATCTGTCCTTTCACCACTTATGGTTAGGTTGTAACGACCGTTTTTGTTGCCGCCTGAGATGCCTGCACCCAGTTTTGCACGGTTGTTCGATCCGATGCCCGCTTCCAGTGTTGTTTTATGCTCATCGCCACGTTTGCGGGTGAAAATCTGGATGACGCCACCGATGGCATCCGAACCATAGAGGCTTGAGCGGGGGCCCCTGACGATCTCGATGCGTTCAATGTCGTTGATGGGTATCAGTGACCATGCAGGAGTGCCCAGGGTGGCGGAACCGACACGGATGCCATCGATAAGCAGCAGTGTATGGGAGCTGTTTGTGCCTCGCAGGTGGACAGCCTTGTTTTTACCCATACCGCCATTGGCCGCGATATTTACGCCTGCAAGTCCGGTCAGCAATGCAGTGATATCCGTGGCCTGGTAGCGCGCTATTTCCTCTCGTTCGATGATCGTGACAGAGGAGAGTGCCTGGTCGGCAGTCTCCGCCGTACGTGAAGCAGTCACGACAACGGGGGCAAGCATTTCGGGCTGCTCGGCGACTGAAACAGTTGATAAAGTGGATAGCAAGGCCAAGGAGGCCAATGGAAACAGGGACCGCATGAAAACTAGCTCCTAATTGTGCGCACACCCGCGCGCTGAAAAAGGGATAAGGAGCAGGGGGGTGTATGTACACAGGTAGCCGCCCGCCGCTGCACCATCGTTGCCTAGCAGGCCGGTCTCCGGGCTTATGAGTGTGCCTTGATTGGCCCAGGTTGAGCGCCTTCCCACACTTCCGTGCAGTGGCTTTTTGCCCAACTTTCTACTCAATTACCGTTGCGGGGGCAGCGCCGGAATCGCTTTATGGCTCACCGGCTTCCCGTTTCGTCATGCAAGTCGGGTAACTTGCAGGACACCTGATAAGGAGCCGCTACTGTAAGTTGAGGCGTGCTTCAAGTCAAACGCCCCACTTTCACCGGACGGATGTTGATTGGCTAAGGCCAGACAATTAGCATCATTTGCGTAAGCTCTCCGGCATGTTGTCGGAGAGCTTTTCTATGGATAGCCTGTGTCAATCCTCACTTGCAGGTAGTGCTTCTGCCTCTCCCAACTTCCCAATCAGCGTCAACATCTCTTCTGCCAGAGCCGATGCCACTGTGACAGATGTTTCTGTCTCACCTGACGCAAAGTACCTCTCCTCCTCAATCTGTACATGACCCGCATCTCCATCTCGGAGCTTAATGACTATCTTCATCATCGAAACGTAACGGCTCACCAAACAGCTTAGTTTGCCGCTCTTGGTATTCCTGTCTGGCCAGAGTCAGAGGGGTATAGCAGTCTTGCTTGTCAATCACTGATTCCCTGAACTTGCTTATCTTCTCTGGTGAATACCTCTCGCTATAGTGGACTTGCCTAACTTCTTTGACCTTGCAACGGATGGGAGCTTTTGAGCCAACCATTGATAATGGCTTCTGCTACGTCCTGATTTTTTAGCTCGCCCATTTTCATATACAAAAGCTCATCCTTGCTCCAGAACTCACGGGAGGAAAGCTCCAGCTCTTCTTTGTAAGGGAAAAACCCCGTTGATTTTGCAACGGAACGGCCAGTAGTTTTTGAATTGCCTCCTCCCCGTGTCTTAGGAGCTATGATGATTTCTGGTGTATGAGCTGACTTAAAAAGCGGTGTACTCTGTTGATTGATCTTGGCGGATCAACAACCAACAGAGGAAATACACCGC
>NZ_MPRJ01000056.1 GCF_002020805.1 Solemya velesiana gill symbiont | reverse complement strand
CTCCTCAAACTTTGGTCGGTGAGAGAAGCTACCTATGCTACCGCAGCTTACCCTCTAACCAACTCTGTCGAGTTGCACTTGGAAATTGAATTCGCGTTTAATATTCAATGGATTGGTTTTCTGCTAAGCGGTAATACCATGAAAAATACCATGCTCGGATAATCCTTCAAAATGCTCGAAAAAAACCAATTGAACACTGCTATACAGCACCCTAGACAACCTTCCGAGCTTTGACTTCCAGATGGATGCCCCTCCCTGCTTCTGCAGGTAATGGAGCACTTTAAACAGATGCACGCATACGTCCCTGCACGGCGTCCCGAACAAACCGTACCGAGGCATTGTCACTCGCCTCAACGAGTTGCTGAATCTGTTTGGTCACATCGTCAACCCGATTCAACCTGGCCGCAGCATCCATCGCGCGGTTATAAGCCTCCGCCACATCAACGCTGGCCACCTCGTAGCCCCACCCCTCACTCAACCAGCGAAGGGCGGCTATTGCGGATCCCAGAGCGAATGCCGGTTCCGTGTCAAGATAATCCCTGGCCGCCCTGGTCAGCGTTTTTGGATCACAGGGACTCCGATTGGCCAGTTCCAATGCCAGATCATAAAGTTCGAGTTCCTTGGCCGTCGCAAACCACTTCCCGTCTTCACCTAGTGTTGTGGCGATGAGATCTGACAGGATCTGCGACTTGTCCTTCATTGGATAGCGTTTTGCAACTGAGCGAAACCGGGCGATATAGGAATTACCCACCGCAGCACTCAATCCGTAACGCCGGTAGACCTCGTCATCCAGGCCGGATGAGATCAGGATCTGCTCGCAGGCTTGGTCGATCAGGGAATCCGGCTGGTTCAGCCCCCGCGAGGCTTCCGCATACTGAACCGCCTCCGCCTTCCTGCCCATGACCAGGAGTGCTTCTACGCCATAGCGACGGTAATGCCAGGACGGGCACCGTGGCAGTTCCAGCAAATCGAGCAATTCTTCGTAACGGCCTGTCATCAACAGACAGGACAGGCAAGCTGTCGCACCGTGAAAATATCCGCCTGGGTTTGGATCTGACCAACAGGAACGCAACGTGGAAACCAACTCATCGGCCAAGCAGGCTTGCGACTTCCGGAGAACCACAGAGTTCACCCCAGTGATCACCAACAGGGCTGAGGTAATCGACACCATCATCCTCCATTGCCTGCCAGAGCCGGTCGAGCCAACTATTACGGGTTTTCTCATCTGCAGGCGCATCTATGACGATCGGTATCAAATCACCCAGCGTCTTGTTAACCGCAGACCCCAACGCACCGCTGGAGCTATCGACATGCTCCAGCGCCGGCCAGATCTTTTCCATCAAACGGACAGCACCCTCTGCGCCAGTCAGGGGATCTTTCTTTGCGACTTTATTGATTTCGGAGACAGCTTCGCGAAGACGCTGGCACGCCAGCCTTGATGCCTTCCAGCTATAAGCGCCAGTCCGGAATCGTGCTGGAAAGGACCACTTATGCGCGCTACGAGCCATTGCCCTCAAACTCAGGCTGCAATAGGCTTGGCTTTCTCAATCCGTGCTCGCCGCTTTGGTGTATTTAGCGCTTTCCATAGCTCGTTACGCTGCTGCAGATTCACCCAGAAATCAGCGGTATTCCCGAATACGGTCGCCAGCATCAATGCCGTATCAGCCGTGATTGTACGGCGGTTGGTACATAACTCATTGACGGTTTTTCGACTCACCCCCATCGCTTCTGCCAACTGCCCCTGAGTCAACGCCATGGGCACAAGAAATTCCTCGGTAATCATCTCACCGACACTGACGGGTTGTCGTTTTGTGATATTCATAGCCTGCCTCACCGATAATCGTGGTTATCCAGATAGATGTCCTGGGCCTCGCCACGTTCGCCTGACCAGATAAACACCAACCGCCCTTGCTTGTTAACGCGAATCGAATGCTTCCCGGCCAAGTTCCCTCTCAACTTTTCAAAATGATTGCTCGGAGGCGACCGTAGGTCGAGATCACAAGTCGCGTCATCGATTAACTGCAACTTTCGAAACAGTCGACCTTCGACCTTAGCGGGAATCTTCTTGCTGGTTTTATCCTCCAAATAAAAATTCCTTAGCCTGCGGTCCCGAAAACTCTGAATCAATAGCCATCTCCTTCTTTATGGTAAACTGTAACGCACATGGTTACTTTCCGCAACTGATCGGCATGAAGAATTCAGACACAGACCTAACGGGGGAGTCAGGCTATCTGCACGAGAAGAATTACGAAAATAAATAATTTTCAGCAGCTTACGTATCTATTACACCGCCAACAGTTTCAGAAAAACGATACCGTTTTTCTGAAACACCGTGCTGGAATTGCCGATTTTCGGATTGCTCTAGAACACCTGAAAATCAAGCTCCCCGATACCATGCCAAGCTCAGTTTTTTATCTCATGGTATCGAGGTCTGCTGCCTTACAACGCGCGATAAATACCATTGATGATGCAGATTATATTATCAATTGGATTGATTTAATTGTTATAAATCTATGCGTTAAACTCCCGTCACTCCCACTCTATTATCAATAGGCCTTTTTTATCTTTTATATTCAATGACTTATTTTCATGCCAATTGGTAATACCATGAAAAATACCATGCTCAGAAAATCCTTCAAAATGCTCGAAAAAAATTGCCGATTGAACACTTCTAGACAGCACCCTATGACACCTTCCGGGCTTTGAATTCCAAGTGTATCCCTTCCTGCTCCTGCAGATAATGGATCACCGTACTGAGCGCCGCATATAGGCTAATTGGTAATTGCATTGACAATTAGCCATTTTCCCTCATAATGCAGGCATGTAAAGCGATCAGAAACCACCATGACCTACATCCCCCGGAACGCAGAATCGAGGCTTCAACACTTCGCCAGCGGCTATCCGGTGGTTGTGGTCACCGGCCCTCGCCAGTCCGGCAAGTCCACCCTGGTGAGGCATGCCTTTCCCGATCACCACTATGTATCGCTTGAAGATCTAGACCAAAGGGAATTTGCTGAAACGGACCCGCGTGGTTTTTTGAATCAATTTAGTGGAAGCGCCATCCTGGACGAGGCGCAACGCTGCCCTGCCCTGTTTTCTTATCTCCAGACACGCGTTGATGAACGGCAACAACCCGGCGAATTTATCCTGACGGGTTCCCAGCAGTTTGGCCTGTTGTCTGGCATCACGCAGAGTCTGGCCGGCAGAGCCGCATTGTTAACGCTGCTACCCATGACCTACGGCGAGTTACAGCGTTCAGGAAAAATTGGCAAGAACCTTGACAAGATACTCTTTGATGGTGCGTTCCCCCCCATCTTCGACCGAGGACTCGAATCGCATCCCTGGCATGGAAACTATGTACGCACTTACCTGGAACGAGACGTCCGGCAACTGATCAAAGTACAGGATTTGGGAACCTTTCAACGCTTCCTAAAATTGTGTGCAGGTCGGACCGGACAACTGCTCAATCTTTCCTCGCTGGCCAATGACTGTGGTATTACGCATAACACGGCCAAGGCCTGGATATCCGTATTGGAAGCCAGTTACATCGTGCATCTGTTGCCGCCGCACCACCAGAATTTCAATAAGCGCCTGGTCAAAACACCCAAGCTCTATTTCCTGGATACCGGTCTTGCAACCTGGTTGCTCGGCATCCAAAACTACGAACAATTGTCTACCCACGTTCAACGAGGCGCCTTATTTGAAACCTGGGTTATCAGTGAATTGCTGAAAGCCCGTTACAACTCGGGTGAAACCTCAAACCTTTACTTCTGGCGTGATTGTTCGGGACATGAGGTGGACCTGCTGATTGACCATGGAACCCATCCGTCACCGCTGGAAATCAAATCCGGGCAAACCATCAACAAAGATTACTTCAAGGGGCTGGAGTTCTGGCAAAAGTTGGCAGGTGAAACCGCCGGAAAAGCGTGGCTGGTTTATGGCGGTGACACCCGGCAGATACGCTCCAATGTCACTGTTCTTCCGTGGCATGAAATCAACTCTGAGCAGATTGTAGATGAAAACACCAGCCATCGGTCGCAATGACCCCTGCCCCTGCGGCAGTGGAAAGAAATTCAAGCACTGCTGCCTGGGCAAGGAGAACGGCACGGCATCCAGCCATGGCGCCGCAAGCATTTCCGAAGCCTTGCACGAAGCGCTCGAAGGCCGGCAATTCAACTCGCTGGAAGAGGCGCAGGCATTTCTGAACCAGATTACCCAACAGCAAAACCGTCAACAGCTGGACGAATTTCACGGTTTATCGCCCGAGCAGATGCACCAGATACTGAATTTACCGTTCGCATCGCCGGGACTGGTCCGCTTTCCGGAGGTGCTCGATACTAACCCGGTCGCGCCGATACTGAACCTGTTTGAGCTATTGACGGACGCCATCGGCGAGCAGGGCCTCAAACCGACCGCCAAGGGCAAGCTGCCGCGCAACTTCTGCCGCGAGGCCGCGCTGGCCTATTGGGGTGAGCATAGTTTTCAGGAAAACACCCGTTATGGGGGCATCAATCGGGAGGAGGATTTCACCGATCTGCATGTTACCCGCCTGGTGGCCGAACTTTCGGGGCTGATGCGCAAATACAAGGGACGCTTCATCCTCAGCCGAGATTGCCGCCGGCTACTGGCCGATGGCGGCTTAGCAGCGATCTATCCCAGGCTGTTCAGGACCTATATCGAACAGTTCAACTGGGCGTACAGGGACGGCTATCCTGAGCTGCGCTTCATACAGAGCGCCTTCCTGTTCACACTTTTCTTACTCACCCGCTACGGTGACATTTGGCGGCCGCAGGTATTTTATGAGGACGCCTTCTTACGCGCCTTTCCGTGGTTGTTGGATGAAGTGCCGCCGAGCCAGGTATCCTCCCCCGATGAGACTGTGCGCCGCGGTTACAATTGGCGTGCTCTGGTGCATTTCTCGGGCTTTCTGGGGCTGGCAAAGGTTGAACCTACATCCGGCGAACTCCTGTGTCGCGAATACCGGGTGAAGGCCCTGCCATTGCTGAGCCAGTTTGTTCAATTTCAGCTCCCCAAGTAAAGGTTAATGGCGAAAAAACGCAAACAGGATGATCCGTTGGCCACTCTGCTGGAGACCGCGCCGAAAGCAAAGCTGGTCGATCTGATCGTACGCGTGGCGGCCTCACGCCCCGCTGTCCGACGTGAATGCCTCGACTATCTGAACAGGCATACTGCCCTGTCACCCAGCCGGAAGAAACAGTCCGAGGGTGAAAATCTGCTGGCCCTGTGGGCCGAACTCGCGCCGGATCTAGACGAGTTGGATGCATACGGTGGCGGCGATTATGATGCCGACATCCATGTTTCGAGCCTGTTGCAGGAGATCACGCAGGCGCTTTCCCGGAAAAAGATCGATGCAGACTACAGGCAAAAACTTCTCGACAATGCCCTGCCCTATATCGAAAGTGGTAATGCCGGACTTGACGACGATTGGTGGGCACTGGCGGAAGCCTTTGAGTCCATGGGCGGGGACTGGAAAATCGACCACGCCTGCCGCATTTATCGCCGACTCGACAACCGGGAAAAATATCTCGAGCTTCGCCAGCGCAAACTAGCCACTGGCACCGATTATTACGACCTCACGGACTTCCACTGGAAGGCCGGTGAAAGGCAGAAGGCCATGGAGGTCGCGGAGACGGGACTGCTCAAGGGAAAAGGCCGCATGGATGAATTGCGTCAGTTCGTTGCCAAGCGTGTCGAATCCGCCGGCAATCGGGAGCGCTACCTGGCGCTACAATTCGATCAGGCGATCGATCCTCTAACCTGTGACAAGTACAAGGCATTTAGGAAGCTGTGCACAGCTGCCGAATGGAAGTCTTACGAAACGAAAATCCTAGCTCAGCTGGAGAACGCCCGGGATACGGAACAACTTCGCATCCGGATGCACCGCAAGGAGTACGAGGAAGCGATGGCCGTATTGACCCGAAGCCGCTATCCCCTCTACGCATGGGACAGCACCTATGAACTGCAGACCGCCAGGCGCCTTGAAGGCAGGTATCCCGAAGCGATTCTCAAATATTATTTTTCAGGACTTGGCAACCTCAAGACCAACGCCCCACGCAAGGAATACACCCGGAAGGCACAGGTAATGAAGAAGATCCACCATGTGTTGGTTGATGTACTGTAGGATGCGCCGCGCTGGCGCGACTTTGCCATCAAAGTCAAACAGGACAACATCAAACGACCGGCTTTTCAAGAAGAGTTCACCAAAGCCGTACCTGGTTGGCAGGCACTGAAATAACACAAGGACACGCTTTTCGGAAATGGGGACAGGCACCGTGATCAACAGTGCCCATCAGCATAATCACGCCACGCTCGTTCAAAAGGCGATATCTAAGTGCCGACCGTTGATACCATGATTACGCCAATCTGCCACTCATAGTATTGCTGCTTTTTTGCGTTTCAGCACGCAGAAATACCATGAAAAATACCATTGATGATGCAGATCATATTATCAATTGGATTTTTTTATTATTAGTAATCAATATTTTACAAATTCTGATCACTCCCACTCGATGATAAATGAGCTATTCTTGCAATTTGATATCAATAACTTACTTCGTGGTGTAGGCGGTAATACCATGAAAAATACCATGTTCAGTTGTGCTGCCAATACTCACCTGAAATGCAGAGAAGAGCCACCCCATGCTGTGCTGCAGGCTTCGCTACATCATGATTCCAGTCGCGCCCAAAAACTTTTTTTTCGCCCATGCACCGAGCGCAATTGCTCCACGAAGACGTGATGTGTTAGTAGTGGTTTGAATACCTTGATCCGCTTCGCCAGCGCTTCCAGTTTATTGTAATACCGTGCACCATGGCCGTAAGCCTTACTGCGGGCCTGAGCCAGGATATCCAGTAGCAAGGCGCGGTAGCACGCCGTGGCCGCCAGATTGCAATCCGCTTTTTCAAACGCCTTGGCCAGCCTCAGCAGACTGTCATAAAGACACTCCGCCAACTCCTGATGCCGGGCTAACACTAAGGCTTGGGCTCTCTCCGTCTGGCTCAGTTTCATTAACAGATCTGCGCTGAGTACGATATTGCCACCCTGTTCGGCTTGTTCGATCGCTGAGCCACACGCTTTCTCTTTCTCGTCCTCATCCAGGACTTCCAAATATCGCGTGAAACTGGCGTAGCTCTGCTCGCTCCGAAACAGCCGGGAACGAATCACTTTAAGCTGTTGCCGATCGCCCGTTTGTACACAGACCTGATCCAGCAATTGCAGACGATCATACTCAAAACGGCTTTCCCACGCCTGGTTCAGATAACGCATTGCCGCCTCTGGCTGCTCATACTGCAAGTACTTTTCACAAATCGATTTCACTTGCAGATTGTTTGGCTTTGGCGAATGGATCAATACCGATCGCTCGTACAATGCTGGATCGCGCAAGGCATCGGCGATCTGACCCAACGCCACGCCATTGTGCAAGACCGGGAAATTGACTTTGTCTTCTTGTTCATGGGATTTTGACGCCTTACGCAGGGCGTTTTCATAACGCCAGGCCAGTTGCTTCAGTTGATCCTGCGTCAACAGTAGGTGGGCATTCGGCAATAGCGGATCAAGCACACCATAATCATTCTGCTGGTATAGCTGATAAATCCGCTCGAGCCAGTCGACGTTGGCATTCTGCCAGTCTTTAGCCGCCGTCAACCACGACAGTACGGCCTGGCGATATACCTCGCCGACTGCCCCGACGGAATCATCGACACGGTTGAGCACCGATTCTGCCGTCGCCAGGAACCGGTCGACCAAATTAAATGCATGTTTCGGTGAGCGCGCCAGCAGTCCGCTTTCAATGTCCGCGAGCAACGCTTCCAGTTCGCGCGCAAAATCAAAACTCGCCCGATAATCGATAAACCTCCGCCCTCGACGCAGTGACGCGATACGCTTGCCCAATACCCTGGACAGCGCGGTCGAATCATTTGCCAATGTCAATGCCTCGATCTTGTCGCTCAACTCCGGGTAGCGGAGGTAGAGATCGAAAATAAAATTCCGCAAAATATCTGCATCGATATCAGCCAATTTCTCCTTGAGTGTATCCATATTCATAGAGCAAAACGGAAGTTCATTAAATCGTTCAGGCTTGTGTAGATAAAATCGCTCGCTCCAGAGCGAAGAGAATCATTTCCTCGTCAGACCAGACTGAGCCGGTTCAACAGTCGCCAACTCATATCGGGTTGTTCTGCCACCACCTGGTAACGGGATGATGATATCCTTGGCAACCAGGTCAGAAAGATCACGGCTGGCCGTTCGGTTAGGGCACTTGGTAATCGCTTCATATTTTTTTGTCGTTATTCCGCCTTTAAAACCATTTCGACCTTCAGCTAATACCCGCGATACCATTCTGGCCTGCCGGTCATTCAACTGGTTACCATAGGCTTCGTAGAATCGTGTCTTGGCCAGTACAAAGTCAACTTCCTCTCTGGCAATTTCCTGTGCCTTGATTATTGTGTCTGCGAAATAATCCAGCCAAACGTTAACATCCAGACTTCCACGACTCGCTTTCTCCAGTTGCAGGTAATAGGTTTTTTTATCCCCTTCTATCGCCGTGGCAAGACAGGCCGTGGTTGGATAACCGAGAAACTGGGAAAGCCCATGGTCGGCGATTGCCCTGCCGACTCGACCATTACCATCATCGAAGGGGTGAATCACCTCGAACCAGAGATGAGCAATACCTGCTCTTGCGATCCTGTTTTTTGTCTTATCCCCGCTTAAAGGACTGGTTTGATTGTACCAGTCGACAAACCTCCCCATTTCGTCAGGCACCTGAGTCGCTGGCGGAGCTTCATAGTGAACCTTTTCGCGCCCATAAGGCCCGCTCACTATTTGCATTGGTGAAGGATCGTTGCGATATGCGCCACGCAGAATAGACGTGTAGCGCTGCTCCGGGACAGCCATGGACTGCCACTTGCCCAGCAGTTCATGCGTCAGCGATGCGTGCCAGTTCTTGCGAACGTCAACCAGCAACGCAGCAGCCCCCGCTGCTTTCTGGTCCGAGTTGGCCGGTAGCGTATCCGATGTTATCAAAGAGAGTAGCGATGACCTGACCGATTCTCTATCCAGGTCCTCGCCCTCAATGGCGCTGGTTTTGATGGCCTCGGAAAGCATCAAGTCAATCGTGGCATCCTCTTGAGATGCCATCGGCAGTGCATCAAAGCTGCCAGCCAGGCGCTCTGAGTTCAGGCGAAACTCTAGCTCTCGGTCTTTGAGCGCGCTTTCGTTATGGCGGAAATCGGGCCAATCGGGTTGTTGCCATATCCATCTCATGGCGTGATTCTAGCACTTATTCACGCCATATTATAGAGATATATGGCGTGAATACAGCCCTGAATAACGCAACTCTCGATCAAGAACTGGCATCTCAACGGTGGCCACCAAATACCATGACTGCATCAATTCGCCTCTCATGGTATCGATGTCTGCTGCCTTGTTACGCGCAATAAATACCATGAAAAATACCATTGATGATGCAGATTATATTATCAACTGATTTGTCTTTATTGTTATAATTCAATATGTTACGAATTCGTGTCACTCCCGCTCTATTATCAATAAGACATTTTTATCTTTTAAATTTAATGGCTTATTTTACTGCTAAACGGTAATACCATGAAAAATACCATGTCCAAAAAATCCTTGAAAAAGTCGCTCTTTCCACAAATTGCCAAGGGTTCGACCAATATCCTCAACTCCCACACCACCGGCGGTAAGCCGCTACCCATTCCGCCCCCTCTGGAAACGGGGCCGACATCGGCAGATCAAGAACCGGAATTGCCTGGGCTGTTTTTCCGAACGTGCAGATTGCGACTATTTGATCGCTTTCAGTGATATCAATCCCAGTCACAGTCACTAGCTGTCCAAGTACCCGAGTCTTAAACGGAACGACAAGATTATCTTCGATCAAAGAAAAGAACCCACTGACCTGTTCCGATTCAATATATGCATCGGTGGTCGCCGCTTCGATGAGTTTATCCAGGTATTTCGCGGTAAACTTCGCTGCCATTTCGACTTTGCTTCCTTCATTACGAGGATTTCTGCCAGAGACCCGCCTCAATGAGACGCCGAACCAAGGCACCGCGTTTTCCATGCCGGACCAAAAACTTGCCCAGCCTGCGGTCGAAGTCAGCTCGGGTCGCACACAACAGATATGCATCCGACAGATCGACAAGTGAGCGCTTGACCTCGTCATACGCTGAAGCATTGCCACGTTCAGCGCGTTTGTCGGCAGCCCGCCAGCATCGGTTAAAATCGGTGGCCAGTGTACGCAAATAGGTTTCTCGTTTGGCCTGCCGTTCGGTTTCGGCCTTTTTGCGTTGTATCGCTGCCTGCTTCTTTCTCGCTTCGGCAGCGGATGCCGCCATCTTATGCAGATCAGCGACCTTGCGCCGCAGCGTTGTAGGTAATGCTCCCGATAGCTGATCTCGCCTCCAAGCCTGAAACCGCAGTTTCAGTTTACTCTCGGCCTGCGGCGCATGCCCGGTCAACAACAATTTCAGCATCGCGTTTTTCAATGGTGCAGGAAGTGCGGAGATCCAGTCATCCACCAGTTCCGCATCAGCCTCTCTGTCGTGCTTGAAACCAGTCTGGTCAACGTGCCCTGCAGCGGATAGTAGATCCTCATCGACCTCCAGGAATTCCGCCAGTGACAGCTGGGCGGCAGTCAACCGGGAAAGTCCCGGTGGTGGTTCGGGCTCGGTGGTCTTGCCACTGACCTCACCTGCACTCACGCCGGCCAGCCAGCCAAGATACAACGGACGCATATCGCCCCGCAGCAATTCGTCTCGTAATGGAGCTAATCTGCCCATCCAGCCTCGCCCATCCTCTTCGGCAAAACGCTCGTAGTTATCATTTTCGTCCAGCACCCATTCAAGCAGCCAGTGTGTCTTGGTCTGCTTGGCCGAAAAAGTGGTTTCGGTTTTGAAATCGCGGAAAACCCCTGTATTAAAAACTTTTCTCGGCAGGCGCAGGCAGAGAACGCAGGTGCACCAGTTTGCTACATAGACGTGGACATCAAAGTAACGCCGCATCCATTCAGCCGGATCTGCCTTGAGATCGCCCCAGTGATACTCATTGACAAAACTGGTCGGTGTGATGTTCGCGCGAGTCGAACAGGCTCGCAGTTCAGCCATCTGCTTCGAGGTCAGAGGTTCATCGATGGCGATAAACTCGTAGTACTGATATTCACTCATCTCTATTCACTGTTTGCCAAGCAGAAGTCGACTCATCAGTCCACTCAGTGAAATGACGTTAATATCATTACCCACAGGGAACTCATCCTCACCACCATAGAGGATGTACCTATGCACCGCGCCAACATCGTCGCTGGTTTTACTGTAATGTTTTCCGATCTTGGGCGCGACTCCGTACTTGATCTCTATGGCCCAAACTTCTGACGATGGCATCTTGATAACCAGATCAATCTCTGCACCAGCAGCAGTCCGGTAAAAGTAGGTTTCTGCACGGCCAGGCAGGATCGAATGAATATTCTCGATAACAAATCCCTCCCAGCTTTTTCCCAACACCGGATTGGACAATAGCGCATCATAAGCATTAATTCCCAGCAACCTATGCAAAATGCCGCTGTCTCGCACGTAAAAACGGGGAGATTTAACCAGCCGTTTCTTGGCGTTTGCATGCCATGGCTCCAGGCGTCTTACCAACAAAAGATCTGTCAGAATATCAATGTAATGAGTGACTGTTTTGGCATCGACTTCCAGATTTGAGGCAAGCTTGGAATAGTTAACGGTTTCACCCTGAAGATGCGCCAACATCGTCCACAGCCGACGTAACCTTGCTGCGGGAACGCGAAAACCCATTTGTGGGATGTCGCGCTCAAGATAGGTACGAATCAGATTTTCCAGCCAGTCCATGGCCAGGTCATCATGCGCGGCAAGATAGCTGTCTGGAAAACCACCCCGCATCCACAGGGTCTGCCTTTCCTGTTGATGATCATCAACTTCAACCATGCTCAGACCGCTCATCTCGAGATAACTAATCCGGCCTGCGAGACTTTCGGAAGACTGGCGCATCAAATCCATCGATGCTGACCCAAGCAGTAAGAACTGACCTGACCTGCGACCCCGCTCGCGGTTTTTGTCGATCAGACCCCGCAGCACGGGAAATAAGTCCGGGATTTTCTGGATTTCATCCAGGATAATCAGTTTATCGGCATGAGCACTTAAAAAACTGCTGGGGTCACTGAGCTTCAGCACATCCTCAGGTGCTTCTAAATCAAGGTAAATAGAGTCGATGCTTTTAGCGATGGTTTTTGCCAGTGTAGTCTTGCCAACCTGGCGTGCACCAAGCAGCACAACCGCAGGCACTTGTGCAATAGTTGCTTGAAGTTTCTCAGTAATTTGACGAAGAATCATATCTTGCATTTTAGGAGCCTTACTCCGTTTTTACAAGATAGCTGGCTCTTCATATTCCTTCATCACTAACACCAGACATTGCCTGATATTGCTCTTATAAGCACTCTGATAACATGCGAGATTTACATTCTTTCATGGCATCTGTGCTTTCTGCCTTGCTACACGCAAAAAAATACCATACCTGCACACATCTACCTCTCATGGTATCGCTGGTTTTTGCGTTACAACGCTCGGGAAATACCATGAAAAATACCATTGATGATGTAGATTACATTATCAATTAGATTATTTTAATTGTTATAAATCAATGTGTTATAAATTCTAGTCACTCCCCACTCGATTGTAAACGAGGAGATTTTTATCCAATTTTCCATATAGTTAAAAACCAATATTTAGACAATACCATGAGAAATACCATGCTCAGAAACTCATTATGAAAATATTCATATTTTGGTCAGCCAACAAGCTGGCTATCCAGAAAATCTCTAACTATCGCCAAATCGGCGACCAAACCATGCAGCATCTTCTCCATTGGTATTGAACCGCTAAAGAGCGGATTATCATTTGGCGTATGAAGCCATTGATCGCGCTGCTCTTCCTCAGAGAAAAGAAATCTGTAATGCCCTGTAGATTCCCAAGATATAGCTGGCTCTTTCCAAAAAGTCCCGGGTCAACTTCGCTTTCTCCGGCTGACTTTTCCAATTATACAGAGTCTTTTCGTTACTCAGGCCCAGCAGGGTCATCTGATCGCGCCCGCTAAGATGCCACAAGGAAAAAACATTGAATATCACTGGCAGCAAGGCCTCCGGCTGAATGGAGTAAGGCTGCAACAGCTTCTCTAACTCGGCTTTCATCACCCACCTTTAATACTGTAATAGTACAGTATTGACAGACTTCCACACTGTATCATTACAGTCAACTGAAATTATGGGTCACCTTTAACACTGAAAGACTTGTCACTACGGATAATTTCCGTAATAATCTAACAGATTACGAAAATATTCCGTATTCAATATTTGGAGACAACTATGCCCAAAGTTTTACGATATGAAATGCAATGGGATGAAGAAACCTATGAGCTGGCAGAACGCGCTGCACGGGCGTCTGGTCTAACCAGCATCAAGGCGTATGTTACCCAGCTGGTTAAACAGCATGCACCCGAAGCGTTGGATGCCTACAGCAGTATTCAACTGACTAACGCGCAGTTCGATGCTTTTTGCGAGGCATGTGATAACCCGCCTGCGCCGACTGCTAGGCTTCGCAAGGCGGCAGAGGCGCTTGACCAAGAGGGCTTCGTGCTGAATGCCAATCACTGAGTTTGTGCCACTAGATCCCAAGGCGGTCAATGTAAAATCATTTGATTGCGGCAAGGAGCCCATTAACGCCTACCTGCGCCGTTATGCGGCAAAGAATATGGCGTTAAATTTAAATCGAACCTTTGTTCTTCCCTATGCTCTAGACGCCAATACACCCAGAGAGAACTCTGAGAAGTCTCACGTCGCTGCGTATTACACCCTGGCCCACCAGACATTAATTCGCGAAGAACTACCTGATCCATCCCGCCTGCCGCGCTACCCGGTGCCCGTCATCCTGCTCGCTCAACTCGGGATCGATCAACGATTCCACCGGCAAGGTCTGGGCGCCAAAACACTGGCCCATGCACTCAGGTACGCCTATCAAATCGCAAGCAACCCGAAGGGTATACCCGCTATGGGCGTTGTTCTTGATGTGCTCGACCAGGATGCGCTGGCCTTCTACCACTCTTTCGACTTCTTCTTACCGCTAACGGACAACCCCATGAAACTGTTCGTGCCTATAGCATCGCTTGAATCGCTGTAAAGGCTATCACGCCACGCCTATGTCAGATCAGGACCTTATAGGGAATAAGTATGGTGATATCCCCACTATCGAGGCAAGATTGGATGAGCTCGAGCAGGAAAAGCAACGGCTCATAGAACTCAGGGAACAACTGCGCACACCCAAGTCTACTGCCTCTGCACCAAATCCCCTCACTCCGGAACAAAAAATTACAATTTTCAGCTGCCTGTTTCGCGGTCGTACCGACATTTTTGCCAATCGCTGGCAAAACCGGCAAGGGCGAAGCGGCTACTCTGTTGCCTGCGACAACGAGTGGGTAACGGGAATCTGCAACAAGCCGCGAATTAAATGCCAGGAATGCAATCATCGCCAGTTTAGCGCGTTAAACGACCAAGTCATCTATCGCCACTTGGCAGGGCAACAGGTAGCGGGCCTCTACCCACTACTCCAGGACAACATCTGTTATTTGCTGGCCGCCGATTTCGATAAAGGGAACTGGAAAGAAGAAGTAAAAGCGATGTTCCGAGCCTGTGCAAAATACAGCGTACCCCATGCTATAGAAATCTCACGTTCGGGAAATGGTGCCCACCTATGGATATTTTTCAAAAATCGTATCCCAGCCAATGAAGCACGCTTACTGGGTTTTGGACTTCTTGATGCCGCCATGGAGATTTACCCAAATCTATCCTTCGACTCTTACGATAGACTGTTTCCCAATCAGGACATTCTGCCAGAAGGAGGGTTCGGCAACCTGATCGCATTACCGCTACAGCGTGAAGCAAGGCGTTCGGGCAACAGCTCATTTGTCGATACAGAATTGAATGTCATAGACGACCAGTGGCAACATCTTACCCAGATAAAAAAGCTTTCCAAACGAGAGCTAAGCAAACTACTTTCGCAGCTTTCCTCCAATAACCGCCTGCTTTCTGAACAGGGAGTCGCCGACAACCGCCCTCCCTGGGAGATCACAGCCAAACCCACGCCACTGGCTCTGGAAAATCCACCTCAACAGATTACGATAACACTCGCCAACCACATCTATTTCGAGATTAAAGCACTACCAAGTGCCCTCTTGGCAAGGTTAAGGCGCCTGGCCAGTTTTTCCAATCCGGTTTTCTTTAAGACACAGGCGCTTCGCTTTTCCACTCACGGCATACCGCGATTTATTTCTTGTGCACGCATCGAGCAAGGTTACTTGGCTTTGCCACGCGGCTGCGTGGATGAAGCTCTCGCGCTGTTGAATGAGAACCGAATCAACGTAAAGATCGATGACAAACGAGAGCCTGGCAATCAGCTTCCAGGTGTAAAGCCATCGTTAACCTTACGGAGAAATCAGCAAGCTGCTGTTAAAGCAATGAGCAAACATGATACGGGTATCCTGCATGCGCCTACTGCGTTTGGAAAAACAGTAACGGCCATAGGAATGATCGCCAAGCGCAAAACAAATACGCTTATTCTTGTACACAGCCGCCAGTTACTCGATCAATGGCAGGAAAGACTACGTTCATTCTTGCCAGAAACAGAAATTGGTGTCATTCGCGGAGGAAAGAAAAAGCCAACTGGCATCATTGATGTAGCGACGTATCAAAGCCTGATTAACAAGAAGGACAACACTGTCTCGCCTATCGTTCAGGACTACGGTCATATCATCGTTGATGAATGCCACCATGTATCAGCACCGCGCTTTGAGATGGTATTAAACGAAGTTCGAGCAAAATATGTTCTGGGCTTGACCGCCACCCCAGAAAGACAGGACGGACACCAGAAAATCATCTTTATGGCTGCCGGTCCTATCCGCCACAAAGTTAAAAAATCAGGGGATGAAAACTTCGAGCAGGAGATTCAAATACACCAGCTTTATGATACCCCGCCACAGCATCTTACCCGGCCTGAAGAACGACCAAAAATTACAGACGCATATCGCTGGATAATGGAGAATGACACAAGAACACAACAAATAGTGTCAGATGTGATTGATAGTGTTCACAAAAACAGGCACCCAATCGTGCTCACTGAAAGACGTGAACACGCCGATACCATTAACAACCTTCTTAGGGCCTGTTCACGTTAATCAACGTGTCTGAGATGAGTGAAGCCAGGATAAAGAAGGTGAACATCACATCCAGTTTATCGAATCTTGAAAAGAT
>NZ_MPRJ01000055.1 GCF_002020805.1 Solemya velesiana gill symbiont | reverse complement strand
CCGACATCTTTTGTGATACAAAATGGTGCTGTTTTATTTGCCATGCCTCATTATATCAAGCTACACAATTCGATTGTTAACTTTACGCGTGACCCACTAACGCCTAAGTTACCGGGGAAAGTTGAGCAATAGTGAAATTTGCGTCCTTGTTAACCATCATGCCACGATTTCAAGTACAGACCGCAGCATAGTCGACCCTTTTGGGGGTTAGTAACCAAACAAAGGCACCACAATTAGCGATAACAGTAAGCCAAAATGCAGATCGAAAAGACTGTTTTTTGGACTTGTGACGCAACTTCTGCTGAGCGATGAGCGCCCCCGGCAAACCACCAAAAAGCGAGAGCATATGCAGTGTGCTTTCCGGTGTGCGCCTGTTTCCTTTCAAGGCCGCCGACTTATCAAGGGCATAGGCAATGAAGGTTATTAGACTTACGACAAGATAGACGGCGAGTATCACAAGAGGTGCTTTCAGGGTGAAAACAGCTACAGCAACGAGTAAAAGAAAAATAGAGGCACCAACGATTGAGAATAGGCCACTAGATTTCTTGGTTTGTTGAGATAAACGGTCTACTGCCAACGCCGCCTTCTCTGCGCAAGGTCTACCTTGTTTATCGGTAGATAGAGCATAGGTAACAATTTGATTGACCTCGGGACGGGGACTGCGGTTGGTGAAGGCATTTATATGAATAAATATACGCTTACCCCTGCCGATAGGTTCGATGAATCCATAGCCCTTTTCGTCATTCCAAGAAGAGACTTTCCCTTTAGTTCGCATCTATTTTTTAATGGTTAGCAGGTGCTTATGTTGCAGGCTTCCATTATCGTGTATTGCCGCCGGCTCAGATAATGCGTTATGTAGCCAAAACTCTTAACGAATATTCTATTGCTACTCAGGAATAACTATTGATGGTGATCCGAAGGGCCAGCATCCTGCCGATGAATATTATTCCTTAGTTCTGCAAAGGCTATCAGAGAATTAAAAGCGTGCAAACCGTTTCTGGTTTTCTAGACAGTAAGACACAACCAAAGATTGGGTTAGTGAATCGCCACACCCGCAGGTTTGGTCTGGGCCATCTCCAGGTCCTGTTCCGAGGCGGCTACCAGGTCCCACTCGGCCTTGGCGGCGCCCTCTTCGAGCAGCTTGATGAAGACGAACAGCAGGTCCTTGGTCAGGTTGAGGTTGATGTTTCTGCCGTCGGGCAGGCCGAGGGCGAGGGCGATCAGGTCGCCGGTGGGTTTGTACTCGATCTTGGTGACCAGCACGGGCTCTTCGCCCAGGGGATGGGTGGTGGCGGATTGGTCGTATTCGGTTTCGAAGTCGGCACCTTCGAGAGCGGCGTCGCGCTGAAATGACTGCATCGCTTGTTGGGCATCAGCCGAGTCGGCACCTGCCTGGTTCTGGGTGGCCAGCTTGCCGAGTATGCCCAGCAGCAGGCGGGTGTAACGGCGTGTGAGCCAGGCCTTGATCTCGCTGTTGTCGTCGGCGCGCACGCTGAGGACCAGGCGGTCTTCCTGGGGATTGAATTGCACGTTGATCTGGTGCAGGTTTGCCACGGGTACTTCTCCGATGCAGGTCTGATCGCGAACAAGTTCGCTCCTACATACATAATAATAACCGAGGTGTGGGGTTATTTCGCCCTTGTTGGGGGTGGGTGTTTTTTTAGTTGTGGGCCTTTGGCCGAATTATATTTTGATTCCCCTCACCCTGACCCTCTCCCCACTTGGGGAGAGGGGGCGTTGTTTTCAGGGGAGTGTTAGCCGAGAGCTATTTCTTCTTCTTTGCCCGGGGATGGGCCTTGTCGTAGACCTGGGCCAGGTGCTGGAAGTCGAGGTGGGTGTAGATCTGGGTGGTGCTGATGTCGGCGTGACCCAGCAGTTCCTGCACGGCGCGCAGGTCTCCTGAGGACTCCAGCAGGTGGCTGGCGAACGAGTGGCGCAGCATGTGGGGGTGGATGTTGCGGGGGATGCCCTGCTTGATGGCCCAGCGCTTCATGCGGTCCTGGATGGTGCGGGGGTTGATGCGCTTGCCCCGCGTGCCCACGAACAGGGCGGTCTCGTCCATGGCGGCGATGTCGCCCCTCACCTCAAGCCAGGCCCTGATCGCCTCCTGTGCCTTGCGCCCCACGGGCACCCGGCGGGTCTTTGAGCCCTTGCCGGTGACCTCCAGGGTGGTGTCGTTGAAGTCGATGTCACGAGTATCCAGGGAGACCAGCTCCGCCAGGCGCAGGCCGGAGGAGTAGAAGAGCTCCATGATGGCGAGATCCCGCAGCTCGATGGGATCGTCGGCCGGGGCGTCGAGCATGCGGCCGAGCTGATCGGCATCCAGGGTGGCGGGTAGTTTGCGCTGTACCTTGGGGGCGCGGACGCCGGTTGCCGGGTTACTCTCGGCCTGGTCTTCGCGCAGCAGGTACCGAAACAGGCTGCGCAGGGAGGAGAGTTCCCGCTGTAGGCTTTTTCCGGAGATGCCCTTGCGGTGGCGGCTGGCCACGTAGGCGCGTACCTGGTGCTGGGTCAGATCGGACCAGCGGTTGAGTTGGTTCTCCACGCACCAGGCCTTGGTTCTTTCCAGGTCACGGGCGTAGTTGGAGAGGGTGTTGTCAGCAAGGTGGCGTTCAAGGCGCAGGTGGTCCAGAAAGCGTTCAATCCACTCCTGGAGCGTACCGTGGTCGGCGCCCATCAGAATCCCGGTTCGGAGACCACTTCCAGTGTCTTG
This sequence comes from Solemya velesiana gill symbiont, assembly GCF_002020805.1. Classification (GTDB taxonomy): domain Bacteria; phylum Pseudomonadota; class Gammaproteobacteria; order Chromatiales; family Chromatiaceae; genus Sedimenticola_A. The sequence goes on along the minus strand of NZ_MPRJ01000055.1, from coordinate 13,721 downwards.
CTGATGATCTCACCCAGGCGGGAGAGGTAGTCGGTACCCATGCCGGGGTGGAAGCGGTGTTCGCTGTGACTGCCGATGGCCAGCAGGCCCTGGATGCCTTCGCCCATGATCGGGATCAGGGCGGTGGACTGGATATCGTCGGCCTGGGCGCCGAACAGGTAGCTGAGCTGGTCCTGTTGCAGGCGGCCGCAGCGGGGTATGGCGCTGTTGATGAAGTCGCGAAAGCCGTCCAGGTCGGGGTTGGCGTCGCCGTTGGTCTCGGCGTGATCGAAGAGATGGAGCTCAACCGCCTCGGCCTGGAAGTCGTCGTGCAGCTTGTCCTCGAGGACGTTCACCACCTCGTCGAAGTTCAGGGTATCGATCAGGGAGAGGGTGAGATTGTGCAGCCGGTCATTGAGCAGTTCGTTTTCCCTGGCGACTGCCACGAAATCGTGGAGCTGCTGTTTCTGCTGCTCGTTCTGCTCCCGCAGGGTCCGTACCTGGCGCTCGATCAGGGAGACTGCATCGCCGCTTGAGTGGGATAGCTCCAGCTCCTGGAGCAGTTCCGGGTTGCGGTCGAAGAAGTCCGGGTTCGACTTCAGGTAGTCGATGATGGACTGTTCAGTATCTTCTTCTGTGGTTGCCTGGTTTGGCTGGGAACTCATAGCTCAACTCTTCCTTCGTAGACGCTTTCTGCCGGCCCGCTCATCCAGACGGGCTCTTCTCCTCCCTGCCACTGTATCACAAGTTGGCCTCCGGGCAGGGCAACCTTTACCTGTTCATCGAGCAGGCCCTGGATCTGGCCCGCCACCACCGCGGCGCAGGCGCCGGTGCCGCAGGCCAGGGTCTCCTCCGCGCCTCGTTCGAAGACCCGCAGGCGGATGCGGTCTCTTGCCTGGACCTCCATGAATCCCACGTTGACGCGCTGGGGGAAGCGGGGATGGCGCTCCATCACCGGGCCGAGTCGCTCCACGGGAGCCTGGTCCACATTCTCAACCAGCAGCACGGCATGGGGATTGCCCATGGAGACTGCGGCGATCTGCAGCGCTTCGCCGCCGGCTTCGATGGCGTAGTTCGTCGCCTGGGCCTCGGCCTGGAAAGGGATCTGCCCAGGCACCAGGACCGGTGGGCCCATATTGATCCGCACCGAGCCGTCCTCCTCGATAAAGAGACGAATATTGCCGGAGTGGGTGCCTACATCGATCTCGTTCTTGTCGGTGAGCCCCTTGTCGCGCACGAAACGGGCGAAGCAGCGGGCACCGTTGCCGCACTGTTCCACCTCGGAGCCGTCGGAGTTGAAGATCCGGTAGTAGAAATCGGTGGCGCTGTCCCGGGGGCGCTCCACCAGCAGGACCTGGTCGCAGCCCACGCCAAAGCGCCGGTCGCCGAGGAAGCGGCACTGTTCAGGGGTCAGCTGCACGTCCTGGTTGATAGCGTCCACCACCACGAAGTCGTTGCCCAGGCCGTGCATTTTTGTGAATTCGAGGATCATCGGGATAGGTTACCGGATTCGGGGGAATGCGGAAATGTGTTTTAGGGGGCAGGTGAACAGGGGGGTAGGAGCGAACTTGTTCGCGATTATCGATTGTAAATCGATTCAGGTGTCCAAACTGGCCTGCGGCCAATGGTCGAGAACAAGTTCGCTCCTGCAGATGGGGCGGATTCAGGGCAGGACGCTTTCGTCCCTGTAGAGTTCTTCGATGGTTTCGCGCTTGCGCACCAAGTGTACCTGGTCGCCGTCCACCATTACTTCCGGCACCCGGGGGCGGGTGTTGTAGTTTGAGCTCATGGTGAAGCCGTAGGCGCCACTTGAGCGCACCGCCAGCAGGTCGCCTTCCGCCAGGGAGAGCTTGCGCTCCTTGCCGAGGAAATCGCCCGTCTCGCAGATAGGCCCCACCAAGTCGTAGGTCCCCATTTGGCCGCTGTTGTCATTGACCACGGGGATGATCTCCTGGTGCGCCTGGTAGAGGGTGGGGCGCAGCAGGTCGTTCATGGCGGCATCGATCAGGGCGAAATCCTTCTGCTCGGTATGCTTCAGGTACTCCACCCGGGTCAGAAGAACGCCGGCGTTGCCGGCGATGGCACGACCCGGTTCGATGAAGATCTCGTACTTCACTTCACCCAGGCGATCGGCCATGGCCTGCGCATACTCAGCGGGTTCCGGTGGCTGCTCGTCGGTGTAGCGAATGCCCAGGCCGCCCCCCAGGTCCAGGTGGTCGATGTGGATGCCTTCGCTTTCAAGGGTTTCCACCAGGGCCATGAGTCGGTCCAGGGCGTCCAGGAAGGGCTCCACCTGGGTGAGCTGGGAACCGATGTGGCAGTCCACGCCGGAGATCTCCAGGTTCGGCAGTTCTGCGGCGCGCCGGTAGACCTCCAGCGCCTGGTCGATGTCGACGCCGAACTTGTTCTCCTTGAGGCCGGTGGATATGTAGGGGTGGGTCTTGGCGTCCACGTCGGGATTGACGCGCAGTGCCACCGGGGCGCGCACACCCATCTCTCCCGCCACCTGGTCGAGCCGTTCAAGCTCGGCGGCGGACTCCACGTTGAAGCAGCGAATGCCCACTTCCAATGCGCGGCGCATCTCGTCAGCCCGCTTGCCGACACCGGAGAAGAGTACCTTGCCGGGATCACCGCCGGCGGCCAGTACCCGCTCCAGCTCTCCCACGGAGACGATATCGAAACCGGAGCCGAGACGTGCCAGCAAATTCAGAACCGCCAGGTTGGAGTTTGCCTTGACCGCGAAGCAGACCAGGTGGGGATGTCCTTCGAAAGCATTGTCGAAGGCGTGCCAGTGCCGCTCCAGCGTGGCGCGGGAGTAGGCATAGCAGGGGGTGCCGTAGGTCTCGGCGATCTTATCCAGGGGTACCTCTTCGGCATACAGCCGGTCACCCCGGTACTGAAAATGGTCCATCAGCTTTTGGTCTTATCTTCTTCGGTTGCTTGTTGTTCGGTTTCCCGGGGCTGCTCGACGGTCTCGTCGGGCAGGTAGAGGTCGCCTTTCTGGCCGCAGGCGGAGAGCATACTGCCCGTGCCCAGTACGGCAATCACGAACCAGAGTAGATAGCGTGGCCAGCAATGCATGGTCGGCTTTCTCCAAGAGTTGTTGCAAAGCGGGCAGTATAAACCCTGGAGAGGGATAACTCATCCACCGGGGTTGTCGACTTGGCGCTTAGGCTTGTTGAGGCTGGGGTCCTACGCGGAATAGATCTGCTGCAGTGCCTGGTTGAGCCGTCCCTCCAGGCGTTTCTTATACTTCAGCAGGTCGATGGTGGACCAGCTGCGCTCCACCGCCGAGCCGGAGAGTTCAAGTGCGGTCAGGTAGATGGGGTAGGTCTGGCGGTTTTTTCGCTGGGACAGGATGTGCCTGGCAACGGTCTCGTAGATGCCCTGGCCCAGGTCGAGGGAGCTGTATTCTGCTTCGCCGCAGCTCAGGACAAAGGGCGTCAGGTTCAGGTCCAGACCGCTGCTGGTAACGCGCAGTTCGAGATAGTTCTCGGGCAAATGCCGGGTGGAGAGGCGGCGTTTCTGGGTCGTAAATTTGCCTTCATGGGATTTGTTGATGCGGTAGAACCGGGGTTCCTGGAGCAGTGTCGGGTCTGAGGGCTCGTCCGCCAGCAGGTTGTGCAACAGCATAAGGCCGTTGAAGAAGCGTTGCTGTTGGGCGACCAGGTAGTGTTCGTCGGTGCCCTGCAGTCGTTGGTGGAAGAGGGAGCCGTTCTCATCCAGCACGAATATTTCGCTCAGTTGTTTTCCGGTGATGTAGAAGACCTGGACTACGCCTTCCTTGTTGGATCGGTAGATCGCGGGCAACGGTGTGGAGGCCAGGGCATAACGGTCCACGCATACCGGTCTGAAATTCTCATTCGGCAGGGAGAGCGTCTCCAGCAGTTCATTCCAGGAGTTGATCTGAAAGTGGCTGTATCCGTCCCGCTTGGACTGGATCATGTAGTAGCCATCACCCCCTTGCATCACGTAGCGGCTGTTGATGCCGGGACCCTTGGGGCCGAAGCAGTGGCAGACATCATTGAACAGTTCCTCGATGCGCTTGGCAATGCCTTCCGCCCGGATCGATGAGAAGCTGTGGGCGGTAACTGTTGGCGAGGGATATCCGTGGTTGGCGGTCAGGGTCAGGCGCATGTAGTTGCACAGGCTTTCAAGCAGGCCGTCGAGCCCGGAATAGCGTGATGCCAGGTGCTCGCCCCAGCTGGTCTGTACAAGCAGGTCGATGCTTTCAATCAGCGCCGAATGGGCAGAACCAAAGCTGAGGGGGTCGCTGCGGTTGGATGTCAGCTGCTTGCCTTCCTTGGAGAGCCGGGCCATGGGGTCGGTGCCGATATTCGGGAACAGCAGGCAGGCGTTTGCGAAGGGCTGGGCCTCCAGCTGTTCAATGTGGATGTCGTGATCGAAGTGGAGACTGTAGTGGCTGCGGATGGTGTTGAGCAGGGCGTACAGCTCTTCCGGTTGTACATGGCAGTCCATGGGGTGGATTCGAATCTTCGTGCCCCGGTCCACGACCTTGTTGAGGTGGCACCAGGTGAGCATCTCTATGAGACCGGCCGTGGTTTTCACCGGCCGTATCATCTCCGCTTCAAGCTCACCAACATCCCCCAGGTAGAGGTGCCAGTTGTGTTCTCCCGATCGGCCGCGTGTGTAGTGGATAGAGATCTGGTGTTCGACCAAGTTTACCGATATGCCCGGGTTTATCAGGTCGACCTTTCCAGGCCGCTTCTCCAGGGTGGTATAGAGCTTGCGCCCAAGCAGACTGAGTTCCCTGGGATCGATGCCGCGCCCCTTGGTGAAGGCCCTGGCAAAATTGGTCAGCAGGCGGTAGCTGCTGGTCAGCTCGCGTACCAGGATGTTGCGCTCTTCCAGCACCTTGTCGATTTTCCAGTTGGCCCGGGAGTCGAGGGTGACCAGTTTTGCCTGGTTCCAGTTCCACTCCGCGGTCAGGTCTTTCATCACCTCCCGCTGCCAACGCGCCTTCTTGAGTCGATAGGGCTTGCTCAGGGCCTGTTCGGCCTTGAAGTAGAGGCAGCGCCGGGCCAGGTCGAGCCGTTTCGGTTCATTGCGTTTTTGAAGAAACTGCTCCACTCGCCGGTACATCCGCATGTAAGGGTCGAGGTCCGTACTGTCAACGGCACCCTCATAAACCGCCCGCTTGGTCTCCTGGCAGAGCCAGCGGATATCCGGATAGTCCTGGGCATAGGATTCCGTGAGCAGCAGCTTGAGTATGGACTTGTAGGGCGACTCTACCCCCTTGTAGAGCTGCCAGTGTGCAGCACCGAAGAACTCATTGGGCGGCAATTTCTCCAGCCCCCCGAAATCGATAAACTCCAGTGGATCCACGAACCGTTTCTTTACCAGCATCTCGGCATATTGGCTGTAATCCGCCTCGTCTTCCGGGGGAATCATCCACCAGAGGGGATAGCGTCCGGCCAGCCATACGGCGGTGCGGTAGAACTCCTCCAGCAGCAGGTTGGGCTGGGCGGTGCCGCTGCTTTCATGTGAGAGCGCGTCGCGCTTGCCACTGCGGAAGGTATCCACGTTGACCAGGAAAATGTGTACTTCGAGGGTCAGTTCCGTGGCCCAGGCTTCAAGTTTTTCCACCTTTTCCCGTAGTGCCTTGACCTCTTTTTGACCCAGCTTGGGGTCGTAGCAGAGCCAGACGTCAAAATCGCTACCGGCCGTATGGGCTATGCTTCCGATGCTGCCCATCAGGTATAGCCCCTGAATCTGGAAGCTGCGCATGGCCCGCTTTTCGTAGGTGAAGCTGCGGCTGATGGATTTTGCCGCAAGGAGGGCATCACGGCCCGGTGTAAAGAGGGGTATGCCTGCCGGGGTTTCGGTATTGACGAAGCCGGGCAGCATGGGGTGATTGATGTGGAACAACAGGGGCAGCAGATCGAGAAACACCCGCTGTGCCGGACGCAGTTCGCCTTCGATGCGCAGGAGGCGTTTCTTGTGCACCCCCATGAAACGCTCGCGGACGATGTTGAGCTCTTTTCGGCCGATACCGTCCTTGTGGCTTATTGCACCGGCCATGCCGTGCCCCCTATGCAGTGTTTGCAGCGAGGTGCTCTTCCGAGACGAGCTCCTGCGCCGCTTTTTTCAGCAGCTTTCTTGCGTCATCTCCTTTTTGCCATTGAGCGGTACCAAAATGCAAGGCCAGGGACCTGTCGCTATGCTCATCGGGCAGGGATATTTCGGTAAATTCCGTCCTGATCTTGGTTATCAGCTGCTGGCATTCCTGCTGCTCGGTTTCCGGCAGGATGATGACGAACTTGTTGTGGGCCCAGCGGGCGATGGTGTCCACCCAGCGCAGCCGGTTGCGCAGGTGCCTGCTTACGGCCAGTATGATGTTGTCGTGCAGATCCTCTTCGGGTGAGTCGCTGTCGGTCAGCTCTGCGATGACCAGGCTCAGGGAATTGCCGTAGCGCCGGTTTCTCGTAACCTGGGCATTGAGTGAGCGGTTGAGCGCCCTTGTGTTGGCCAGGCCGGTCAGCTCGTCTGTGATGGCAAGTTCCTGCACCTGTTGCCGCAGCACACCGTTCTGCTCCTGCAGCCGGGTCAGTTCAGTTATGTCCAGGTAGTACCTGATGGTTTCACCCTCTGCTCCCTCGGTGGTGGTGCACTGCATAACGATTTCGGAATCGCCCTCGGTGCTGATCAGGTGTACAGGTCCGTCGCTACCCAGAAGGGCCTGAAGCGCGGTACTGGAGAGGCTGTTACGGTTGTGGCCGATGAGTTGCTCTGCTTTGAGGCCACACATCGACTCAAAGGTGGCATTGACCCAGCGCACCGTGCCGGTCGCATCCTGGACCAGGATCCCGCAGGGGCACTGCTCCAGGGCTGTTTGATTGGATTGGAATGCTTTATCCACGTCTTGATCCTCGCTATTCAGCGGGAATTTTATATCGCTGGTGCCGGTTTGGCGTAACCGGGGCACACCATTTTATGCGGCTGGCGCTGCAATTTCTTTAGATAAAAGCAGATTATTTGGCCTTGAGCAGGGCGACACCTATACTCAGGGGTAATTTCACGCCTTTTCAGGTCACGGTGATGAAACAACAGCAACTCAGGCACTGTCAGCCAATAAGCCCTGCAGAACCGCTGTGGCAGCGGGTGCCAACCCGTGATGCGGACGGACGGGCGCTGTTCGATTTTATGATGCTGATCCCCCGGCTCCGCTCGGCCCCCGAACAGCGTCGCAACGAGGTGCTCGAAGCGTTGCAGCAGGTGTTTGACGGGTTTGGCGACGAGGTGGTTTTCGCCGATCTGAATCTCAAAACCAATTTGCTTTGGGTCAGCCACAAGCCCCGTAAAGGCGCCATGCTGGAGCTGGCGGAGGCCGTCATCGCAAAGGTTCCGGAGGCCGTATTGATAGCCAACAAGGCAGAGGCCCAAATGGGTGCAAGGCGTATCGGCTGGAAGAGGCGGTTTGCCCGGAAACTGCTGACCTGAACGCGGGATCTAATCGTACTCGTCTGCCCGGCGAGCATCACCGTAAACGCGCTCCGCTGGATAACACTGCTCGCTGATGGCGATTTTTCGGTTGGCGACCTCCACCAGGTCGATGTCCAGGCGCTCGGCGCAACGGACCAGGTAGATCAGGATGTCGGCCAGCTCCAGGGTTACCTCCTCTTTCTTGTCTGCGGGCAGGTTCAGGCTCTGCTCCTCGCTGAGCCACTGGAAATGCTCCACCAGTTCCGCGCATTCAGCGCCATGGCCAGGTTTTTCGGTGAATGGAACTGTTCCCAGTCCCGTTCACGGGCGAATTCCAGCAAGCGTTGATTGAGTTGTTCCAGGGAGTCGGTGGGCATGTTCAAATCCTGACTGAAAAATTGTCTGTCACTGGCATAGCGTTGATTTTGTGCCACATTTAAAGAGCGCGGGCTGTTTTTCGGGGTGCGGTCGACGAAACCCGTGCCTCGAGCCTATTCCATAGTACAGGGAAAGAGCCTTTTTTGTCCGGCAGATCATGAGACAAAAACACCAAGATTTGAAGGATGCCATTCTCGAGGCAGCCGATGAACACTTTGCCCCTCTGGGTGCCGACCAGGAGGGGGTCGTCTCTTTTGGCCAGACGCTGGATGCGTTGCTGGAGCGTGAGCTGACAAAAGAGACCTCTGCCGAGGTGAAGACCATCACCATCGTACTGTCGGACCTGAGAGGTTTTACCGCCATGTCGGAAAGCTGCCAGGCCACCGAGGTGATCGCTTTGCTCAACCGTTACCTGGCGCGCATGTCGGAAATCATCATCGGCCATGGCGGGGTGATCGATAAGTTCATGGGGGATGCCATTCTCGCCCTGTTCGGTGTTCCCGAGGCCAGTGAGGATGATTTGGAGCGAGCCATTCGATGCGCTGTTGACATGCAGTGCGCAATGGACCAGATCAATCAGCAGAACGAAGCGGCGGGTCTTCCCTTCATCTTCATGGGGATTGGTATCAACACCGGCGAAGTGGCAGCTGGCAGTATCGGTTCCGATGTGCACAGGGAATACACGGTAATCGGTAACGAGGTAAATCTTGCCTCGCGAATCGAGGCCTACTCTCTGCGTGGCCAGATTCTACTCAGTGAGCAGTCCCGCCACCTGGTGGGGGATGCGGTGGAGACCGGTGAGGCCAACGAGGTTTATGTCAAAGGCAGGCGTGAACCGGTACGGCTTTACGAGTTGGCGGCAGTTCTGAAGCCGGAAAGGCTGTGCGTACCGCGCAGGGACCCTCGTCAAAGCCCTAGGATCCAGGTCAACATGCCACTGATGTTTCAGTGTGTTGAAGGCAAGGCAGTACTGCCGGAGAAGTATGAAGGCGAGGTGCTGGATATCAGTTACACGGGCATGCTTACCCGCGTGCCTCGCTATTTGCCGCCTTATGCCGAGATCAAGATCACCCTCTCATTGTCAATGATGGCGGGGGAGACGGCAGCTGTTTACGCCAAGGTGTTGCGTTCGGTAAAGACCGACAACAGTTATGAGAGCAGCGTGGAATTTACCGGTCTCGGCGCCGATGCCCAGAAGGCGATCAAGTATTTCATCGACCGGATTATCGGTAGTGGGTAGAGCCCGGTCAGCATCTGCCGACCTGTTTAGTGGTCTAGACTTGAGTTAGGAGTATCTCTTCCCCTCTCGGGTGGGGGCGGTTAATGACACTATGGAATGACGTTTTAGGGAGTCAGTTTGATGTCCTCTTTGAATGATTTTCTGCGGCTCATGGTGGAGCGCAGCGCATCCGATCTTTTCTTCAGTGCCGGCTCGCCCCTGCACATCAAGATCGATGAGCAGATCCAGCCGGTGAACGACGAGCCGCTGGTCCCTGATGGGATCTCCCAACTGGCAGATGTGATGATGGATGATGAACAGAGGGCGCATTTTGCTGAAAAACCGGAAATGAACCTCGGCCTCTCTCTCCCTGGAGTCGGCCGGTTCAGGGTCAATATCTTTCGTCAGCGGGGTGCGGTATCGATTGTTGTGAGGTACCTGCATGACATTATTCCCACCATAGAGGAGCTGAACCTCCCCCTCATCCTCAAGGAACTGGCCCTGAAAAAAACGTGGGCTGGTGTTGATGGTGGGTGCTACCGGTGCGGGCAAATCCACCAGCCTAGCATCGATGATCGACTACCGTAACGAAAATACCCGAAGCCATATTCTCACCATCGAAGAACCCATTGAGTATCTGCATCGTTACAAGCGTTCCATTGTCAACCAGCGCGAAATAGGATTTGACACGGACTGCTATGACGATGCACTGAAGAATGCGATGCGTGAGGCGTCGGATGTGATTCTGATCGGTGAGATCAGGGATCGCGATACCATGCAGCATGCCATCTCCTATGCCGAGACCGGCCATCTCTGTCTCGCCACCCTGCATGCGACCAATTCGAACACCGCCCTGCAGCGCATCGTTAATTTTTTCCTGAGGTGATGCGCGACTTGATCCTGATGGATCTCTCCAACAACCTTGAGGCGATCGTCTCCCAGCGCCTGGTCCAGGGACTTGATGCCAAGCGGATGCCGGCAGTGGAGGTGCTGTTGGCGAGCTCCTACGTTAGGGACCTGGTCCGCAAGGGGCAGATAGACGAGATTCGCGAGGCGATGGAGAAGAGCACCGAAGCCGGCATGCAGTCTTTCGACCAGTCACTGTTCGATCTATACCAGCATGGGCTGGTCTCGGTAGAGGAGGTAATGGCCAATGCGGAATCCTCCTCGAACCTCAACGTGATGATCAAGCTGAGCAAGGGGCAGATTTAGCGCCGGTTATACGGCTGCCTTGAGGCGGTCTGTGACCTGGCTTAACAATTCATTGGGTGAATCGTAGGGGTAGGGTGACGCCTGCCCACACCCCCATACCGGGCCGGGCCAGCAGGCGTCATCGTGCCTCCTCGCCACCACGTGCCAGTGCAGTTGAGGCACCAGGTTGCCGAGGGCTCCGATGTTTATTTTATCGGCCCTGGTGATCTCCAGTAGCAGGCGTGACGCCAGGCTGCTTTCGGCCATCAATTGCTGTTGATCTTTCCTGTCGAGCTGGTGAACTTCGGTTACATCGTTCCGGCGCGGCACCAGGATGAGCCAGGGGAACCGGCTGTCGTTCAACAGCCGGACCTCGCAAAGCTCGAGGTTGGCCACTGCCAGGGTGTCTGCAGCCAGCCTGGGGTGAAGTTCGAATAGTGTGGTTGTTGCGTTCTCTTTCTGCATGGCTCCAATTGTAATCAATGGGGGGTATAGTGGTCAGAATAGTAATGATCATATTCTATTATGATGCTGGCTTAACAGTAGGTCATTGAGCAATGAAAACTATCGGATTACTGGGTGGTATGAGCTGGGAGTCCACTCTCAGTTACTACAAAGCCATCAACGAGGGAATGAAGGAGCGCCTGGGTGGTCTCCATTCGGCGAAGATCCATCTCTACAGTGTCGACTTTGCGGAGATCGAGCGATCTCCAGCATGCAGGGGACTGGGAAGCAACCGCCGAGATACTCTGTGATGGCGCACGCAGAATCGACTATGCAGGTGCGGATTTTCTCCTGATCTGCACCAACACCATGCACAAGGTGGCCTCCGAGATGGAAGCGGCGCTCTCGATCCCTTTGGTGCATATCGTGGACGCAACCGCGGAGGCCCTGGACCGGCAGGGTGTCAAGCGTGTCGGGCTTCTGGGTACGAAGTTCACCATGGCAGAGCAGTTTTACAAGGGGCGCCTTGAAGAGAAATTTGGTGTCGATGTGGTGGTGCCAAAATCAGCCGACCAGGACTGGGTGCACAATGTGATCTACCAGGAGCTGTGCTGCGGGACCGTGGATGAGCGTTCCAGGAAAGAGTTCCTGTCGATCATCAATGGCTTGGGCAACGAGGGTGCGGAAGGGATTATTCTCGGCTGTACCGAGATTGCACTGCTGGTGCAGCAATCCCATACCGTGGTTCCGCTGTTCGATACCACCGCGCTCCATGCAGCCAAGGCGGTCGAGCTGGCCCTTGCTGAATGAATGGGGATTTTTTCTTGGTGAGTACAAAGCGAAAAGCCATTACCACCCTCTTTATACTCTCTCTCAGCCTGGTGTTCGGCCTGCTTTCCCAGACCCGGCTGCCACTGGTGGATGCCACGGCAGAGGGGTATTTCACTGACGCTTTGAAAGACGAGGCCCTGGCATATGCCGCAATCCGTGGCGTCAATGCGGTGGTCTCTGTTTTGAAGGAGTCTGAGGTCGTGGTCTCTCCTGTTGGGGTTGGGGTGAATATTGCCGTTGGACAGATTCTCGACCCCATCGATAATATGACAGAGCGCGCTTCATCCCTGTTGGTGACCGCGATAATTGCACTGGGGCTTCAGAAACTGGCTTTCGAAGTCGGGGGGGCTGCCTCCTTCCAGCTGATTGCTCTACTGCTACTGATCACGATTCCCCCTGTTTGGATGCAAAAGAGTGGTTCGGCCTGGATCCCGGTGTTGCTGAAAGGCGTGGTCGTTTTGTTGCTCTTGAGGCTGTTGCTGCCCATCTCCTCCTATGCCAGTAATGCTCTCCATGAAGCGGTTTTTCAACCGAGAATCGATGAAGCCAGGGAGAGCCTTTCGGTTGTTTCGTCGCGCTATGATTCACTGAATACCTTGAAGAAGGGTGATGAGGAGGGCTTTTTCTCCTCGATTGTCGGCAAGGCCAACCAGCAGGTGGAGGATGCAAGGCACACCTTCGAGCATGTCGCTGAGAATGTGGAACAGATCGTCAGTGCGCTACTCGAACTGGCAACACTGTATGTTGCCCTGTTTCTGGTCCAGGTCCTTGCGATACCGATTTTCACCCTCTGGCTGATAGTCCTCTTGGTGAGGCAGTCGAACGGGTTGCGCACTGAAAAACTAATAGCTGGTTGATCATGGGGGTGGAGTTTAATTGTCCCATTATCTGAACCTGCCGCGTTTTACGAATAAGGAGAAAACATGCTGGATACAGGTACCGGTCTGATCGGCCTGCTGATACTGATTGCCGATATTTACGCCATCATCAAGATTGTACAAAGCGCGTCGTCGACGCTCTCCAAGGCGATTTGGATAGTGATTGTCCTCTTCTTCCCGGTGATCGGCTTGGTTGCCTGGTTCCTGATCGGGCCAAAAGGCACATAGCGCCCTGTTTGACATTTTTCTGTAACCACGGTGAAACATGGGCTGGGGAGTGCTAGGCTTTACAAGCCCCATGCAACTAAAGGAGATCTGTCATGGCGAAGAAGAAAGCCAAGAAAAAATCATCGAAGAAAGATGAGAAGCTGAAAAAGGTGAAAAAAGCCAAAGCGGTAAAGAAGGCCAAAAAGGCCAAGGCAGCTAAAAAGGCCAAAAAAGCCAAGAAAGCATCAAAGGTCAAAAAATCCAAGAAGTCCGCAAAGTCGAAGAAGACCAAGAAAGGCAAGAAGAAGTAGCGGTAGCTCGTCCTTCCGTTGCTTGCCTTGCAGGCAATGGAAGGTTGAAAGCGCTCACCATGTCCGACGCTTTGCTTCAATCCATCCCGGGCTACCTGGCGCTCACGGATAACATCTCAACCTCCGGCCAGCCTGATGAAAATGCTTTTCATGCCATAGCCGAGGCAGGTTTCGAAATCGTTATAAATCTCGCGCTTAACGATTCAGATAATGCCCTGGAGGATGAAGAGGGGTTGGTGACCTCCCTGGGGATGCAGTACATCCATATTCCCGTTGAATTCGACCGACCAGCCAGTGAAGATCTGGATGCTTTCATCCAGGCCGTGAGCGCCAACTGGAAAAAGCGGTTGTTCATCCACTGTGCAATAAATATGCGGGTTTCCGCTTTCATGACCCTTTACCGGATCTGTTGTCTCGGCTGGTACCCGGAGGCGGCATTGTCGGAGATACGCAGGATCTGGGAGCCGGATGCGGTCTGGCAACAGTTTATCGAAGAACAGATAGCGCAACGCCGCGATAATTGATCACAAGGAGAGCGTGATGCTCACTCGGCGACAACAGGATGCCTACGATGCATTCTATGCATCGACCCACGACAATGAATATCTCGATACCCGAACTGAGCTGCTGGTAGGGCTTGCCGCAGCGATAGCCATGAGTTGTCAGCCCTGCGTCAATTAGTATTTGAAGAGCGCGAAGAAGGCCGGTATCTCCAAGGGCGAAATTTCGGAAGTGCTAGTTGGTCACGCGTAAAGTTAACAATCGAATTGTGTAGCTTGATATAATGAGGCATGGCAAATAAAGCAGCACCATTTTGTATCACAAAAGATGTCGGAGAAG
>NZ_MPRJ01000054.1 GCF_002020805.1 Solemya velesiana gill symbiont | reverse complement strand
GCGAATTCCAGCGATTGCGGCCATTTGTCTCTTGGAAATCAGGCCGTATTGAAAGCGGCTGGTACAATAGAGCTCAAATAAGGGACTATTTCAACAGCCCGTTAATATTCGGCGTTCCTTCTGTACCAGGAGAAAGCCAGCAGCATCGAGGTGCTTGAGCCGCGCTTCATACTCCCGGATACGCTGTTCGACCAATAGGTTTTCGCTTGTCATTCGTCACTCCTTAATCTTCAATCTTCATAGGTAAGCGAGATAGATCTCTTTACCAATAAGCATAGTCAAATGTTTGCAGTGCATTCAGGTGCGGGATAGTATCGGTCATCATTTCTTTTACAACCAATCAATGAACCTGGTTTTACTCTTCGATTCCGACTTTGTTGAAACTGGCCTTGTCAGGCTTGATGGGCGTCGTCTTGCCCACATTCGGGAGGTGCACTGCTCCCAGGAAGGTGAATCGGTGAAGGTGGGCCTGTTGAATGGCCAAATGGGCGTGGGTGTTATTGAGTCTCTGTCGGGTGAACAGATTACCCTGAGAGTTGATCTCGATATCCCGCCTCCCTCACCCTTGCCACTCACACTGCTCATGGCACTGCCACGACCGAAGATGCTGAAGCGTTGCCTGAGCATGGTTGCGGAACTGGGGGTGAAGGAGCTTTACCTGGTCAACAGCGTGCGGGTGGAGAAGAGTTTCTGGCAGAGTCCCTGGCTGAACGATGAACAGATAAGAGAGCGGCTGCTGCTTGGACTGGAGCAGGCCAAGGATACCGTTCTGCCCAATGTGCATCTCCGAAAACGTTTCAAGCCATTTGTCGAAGATGAACTGCCAGGGCTGCTGAAGGGTAAACAGGGAGTGCTGGCGCATCCTGGAACCGAGACCCTGGAGAGTCGCAGCATCACCACTCCAATCTCGGAACCCACCCTGCTCTGTGTCGGTCCCGAAGGGGGGTTCATCCCTTACGAGGTGGACAAGTTGTCAGAGGCAGGCTGCCGCCCGGTGGATTTCGGTAGGCGTATTTTTCGGGTGGAAACGGCGCTGCCCCTCCTCGTAGGCAGGCTGTTTCATTAAGCGCTATCGCCATACTCGATCTTCCCAGCCTCTATAGAGGGTTAGCGCAAAGCTGAGAAGGGGCAAGCAGGCGCTGCAAAGGTATATCCACTGAGAGTCGTTTGCTGCGGACAGGTACGCATAATTGCCGATCATCATGCCAAGCAAAACGGCACCCCCCCAAAAAAAACACCGAGCAGAGCCAGGCAGGCTGCACGAGATTCGTAGACCAGTGACAGGCGAACACCGAGAAAGCTGGCGAGCCCTCCAAGAACGGCCGCTATAAGAAGATTGGCATCCAGTGTGAGGCCTGGTGTTTCCAGTGCTTTCAACCAGGGAGGCAGAGCCAGGGCCAGTGATAAGCCTGCTGCTGCAAGAGGAAAGGTCTTCTCGATAAGCACGGTTTCTTTTCCGTTCTTCCATGTTCAATGTTCTTAGTGGGCGTATAGCAGAAATGACGTCATTTGGAATGAATCAACCGGCTTTATCTATTGACCTGGGTCAGTCGTCAGAAAGGTAAACCCTGCAGGATGGTCGATACTTGTACTCAGGGTATTGGCACATATAGCCAAGGGAGGGTTTGTAATGAAGAAATCTCCTCTTGTAAGCCTGCGTTGGCTTTTTTTGGTGCTTGTGGCATCTCTGCTGTTGCTCGTTTCCGGCAGTGCGCTTGGAGGAATAGAATACAATACCGATCGTGGTGGACAAGATTACAGGAGTTTCGACCTGGGCTCCGCCAATCCTTCGCTTTGCCCGTCAGCCTGTGCAAGGGAGGGGCGCTGCAAGGCGTGGACCTATGTAAAGCCGGGGTACCAGGGAAAAAGTGCCCGTTGCCGGGTGAAGCATTCGGTTCCCCGGGCCAGCTCGAACAACTGTTGTGTCTCCGGTGTGAAGGGCCGTACCGGACCAGCCATGGGAAGTAGTGGAACGCCTTCCCACGGTGGGGGCTGGAGCAGGGTACCGATCGCCCCGGCCAGGATTACCGGAGCTTCGATCTGTCCCGTGCAGACCCCGGCTTGTGTAGAGCGGCCTGCGGTAAAGAGTCACGCTGCAAGGCATGGACTTACGTCAAGCCGGGTTACCAGGGAAAGAGCGCCCGTTGCTGGTTGAAGCACTCCGTTCCCGGTGCGCGCTCCAATGCCTGCTGTGTCTCAGGTGTCAAATCGGGCGGAGGTGGTGTCGCATCAAGCCAGGGGGGGGCAGTAGCGGGAGACTGCAAGACGCTGCGTGAACGTTACTTCAAGCGCTGTTCGGATCTGGGTGCCCACTATTCCAAGCTCAATTGTGAGCGGCATGGCTATTCCGGCTGCGCACTCGACTCGAGAAGCTGTTTTTCAGTAACCGTGAACAATCTTTTCAACGATGCTGATTGTGGCAGCCCGGGTTATCGGAGCTGTGCGTCGGAGGTGATGGAGGCGTACCTGCGTTGCCTCAAGGGGTGTAACGAAGGGGCCATCAACCGAACCCTTGGTGAATCCATCGACAGCAGTGCAACCCGTTGCCGCAGCAGTGCGGAAAGCGGTGGCAAAACCTGTCAGTCACGCTACTGACTTGGGAGGCAGGCAAAACAAAGGCGGGTAATCCCGCCTTTGTATAACACGCCCTTGATCCCGGTAAGGGGAGGGGTATCTTTAGGTATCGCTCAGAAATCTTAGAGCGGTACGACGTTCTCTGCCTGCGGGCCTTTCTGGCCTGCGCCGACGGTGAACTCAACCTTCTGGCCATCGGTCAGGGTGCGGAAACCATCACCAACGATGGAGCGGAAGTGTACGAATACGTCCTCGCCGTTTTCCTGCTGAATGAAACCATAACCCTTAGCTTCGTTGAACCACTTTACAGTGCCGGTTTGACGATCTGACATGCTTAAAATCCCATATGTAACAAAAACAAATATGCCGCCGGAAATCCCCGGTGGTTTACCAACTGAGAATCGCGGAACAGCTCTATGGGAAAACGCAGGAAACTCAACGAGTTTTGCAGCTGCAGAATCGATATAGGCAGGCGCAATTGATGCAGTTGAGGCACTCTAACAGCTTATTGTGACAAATAACAACCCCTATCCGTCCAGGTAGGCCAATCTGGTCCCTATTACCCGGAAAAACACGGGGCAAGTCGTTCAGCCTGGGTTCAGTTCCCAGGCGTATCCTGAAGATAGAGGGAGTGTCCTTGAATCAGGAGTATGACAATGAAGCGTATCAGCAAGCAATTGATGGTGGCTTGGTTGGGGCCGTATCGTCAGTTTCTGCGACCACCTGCTTTGCCCATGATTATCACAGCAGGCATCATCATCGGGATGACGGGGAGACCCGGGGTCTGACCAAACGCTTTGACAGACACCGTCATGATCGGGACGACAGGCATGACCGTCATTACAAGCGTCATGATCGTCATCACGGGCGTTACGATCTCTACCGTCGTGACCATCGCTATTATTGGCGGTATCCGCGCAAGCCTTACTATCGCTATTACTGGCATCACAATGGTGATGACGACCTGTTCTGGTTCGGCCTGGGATTTGCGCTGCCCTATCTGCTGGATGACAGGTTCGACGATTAGTCTGGAGGGTGGAACAGGCTTCCTGTGCTGCATGATGGTTGCAGTTAGTGAAATGAAAGAGTTTGTGTAAAACCCTGGTCTTATTTAGTCAGGAGTCCTTTATCAGGAGCGGAATTCGTCTAATCTTTAGGGCATACAACAAGACGAATACTGGCGATGCTTTTGCCAGTGGGTGAAACTGCATATAAGACCGGGGTTTGATGGCAACAGATTCAGTAATGTCGAGACCAGCGCTGCACTACCTGGCAACCCTCGTACTGATCGGGATCTATGGTGTGCAGGTCTGCCCCTTCATAGACAGTCTGACCCCCCTGCAGCTTGTACTGCTGCTGATACTTATCATCGCCATTCAATACCTGTTGAGATTCATGGTCATTGGCAGGTTGGTTGATGCCTTGGGATACAAGCATCAAGTCTCACGTGCCTTTCAGCTTGAATGGGGACTGTTCCTGCTGTCGGGCATTTTACTCACCGCGGTAAACAGCCTCTTCTACGAGTTTCCGGTGGAGAGTGGCCTGAAAATGATCCTTGGCTTCATGACCCTGGGTTTTTTATCTCCATGGACTTGGCGCTGGACAGGGAGCATCGGTTGGCCCTGTTGATGGAGAGCGAACAGATCGCTCTCACACCCGATCAACGCTATTTTCCCCTGGTGGGCAAGTTTGCCCTGTTCGCGGTGCTCGCCTCGGTGTTTCTCGTCGGCACTTTTTTCCTGCTCATCAACAAGGATCTGGATTGGCTCTCCAACGTGGGACAGACCATTGCCATGGCCCAGGCCCAGAAAGCCGTGCTTGGGGAGTTTCTGTTTGTCGGGGGGGGCTTCTTATATATATGTTGGTGGTGATCAGATCCTATGCACGTAACCTTGGTCATTTTTTCAACAGCGAGAACCGGGTGCTTGCAGAGGCTACCGAAGGCAAACTGGATGGGGCGGTCACTGTAAGCACCAATGATGAATTCGGTGTGATGATAAAGACGCTGTGTCAGCAGACTGAGGAGTTGCAACGCACTCAGGATGTCACCATCCTGAGTCTCGCTTCGCTTGCAGAGGCACGGGATAACGAAACCGGCGCCCATATTCTGCGTACCCAGGCCTATGTACGTGCTCTGGCCATGGAACTGCGGGAGCATTCGAGATTCGAGCACGCGCTGGATGACCGTTCAATCGACCTGATCTACAAATCCGCACCGCTTCACGATATAGGCAAGGTCGGCATACCGGACCGGATCCTGCTGAAACCGGGCAAGCTGGACGATGAAGAGTTCCGCATTATGAAGACCCACGCAGAGATTGGCGGCGAAGCGCTGGCTGTGGCCGAGGCGGAACTGGGTGGGAGCTCGTTTCTCTCTTTTGCCAGGGAGATCGCTACCACCCATCATGAAAAGTGGGATGGCAGCGGTTATCCAAAGGGGCTTAAGCGAGTCTTCGACCTCGTGAAAGATTTTGGGACATCCCCTCTGGCGCGCTGCGCACACGACGGGTAAGCAGTGCGGCCTCACGGCTACCGGGAACTAACCGCCTCGGCTTTCAGCCTTCCATGGCGGTCAGCGGAAGGGTGACGAAATACCTGTTTCAGGCAGGTTGATGGCGGCGGCCGATGTCTATGATGCCCTGATCAGCAAACGGGTCTATAAGCCCGCATTCAGTCATGAGAAGGCGGTCGAAATCATCCAGGAGGGGCGTGGTCAGCACTTTGATCCGGCTGTTGTGGATGCCTTGCTGGCCGTGGAGGATAAATTCATGGCGATTGCCGATCGCTATCGGGATGAGGAGTGAGGCGCCTGTCGAGCGGTTTTACGCGGCGTCTTCGTTCTCTTTTTCCAGCACCTTCACGTCATCCGGTGGAGGAAACTGCTCAGCCAGTCTTTTTGGGGCAATGCCGTTGTTTACCAGGTGCATGGCCTGGCCTTCCAAAATCGCAGTTACCAAAATGATCAGCAGGGCAGGGACGATGCCAATCCGGGTGAATACAGTGGTCATGATGGCCTGCATGTTCTTGTCGGCCATGCCTGAACCGATCAATATCCCGACGCCGATGATCACGATAGCCACGGCATAGCCGATGAGCAGAATGCGGCTGCGTTTAACCGACAGTTTCCAGTGCAGCATCACGAACCAAGTGGCGTCCTTTTCTGCCTGGCTGGCCTTAATGTGAATGAAACCGACGGTGCCGAGAGAGACGAGCAGGGCACCGATCACGGCCCAGATCAGCATTATCTTGCCGCCGATGGTGTAAGCCAGGGTGCCCGCCACCATGGGGATGTTGAACAGGAACATGTTCAACATGTAAAGCTCATGGGGGGCTTTGGCTTTTTTTCGTATCTCGTCGGTTATGTCGATTTTCATTGTTGATGCGTTTTATCCATGCATTATTAATGAACAAGTATAGTGTTTTACATCGGTATGACTAAATGCGAATTGTCATCCAGCAAGGCAGGGCATCAGGGAGGTAAACGTGGGAAGGCCCCGGGGGTACGGGGCCTGATTGTTTATTGTCTTGTATGGATTTCAGCGGATCAGAATTCAGGTGTTTTCGATCCGGTCGAAATAGCGGGCGCGGTAGAGCAGGCGCTCCTTGTTGTCGTTCTCGAAACCGCTGCGGGTGTGCAGCACGTTGTTGCTTATCAGGCCTTGGCCCCGCTGCAGGGTGCCTTCGTAGTGGTAGGGGGAGTCGCTTTGCAGTATCTCTTTCAACGCGGCTACCGCCTCGCCGGTCTGCGGATCATCCCGCCACTCGATGCTGCGGCTGCGGTCGGTGTAGCGCATGTGCAGGCTGCCATCAGGGCGCACCTCGAATACCGGGCCGGTTCTGGCCGGACGCAACTCTTCGCCATCCACGATGTTTGCCGGGATGGTCATGGCTTCCGGGTGCATCAGGGCTTCTATATAGGCCGGGTTGCGCTCCCGGAGCAGAATGTAAGCCACCTCGTGGTCCAGCAGCTCATTGGCGCCGCCGGATGAGGCAGGCTCCACGCAGTGGAGCAGCATAGCATGGATCTGGTGGTCCATGTCGTTGTAATAGCCATCGGTGTGCCAGGCGATGGGGCGGGTGGTATAGGGGGTGTAACCCTTGTGCAGGGCATCCGACTGGACCGTCAGGGACGTTATGGCGTCATTGTCGGCACACATGTTGTGGTCGAGGTTCTCCGGTCCGAACTGCCTGCCCAGGGAGCGAATGATCTCCTTGTCGCGGGTTTCCACCGGGTCAGCCACGTAGATCGCCATGTTGGTCTTCTGAACCCTCTGCAGGATAGCTTCATGCTCAGCGGCTGTCAGGGCCTTGGCATCAGCGACTTCCACCACCAGCTGATCCAGTTGCCTCGGGTAGCCCGTGAGTTTCTCATCCCGCCATTGTTGGTAGGCCGGGTCGTTGCCGGTGTCGAATGGGTTCTGTTCGGGATGGAGGTGGTTCACTGGGCGGGATCCGTGCTGCAAAGAGGGGGATATATTACGTCAGCGAGGCTATCGGGGCACTATCACTTCAGTGATATAAATCACTGGGCAACGCTGAGCCCTAGTGGGCTGGCTGAAGCTTACCGAATTATCCGCATGGCCCACTAAGATGACAGCGTGCGGCTGAGTTCCACGGTGAGTTTCTTGAAGCGGAAGAAATTTTCCTCGTTAAGCGCCCCGGCATCAGTACAGTCGGCGTAGAGCAGACCCAGGGGGGGGCTTGCCTGCGAACACCGATGCGGCAAAAAACCGTCCATGTTGACGGCGTTATGCAGCTCCTCGGGGATCAGGGGGGGCATATTTCCCCTGGTTCTCCTGGTTCAGCCAGAAACCCTTCGGTTTCTCCATCAGGATCGAAAAGAGGCTCCTCTGACCCAAATCAAGCCGGAACTTCCGTAGTGGCGAATCCTTTTTGCCGCCGATCATGAAGCGAACCTTCAGCGTATCCCCTTCACTGCTGAGGGGGGCGAACATCGCCCTCTGGAGCCCCGCTTCATCCCGCAGTTGGCGCATGATTCGGGTCAACAGCTCCTGGGACTCCTTGTCCAGGGTGCCGGCGGTCCGGGCTTCTGCTTCGGAGGGTTCGGCTGGTGCTTGAGGTTTCTTCTTCGCTTTCGGTGCCGGGCTCGGTTTCGCAACAGGCTGTGGCGCCTTCTCTGCCTCGGACCGCGTCTCCACCTGGAGCAGATCCTGTGCCGTGCTGCGCAGTGGCAGTTCATGAATTTCTCTTGCCAGGGCAGCGGTGAGACCATGAATACGTGCCGCAATCCTGTCGGCCGGAATATTCAGATACTCTTCCGCCAGCTCGAACAGCTCCAGGGTTTTCTGTGAGTTCCAGTCTTCTTCGGAAGCCTGGGCAATGGAGTTGGCCACGATAACGCCAAGGGGACGCTTTTCCAATGCACCGAAACCTTGCAGGGCTTCAACGGTCAGTGGCGGCAGTCCCCAGCGCTGGGCCATGGCCAGGTTCAACTCTTCCAGGCTGAAGCTGAACACCTTTCGTGCAGCATCCATGCGGTCGATGCCACTGTCGACATAGCGCTGAACATGCTGCATCTCCTGCTCTGCATGGGCCCAAAGCGCCATTTCACCACACTCGTGGAGCAGGGCGGCAATAGCCATCTCGTAGGGATTCTTGTCTCCGGCCCACTGGCCAAGGTGCAAGGCGTACCATGCGGAATGAACAGCCCTGGAGTAGCAGCGGTAGATACCGGGGTGGGGCAGGTTGGGTTTCAGCTCTTCCAGTACCGGCAACCGGCGGGTACTGTCGATGACCAGGTCGATACCGAGCATGGAGATGGCGTGGGCGATGCTATGGATCGATTCGGCAACGGGATTGTTGCGGCCGAAGGCACGGAATATGGCAAGGGTAAAGCCGGGGTCGTACTTGATGACATCCTGGTAGTCGGCATTGGTGCTGCTGGTCCGGTCGATCAGCAACCTGAAACGCCTGGCAGTTGGTTCCATCGTGGGCAGGGGAGAGACTCCCAGGTGTGTAACCCACTCTTCAAGTGTTTTTGGCATACGGCTGGTTCATTATCCCTGTGTGCGTTTTGCCATTAATTCTTAAAGAGACTATCAATATTTCGAATCGGCCCTGTTTTCATTATCTTTATCTTTAGATGTCAATATAGAGTTAGCAGGTCCTGATGAGAGAGCATGCCAGCAAGGGGATAATGAATACAAGGGAAACATTGGTACTGATCCACGGGGTCTGGTTGACCGGACTCGAGATGGGCTGGCTTGGACGCCGGCTGTCCCGTTCCGGATATGACGTCAGGTACTTCCGTTACCACTCGCTTGGATTTACGCCCCTGCAGAATGCACAGAGACTCCATCGCTTCATTGATGGGCTGGGTGTGGACCGGTTACACTTGGTCGCTTACAGCCTGGGAGGGATCGTCCTGCTGCACCTGTTCGACAGTTATCCTAGAGTTCCTCCCGGGCGGGTGGTTCTGCTCGGGTCACCGGTCAAGGGCAGTCGTGTGGCCAGGTTCATGTCGACCAATCCGCTACTCCGTCCCTTGCTGGGGCGCAGCCTTGAGCAGGGGCTCTCCGGGGATACTCCTGCCTGGCGTGGTGGGCGCGAGTTGGGTGTTTTGGCGGGAACCGGTGGGATCGGTATAGGCAGACTGTTCGGTGCGGTCGAGGGGCCCAATGATGGCACCGTTTCGGTGGATGAGACGTACCTGGAAGGTGCAGATGACTTCTGCACCCTGAAGGCCAGTCACATGGGTATGCTCTTTTCTGCGCCGGTGGCCGATCAGGTCTCGGCATTTCTCGAGACAGGGTGCTTCTTCAAAGGATAGTGTGCGTGTTTCTGTGCGTCTCAGGGGATGGTAAACTCTGCCCCAATTGAATTTTGTGAGGTATTTATGGCTGGACACAGTAAATGGGCCAACATCAAGCATAAAAAGGCTGCAAACGACAAGAAACGCGGGAAGATCTGGACCAAGCTGCTGCGCGAGGTCACGGTGGCTGCAAAAGAGGGTGGTGGCGATATCGACAGCAACCCCCGTCTGCGCTTGGCCGTGGACAAGGCCAACAGCGGCAACGTCCCCAAGGACACCATCAAACGCGCCGTCGAGCGCGGTGCCGGCGGTGGTGAGGGCGAGAACTACGATGAGATCCGCTATGAAGGCTACGGGCCGGGTGGAACTGCCGTTATCGTCGATTGCATGACCGACAACCGCAACCGGACAGCCTCCGAAGTACGACACGCCTTTACCAAGGCGGGTGGCAACCTGGGTACCGACGGTTCCGTTGCCTACATGTTCAACAAGCAGGGCATCATCAGCTTTGCTCCGGGTGCCGACGAGGACGCCGTCATGGAAGCTGCGCTGGAGGCGGGTGCCGAGGACGTGGTTACCAATGACGACACCTCCGTGGACGTAATGACCTCTCCGGAGGAATTTACAAGTGTGAAGGAGGGTATCGAAGCGGCAGGCCTGACACCGGACAACGCCGAGGTGACCTTCAGTGCCTCCACCATGGCGGAACTGGACCAGGAGACCGCCGAGAAGCTGCTGAGGATGGTGGATGTGCTGGAAGACCTGGACGATGTGCAGGATGTCTACACCAACGCTGATATCTCCGACGAGATCTACGAGGCCATCGACGGATGACCGGGCACGGCGAACAACAGTGACAGGCGTAACAGCTCAGATGCGCCGGATCCTTGGAATCGACCCCGGGTCGCGGGTCACCGGGTACGGCGTGATCGAGAGTAACGGGATCCGCAGTGTGCACATTGCCAGCGGCTGTATCCGCGTGGCGGATAAGAAGTTCGCCAAGCGGCTGGGCGAGATCTACCGCCGCCTCTCCGAGGTGGTAGAGGAGTTCAAGCCACAGGAGATGGCCATAGAACAGGTGTTTATGGCCAAGGACGCCTCGGCGGCACTCAAGCTGGGGCAGGCCAGGGGCGCGGCAATCTGTGCTTGCGTGATGGCAGAGCTCCCCGTTTTTGAATACACCCCGCGCATGATCAAGCAGACCGTGGTCGGCAGTGGCGGGGCGGATAAGGACCAGGTTCAACACATGGTGAAACATCTCCTGAAACTGGAGCAGAAGCTGGCATCGGACCAGTCGGACGCCCTGGCGGTTGCCCTCAGCCACGCCCACACCAACAGCACCCTCTATTCCCTTGCCAAGGCCGGGGGGTGGCGGCGGTGATCGGAAGGATTCGCGGCGAACTGGTCTATAAACAACCCCCTTTCCTGATGGTGGATGTCAACGGCGTGGGCTACGAACTGGAAGCTCCCATGTCCACCTTCTACGATCTTCCCCTGCAAGGGGGTGAGGTGACCCTCTATACCCACCTAGCAGTGCGGGAAGACGCTCATGTACTCTACGGTTTCGTCAACGACGGTGAACGCTCGCTGTTCCGGTCCCTGCTTAAGGTGAGCGGTGTGGGCGCCAAGATGGCGCTGGCGATCCTGTCGGGTATGAACGCCGAGGAGTTTGCACGCTGTGTCCAGAGCGACGACACAGCAGCGTTGGTGCGTCTGCCCGGCATCGGCAAGAAGACCGCCGAACGGCTGATTGTCGAGATGCGCGACCGGCTGGAGAAACTGGAAATGGCCGCCACCGGCACGGTGAAAATGGTCCCCACGCCTGGGGAGGTGGTGGAGAACCCCGTCTCCGATGCGGTAGGGGCGCTCATGGCCCTTGGTTATAAACCCAACGAGGCGAGCAGGCTGGTGCGTGCCATCGACAGCGAAGGGCTATCCAGCGAAGAGATCATCCGTGCAGCCCTGAAAGCGGCGGCTAAATAATCGCGTGTTCACAGGCACCGAGGAACGATATGTCTGATCCCGACCGAATTATCAGCCCGGAGTCCGGCCTCGACGACGAGGCGCTGGATCGCGCCATACGCCCCAGGCGGCTCCAGGACTACGTGGGTCAGCCCGTGGTGCGGGAACAGATGGAAATCTTTATCGGTGCGGCTCTCGGTCGCTCCGAGGCTCTGGACCACGTCCTCATCTTCGGCCCTCCCGGGCTCGGCAAGACCACCCTGGCCCACATCATTGCCCACGAGATGGGGGTCAACCTGCGCCAGACTTCTGGCCCGGTGCTGGAGAAGCCGGGGGACCTGGCGGCACTGCTGACCAACCTGGAGCCCAACGACGTACTCTTCGTTGACGAGATCCACCGCCTCAGCCCGGTAGTGGAGGAGGTACTCTACCCGGCCATGGAGGACTACCAGCTCGATATCATGATCGGCGAGGGACCGGCGGCCCGCTCCATCAAACTGGACCTGCCTCCCTTCACCTTGGTGGGTGCAACCACCAGGGCCGGTCTGCTCACCTCGCCCCTGCGCGACCGTTTCGGCATCGTGCAGCGCCTGGAGTTCTACTCCACCGAGGATCTTACCCACATCGTGCAGCGCGCTGCCGGCATCCTCAATATCGAAGCGGACCAGCCGGGCGCCCGGGAGATTGCCTGCCGTTCACGTGGCACGCCCCGTATCGCCAACCGGTTGCTGCGCCGGGTGCGCGACTACGCCCAGGTGAAGGCGGAAGGTGAGGTGAATTCCGAGGTGGCGGACAAGGCCTTGACCATGCTCAACGTGGATACCAGCGGTTTCGATACCATGGACCGCAAGCTGCTCTCGGCCGTGATCAAGAAATTCGACGGCGGTCCGGTAGGCGTGGACAGCCTGGCGGCGGCCATCGGCGAGGAGCGGGGCACCATCGAGGATGTCCTCGAACCCTACCTGATCCAGCAGGGGTTTCTGATGCGCACTCCCCGGGGGCGGGTGGCGACCCAGGCGGCCTATCTCCATTTCGGCCTGGCGCCGAAAACCAAGGACGATCAGGGCAGGCCCGGTGACCTGTTCGAGAGTTGATAATGTGAACGGATTTGAAAAATAGCAAGATGACGGAATTTATCTGGCCTGTAAGAGTCTACTACGAAGACACCGATTCCGGAGGTGTGGTCTACTACGCCAATTACCTGAAGTTCATGGAGCGGGCTCGCACCGAGTGGCTGCGTAGCCTGGGCTTCGAACAGGATGAACTGATCGAGCAGCAGGGCGTGATCTTTGCGGTGCGCAAGGTCGAGGTGGGTTTCAAAAGTCCGGCCCGCTTCAACGAAGCGCTGTCGGTGTCAGCGAAAATAACAAGCCGGGGAAAAGCCAGTTTGGTCTTTCAACAGGACATAACAAGGGATGCGGACGGTAAACTGCTCTGCAGCGGGGAGGTGAAGATCGCCTGTCTCGATGCCGAGCGCTTCCGGCCCGCCTCCATTCCTCAAGAAATAATCACGGTGATAGCCGATGGGGTCTGATCTCTCCTTTATCCACCTGGTCGCCAACGCCAGCCCGCTGGTGCAGCTGGTGATGGCCTCCCTGATACTCGCGTCGGTCATTTCCTGGACCATGATTTTCGATCGCGCCAAAGTGCTCAAGAGCGCACGCAAGGCGGCGGACAAGTTCGAGCAGCGGTTCTGGTCCGGCGGGGACTTGGGTGAGCTGTTCCGCAACGTGGACCGCGAAAACGACGAAGCGACCGGTATGGCGAGCATCTTCCACGCCGGCTTTCGCGAGTTTGCGCGTTTGAAGAAGAATCCGGACGTGGAACCCATGGCCGTGGTCGAGGGTGCGCGCCGCTCCATGCACGTGGCCCTGAGCCGGGAGATGGACGGCCTGGAGAACCACCTGGCCTTTCTGGCAACGGTGGGTTCCACCAGCCCCTATCTGGGCCTGTTCGGCACGGTCTGGGGCATCATGAACGCCTTTGTCGCCCTGGGTAACGTCAAGCAGGCTACCCTGTCGCTGGTGGCGCCGGGAATTGCCGAGGCGCTGATCGCTACCGCCATGGGCCTGTTTGCTGCCATCCCCGCGGTGGTCGCCTACAACCGCTACTCCAATGACGTGGAGTGCCTCAGCGGTCGCTACGAGGATTTCCTCAATGAGTTCACCACCATCCTGCAGCGCCAGGCGCATATGCAATAAGGCCAAGACTCCGTGAGCCGCCAAAAGAAAAGCCGCCGCCCCATGTCAGAGATCAACGTCGTGCCCTACATCGACGTCATGCTGGTGCTGCTGGTGATCTTCATGATTACCGCCCCGCTGTTGACCCAGGGTGTGAAGGTGGATCTGCCCCAGGCCGACGCGGAGCCACTGCCGGCGGAAGCGGCTGACCCGGTGGTGGTGTCGGTGAACCTGGACGGCGACTTCTTTATCGACGTCGGCGAAGGCAAGAATACACCGGTGGATGCCGAGACCCTGATGACCCGGGTGGCAGCGGTGCTGAAATACAAGCCCAGAACCCCGATCATGGTGCGCGGCGATCGCAACGTGGACTACGGCAGGGTGATCGAGGCGATGGTGATGATCCAGGCGGCGGGTGCGCCCAACGTGGGATTGATAACCGAAATCCCTGAGAGATAGTGGTACCCCGATGCTAGACATTGTCAAACGTAACCCCCTGGCGGTGGCCATCGCTGTGCTGATGCACGTGGCCATTCTCGGTTTTATGGTAGTGGGCGTGGATTGGCTCGAGAAACCCAAGCAGAGCAGGCTGGTGGTCGACGTGGTCAAGGCCAAGGTGATCGACCAGTCGAAGGTGCTGGCCCAGGCGGAGAAGCTGAAACAGGCGGACCTCAAGAAAAAGGCTGAACAGAAAAAGGAAGAGAAACGCCTGGCCGACCTGAAGCGAAAACAGGCAGAGGAGAAGAAGCGGCTCGCCTCGCTGGAGAAGAAGCGAAAGGCCGAGCAGCAGAAACTGGCCAAGGCCGAGGCCAAGCGCAAGGCCGAAGAGAAGAAACGCAAAGAGGCTGAAGCCCGCCGCATCGCCCAAGAGAAGAAACGCAAGGCGGAGGAGGCGAGAAGAGCCGCCGAAGCGGAGAAGAAGCGCAAGGCGGAGGAGGCGAGAAGAGCCGCCGAAGCGGAGAAGAAGCGCAAGGCGGAGGCCGAACGCAAGCGCCGTGAGGCTGAGTTGCGCGCTGCAATGGAGGCAGAAGCCAGCGCCCGGGAGATCGACCGCTTCACCGCGATGATCCGCCAGGAGATCACCCGCAACTGGATTCGCCCGGCAGGTATCGGAGAGGGGCTGAAATGCAGCCTGCGGGTACGCCTGGCCCCTGGCGGGACGGTGATCACCGCAGATGTGATACAAAGCAGCGGGAATGGCGCCTTTGACCGGTCGGCAGTAGCCGCAGTCTACAAGGCTGACCCGCTGCCGGTACCCTCGGGTGCACTGTTCGAGAGCAGCTTCAGGGACAATAAATTTATTTTCGATCCGGACAATTGAAGATTGAGCGCATGAAAAAGATCTGGTTGCTATTCGCTTTCCTCTTTCTGCAGGTGCAGAACGCATCGGCACTGACCATCGAGATCACCGAGGGGGCGGAAGGTGCCCTGCCGGTAGCAGTGGTTCCTTTCGGCTGGAGCGGCCCTGGCAAACCGCTATCCCAGGATGTTGCCCGGATCATTGCCGATGATCTCACCCGCAGTGGACGTTTCAAGACCATGCCGGTGGCTGACATGCTGGCCCGCCCCCAGTCCGGGGACGAGGTTGAGTTCAGGGACTGGAAGGTACTGGGCATGGAGAACCTGGTGGTGGGGCAGGTAAGACCCAATGGCCCTGGTGGTTACATGGTGCGCTTTCAGCTGTTCGATGTATTCAAGGGCGAGCAGTTGAGCGGTTACAACATTCCTACCACCGAACGTGATCTGCGCGCCACAGCTCACCAAATTGCCGACATCATCTACGAGAAGCTGACCGGCCAGCGCGGGGCTTTTGCCACCCGTATCGCCTATGTCACCTCCATTCACAAAACAGGTGGCGAGAGCCAGGTGGCACTCAAGGTGGCGGATGCTGACGGCTATAGTCCCCAGACCATCGTGACCTCCAAGGAGCCGCTGATGTCCCCGGCATGGTCGCCGGATGGTCGTCGGCTTGCCTATGTCTCTTTCGAGAAAGGGCAGCCCTCGATCTACGTGCAGGAGGTGTTCACCGGCAGGCGGCAGAAGGTGAGCAGCTACAAGGGCATCAACGGGGCGCCCGCCTGGTCGCCGGATGGTCGCAAGCTGGCCTTGACGCTCTCCAAGGATGGCGGTCCCGATATCTATGTGCTCAATCTCAACCGCAAGACGCTGACCCGGTTGACCACCCATTACGGGATCGACACAGAGCCTGCATGGTCACCGGATGGACGCTATATTATTTTCACATCCGACCGTGGAGGCAAGCCCCAGATCTACCGGGTGCCCAGCATGGGCGGCAAGGTGAAGCGCATGACCTACGAGGGGAGCTACAACGCTCGGGCATCCTACTCGCCTGACGGTGAGAGCATCACGCTGGTTACCCGCCAGGGCCGGGATTTCCGCATTGGTGTACTGGACCTGGAGAGCGGCGGATTGCAGGTGCTGAGCGAGGGACGACTCGATGAATCCCCCAGTTTCGCCCCGAATGGGGGCATGGTAATTTACGCTACAAAGATCAATGGCAAAGGTGAACTGGCCGCGGTTTCCGTGGATGGCCGGGTTCGCCAGCGCCTGGCCCTGCAGGAAGGCGATGTTCGCGAACCTGTCTGGTCGCCCTATACACGAAAGAACAGGAGAAACCCATGAAGTCTAGGATACTGAAGTTGGTGCCGGTACTGGCCCTGTCGCTGCTTTTTGGCGGTTGCGCCACGCTGACCGGGGAGCAGGCCGAAGAGGGTGCTGAAGATGGTGCGCCGGTAGCCGAAGCCGGACAGGGTGAGGGTGCGCAGACAGCAGGTGCCGTCGAAGGCGGAGCCTGGACCGGCAGCCCGCTGGATAATCCTGACAGCCCCCTCTATTCCAAGGTGATCTATTTCGATTACGACGCCAGCGAGATCCGCGCTGACTACCTCGACACCGTGGTTGCCCATGGCGAGTACCTGGCTGCCAACCCGTCTGCCACTATCACCGTGGAAGGTCACTGCGATGAGCGGGGCTCACGGGAGTACAACATCGGTCTGGGTGAACGCCGCGCCAATTCAGTGAAGCGACTGCTGCTTGCCCAGGGGGCTGCAGAGAGCCAGATCATTACCATCAGCTACGGTGAAGAGCGCCCTGAGGCCCTGGGTTCAAGTGACGCCGCCTGGGCCCAGAACCGCCGTGCGGTCCTGCTTTACTGAATAACGGGGCATGCAGATGAAGGCAACGGTCGGCTTGGCAGTTTCACTCCTGCTCTGTTCCTCGGCGCAGGTTCTGGCCGCGGATGCGGTTTTACCCATGGAGCAGCGAGTCCAGGTGCTGGAGCGCAAGGTGAAGGCGATGTCCAGCCTGATCCTGCGATTGGATGCCCTGCAGCGTGAGGTGCAGCAGCTCAGGGGTGAGGTGGAGCTGCAGAATCACGCCATGGATGCCCTGAAAAAACGTCAGCGCGATCTCTACCTGGACGTCGATCAACGGCTCAGTCGTGTTGCAGCCGGGCAGCAGGCAGGCCCGGCAGCCACACCAGAGGCTGCGCCGGTGATGACACCGGGGTCTGTGGCTCCTGCATCGGCCCAGGTGCCCCGGCCAGCGCCCGTGGCCCCGACTCAGACCGCCGCGCCATCCGTGCCTGTTACGGTTGCATCTGCTGCTGCCCCCCAGGTCGGCACCGGCGATCCTGCCAAGGAGGAGTCTGCCTACCAGGCAGCATTTGAGTTGCTGATGCAGCGCCGCTATGCCGAGGCACATGCCTCTTTCACCGGTTTCCTGGCGGCTTACCTCTCCGGGCGGTTTACTGACAATGCCCAGTACTGGCTTGCGGAAGCGAGTTATGTCACGCGCAACTTTGACGTTGCCCTGGTGGATTTTGCCAAGGTGATCGAGAACCATCCCCAGAGTCCGAAAGTGCCCGATGCCCTGCTCAAGACCGGCTTTATCCAGTATGAGCTGAAGCAGTGGCCCGAGGCTCGCGCCACCCTTGAAGGCTTGATTGGCAAGCATCCCAGCTCAACGGCAAGCCGCCTGGCGAAGAGACGTCTGCAACGTATGCAGTCTGAAGGTCATTAGGGTTGGCAAGCCCCTCGTAGAATGACGCGCCTTCGCATTACCGAGATCTTCTACTCCCTGCAGGGGGAGTCGAACACCGTGGGCTTGCCCACGGTGTTCGTGCGCCTTACCGGCTGCCCCCTGCGTTGCGGCTATTGTGATACCACCTACGCCTTCAAGGGCGGTGAGTGGATGAGCCTGGCGCAGATCCTGGCCTCGATAATCGAGTACACGCCCCGGTACGTCACCGTCACCGGTGGCGAGCCCATGGCCCAGAAAGCGTGCGCTAAGCTGCTCACGGCACTTTGCGACGCCGGCTACCAGGTATCCCTGGAGACCAGTGGCGCAGTGGATCTTTCAGTGGTTGATCCACGGGTGGTCAAGGTCATGGACCTGAAGACACCGGGCTCCGGGGAGATGGAGAAGAACCTCTACAATAACGTTGATACCCTGGCTGCTACTGATCAGGTCAAGTTCGTGATCTGTGACGAGGCAGACTATCTCTGGTCGAGGCAACAGGTCGAAGCGCTGGGGCTGGACGGGCGATGCGAGGTGCTCTTCTCGCCGGCCCTGGGGCAACAGGATGCAACCGAGTTGGCGGAGTGGATCATTCGTGATCGCCTGCAGGTGCGCTTCCAGATACAACTGCACAAATACCTGTGGGGCGACGTGGCAGGCAAATGAACAGGGAACCAAAAAGGGCTGTCGTACTGCTCTCTGGCGGACTCGATTCCGCCACCGCCCTGGCCATGGCCCGGGCAGAAGGCTACACCTGCTACGCCCTGAGCATGCAATACGGTCAGCGCCACAGTACGGAACTGGATGCAGCCCGGCGTGTCGCACAGGCCCAGGGCGTGGCAGAGCACATAGTTGTGCCCCTGGCACTGGATGCATTCGGTGGTTCTGCGCTTACGGACCTGGATATCGATGTGCCTGAAGAGAGTGAGGAGGGTATACCGGTGACCTATGTGCCCGCGAGGAATACCATCTTTCTCTCCCTCGCCCTTGGCTGGGCCGAGGTGCTCGGGGCCAGGGATATTTTCGTGGGTGTGAATGCCGTGGACTACTCCGGCTATCCCGATTGCCGTCCAGAATTCATAAACGCCTTCGAGAACCTGGCAAACCTTGCAACCAAGGCCGGTATGGAAGGGGACCGGTTCCACATCCACGCCCCGCTGATCAAGATGACCAAGGGCGAAATCATCCGGGAAGGTGTGCGGCTGGGTGTGGATTACGGCCTCACCGTTTCCTGCTACCAGGCCGATGAACAGGGGCGCGCCTGCGGTGTCTGCGACTCCTGCCGGTTCCGTGCCCAGGGTTTTACAGAGGCGGGGGTTGAAGACCCCACTCCCTATCAAT
Source organism: Solemya velesiana gill symbiont (assembly GCF_002020805.1). Taxonomy (GTDB): domain Bacteria; phylum Pseudomonadota; class Gammaproteobacteria; order Chromatiales; family Chromatiaceae; genus Sedimenticola_A. The sequence continues at coordinate 4,291 of NZ_MPRJ01000054.1, read as the reverse complement.
GACCAGGACTTTGGATCTTTTCTGCAGTCTCCATCCTGGAAAACCTCAGTAGATCAACGTCCGATTATACGCTAATCTATCCCACCTTACCCATAATAATGGTATGGATACTCCATCCACGGGTGATGATTCAAGTACAGATAAAGCGCCAGACTTACTAAATAAGGCGCTGTTCGCGAGGGGATTAAACAATGGTTTTTGAGAATTTTGCCGAGGGGCAGTTCGCCCTTTTGTGGGCGACCTTTATCATCGCACTGGTAATGGGCGCCATCGTTAACAAGACCAACTTCTGCACCATGGGTGCGGTTTCCGATATGGTCAATATGAACGACATGGGTCGCATGCGCGCCTGGGTGCTGGCCATGGCGGTGGCCATGATTGGCGTCGCCGTGTTGGAATTCATGGGACTGGTCAATGCTGACAGTTCCTTTCCCCCCTACCGTGCAGGACAACTGATCTGGGCTGAGAATATCCTGGGCGGCCTGCTGTTCGGTATCGGCATGACCCTGGCGTCCGGCTGCGGCAACAAGACACTGATCCGCATCGGTGGCGGTAACCTGAAGTCCATTGTCGTACTGGTTGTGATTGCCGTGATCGCCTACTTCATGATCAATCCCTTCCCGAACAGTGACCAGACCCTGATGACTGTCATCTTCTATGACTGGATCCGGCCCCTGGCTATCAGCTTTGAAGGCAAGCAGGACATCGGCTCCCTGGTGGCAGGAGAGAATGCCGGTACTGCACGCCTGGCGATCGGCCTTGTGCTGGGTGCGCTGCTGGTGTTCTGGGCCATGAAGTCGGCCGAGTTCAGGAGCAGTTTCGACAATGTATTCGCCGGCATCATGATTGGCCTGGCAGTCCTTGCGGCCTGGTATGTCAGCAGCAATGTCGGTATCGACGTGGACGGCGAAGTGAAAACCCTCAGTGGTTACGTGCAGGAGTGGGATTTCCTGGCTGATTCGGAGGAGGGCAAGCCTGCGGACAGCCGTCCCCTGAGCGCCCAGTCCTTCACCTTCGTCAATCCAATGGGACAGACCCTGGGTTATTCCATGTCAGGATTCGACGCCGCCTTCATCACCTTTGGCGTGATGGCCCTGCTTGGCGTGATATGCGGATCCCTGCTCTGGTCCCTGGTCAGCAAGAGCTTCCGCATCGAGTGGTTCGTCGATTTGAAGGATTTCCTCAATCACCTCATCGGCGCAATCCTGATGGGCTTTGGCGGCGTGCTGGCTATGGGTTGCACCATCGGTCAGGGTATAACCGGTGCCTCCACCCTCGCCGTGGGTTCCTTCCTTGCTTTCGGCTCCATCGTGCTGGGCAGCGGCCTGACCATGAAGGTGCAGTACTACAAGTTGGTCTACGAAGAGGAGGCTACTTTCGGCAAGGCGCTGATCACCGGCCTGGTGGACTTCAAACTGCTCCCGGCCAGCATGCGCAAGCTGGATGCAATCTAAACGCTCTGGCGGCCGGCGGGAGCTCTCCCGCCGGCATCAGAATATGCCCCTCTATGCGTTGACTGGGTCAATATCTGATGTATAATGCCGCGCTTTCTACGGGTCGTTAGCTCAGTCGGTAGAGCAGTGGATTTTTAATCCATTGGTCATAGGTTCGAATCCTATACGACCCACCATAATAAAATTAGGGGGTTACGAGAAATCGTAACCCCCTTGTTTTTTCTTCGGTGCATGTAGCGCGTCTCTTGGTTTGCGACAGGCCGACACTTAAATTGCGATGTACAAAATCGGCAGCGTGGATGGGGCTGGGTAGTGTCAGGTTTTCGGCCTTTTGGGTTTCGCCCAGGGCTCTCCGAACATCAGCCAGGCGGGGTTGATACCCACCACCTCAGCGATGGTTTCGATCTTGCGGGGCCTCAGTGATTTTCCGTTTTCAATTTTCTGGATGGCGGACTGACTCGAGCCGGTCAGTTCACCGAGCTCCATTTGGCATAGTCCTTTGCGAGTTCTAGCCCACGTGAGCCTCTTGGCAAGGGTGTCGAGTTCTTCTGGCATTGGTCATCCCTGTTAGTTGTGTCTTGATTCAAGAGCCACTTCCTGGCGCTCCGGAGACGTGGATGATCTTGCTCATTTGCTTTCGAGCAAATCGTTGCAGTGGGGGCATATCCTGGCCTTGTCATCGATGCCGCCACGGCACACGCTGCAGACCAGTTTACGGGACATTCGGTTACCGATGATCAGCAGGAGGATGCCGGCGATCAGCCCGAGGGGGAAGTAGAAGAAGCAGGCGATCACGCCCGCGAGCTGGACGAGTGCGCCGGGGCCTGCGAATTCGTTTTTGTATTCCTTCTTGGCCATGGTTACGATCCTTGTCTATTCAAAATAGATCTAAATTCCCATTAGGTATCTGCCGATTCTGGCACTGATCATTCCAGATAATCAACTCTCGAGCCTCGCTTCCTGCGCCGCCACCCACCGTGTAGGTGATGCCGACCTCTTTAATGTGAAGTCCGTCAAACGCCCGGCGGATGTCGGGGTGATCGTTGATGCTGATGATCAGCGCACCCTGCACCTCCCTGTCACGGACTGCAGCTCCGTGGGTTGGCGGCCAGGCGGGTGTTGGCGCATCCGCCTGGTCGCTTCCTCATTTCCTACTTGCAACCTTATGTCATGCGATCACCCCAAATTTTTCGGGCGGCGTATAGGTCAGTGTTTCGCCGTCTGGACCATGGACGGTTCTGGGTGTCTGGTCATAGACGCGGTCGTAGATCTCTCGCTTCGCGGGGTCGGCAAAGACTTCCTCGTAGGTGCCGAGCACTTCCAGATGGTCGAACTGCTCGGCCAGTTGGAGCAGGGTGCCGTCGATGTCGCGGACCAGGGCCAGGGTTTCAGCACCGTTGCGCACGGTGGGCGTCTTCGGTACCAGGAAGGTGGCCTTGCCGGTCTGCTCATCGAGGTGGATTAGCTCGGGAGCCTTGACCTGCAGTTCGGCGACGAGGGCCTGGGTGTTGTTGCAGTAGGTTATGTAGTCATTCATAGCATTCGCACCTCTTCTGGTGCGGCTTCAAAAGCGTAAATGCGGAAATCGGACAGGTGCCCGTTAAACTGGTTTACAGAACCCGAACTGCCAATATGGATAAGGTCTACACCCTCGACCGGGTCGGTGTACGCGGTAGTAACCGAATCCACAAGTTCTCCGTCCACATAGCCGCTCATCAGGAAAGGTGTGTTACCAGGCGAAGCCGCCATGGCTATGACGTATCTGCGCAACTGTTTGTATCTATCACCAAACTGAAGTGCTGCGCTTTTATAGAAGTTCAGGTTTTCACCCGTTCCATTATTCAGGCGAAGTAGTCGATACCCATTAGGCTTGACAAGGAGCGGCACTTGATGAAAAACAGAATCCTGACCAAAGGCCTTCAGCGTTATTGCAAAGGTTTGCGCTTCCGATTTTGCTGGGCAGTTGTTCTCACTGCTGATTTGCAACCTGTCATAAGAGCGTGTTACCGCAGTGGTAGTGGTCGGAATATATGATGTCGGGAACGGCATGATCTGCTCAAACTGTGCCCCCCACGCAACTATGGAGCCAGTTACGTCCTGTTCATACCCAGAAGCAACCAATGCCGTCTTAACAGCAGGGTACACTGCGAGAATGGCTGGCGTATTTCCGGTGCTATTGTTGATTGCTGTAACCCACACCCTCCAATACTCATCGTTCCAATCTTCAGCACTGTGATCCGTTATGTCAACGCTTGTGGCAGACTCTCCGGTTCTCGTATTAAACACCACATCAGCCTGAACGGTGACAGTCCCTCCCGCCAAGGTTATTCGTAACAACGGGAACCGAGACTCATCGGCATCCTTCTTGATAAAGGAAGAAAAACAGTGTGTATAAGAATCATCTGCTACGGTCACTACCTGCTGTACAGCAGTCCACACTCCGGTTTGCGAATCATCTAAAGTATCTGCGGTAGTGTTGCCATCTGGCGCAGTATCCGTATTACCAGTTACATCAAGACTCCCCTGCTTGACCCAATTAACAGCAGTAAAATCTTCAGACTGAAGGCAAGTATTATAGGAAGCCCTTTCATGAAGAAATCCTTCCGCCTCGAACCTGGGCTCATCAATAGCCGCCGTCTGCATTACTCCATCCTGGTCTTTATAGGTAGCAGTGGAAGAACGGGTGAAGGTGGCGGGGCCGTTGCCCTTGCGCATGGCCAGACTGGTCTGCAGGGGCATGTCGACCAGGGGCTCGTTGTTGTCCTTGATCGCTTCCAGGTGAGCTGCAGGCGGCCGGCCCCCTGACCGGAGAGGATGCGCGGGCCGATGGCCACCAC
>NZ_MPRJ01000053.1 GCF_002020805.1 Solemya velesiana gill symbiont | reverse complement strand
TCAAGGCCAATTCGGGGATAAAAGACAGGCTTATTTGACGGATATTTGAATTTGGGTGCCTGGTGAATGAAAACTCTAAGTTTTCAGACCATCCTTAAGCATTTGCCTATCCATACCCTGAAGATCGACCGCTCCTTCGTCCGGGACCTGCATCGGGATACCGATAGCCGGGAAATCGTGCGGGGGGTCATAGCACTGGCCCACAACCTCGGCCTGGATGTAGTAGCCGAGGGGGTCTCTGAGTATGGTCAGCTGGATTATCTCCGAAGCCAGGGGTGCGAATTTATGCAGGGTTGGCTCTATAGCCGGGCGATGGAGGCGGATGTTTTGACCGGCTGGCTCAGTGAAATGAAATCAATTGAGCCCGAGGTGCCGGCATAAGATCCCTATTGCGGGAGGATTTCCACCAACAGCCCGGTACTGAGGAGGATGCTGTAGAGCAGTTGCAGCTGAGCGGTCTGGACCAGTACCTGGTTAAATTGCGGGCCGGGTTCCTCCAGGAAAAAGCGCCTCACCAGGCGCAGTGCCCAGGGCAGGCAGAGGATAGCCAGCCAACTGCCGGGCTGAGGCAAATGTGGCCACAGGGGTACCAGGAATGGCAGCAGCAGGAGCAGGGCATAGAGCTTTTGTGCATTGTCTCTGCCGAGATGGTGGCTGAGGGTCAGTTTGCGTGCCTTTCTGTCACTCTCAAGGTCGCGGTAGTTGTTGACCAGCAGCACGGCCGAAGCCACCAGGCCAACACCCGTGGCAACCACGAGGGCGGAGAGGGAGATAACGAAGGTCTGAAGGTAGTAGCTGCCCGTGACGGCCGCCAGCCCGAAAAAAAGGAAAACAAACAGTTCTCCGCCAGCGCTGTAGGCGATGGGGCGTGGTCCGCCGGTATAGGCGAAGCCCGCCGCCAGGGAGAGCAGGCCGATGATGACGATGGGCCAGCCCCGAACCAGGCCAGGTAGATGCCGGCGACAAAGGCCAGGCAGAAACTGGCAAGAGCCCCCTTTTTTACCTGGTGCGGGGTGAACCAGCCCTGGGCAGATGCCCTTGGCGGACCCAATCTGTCCGCGCCGTCTGCTCCCCGTTCAAAATCCTCGGCGTCATTGTGGAGATTGGTGCCCACCTGGATCAGGAGGGCGGCAAGCAGTGCGATCGTTGCCGGGAGCCAGAGCAGTTGGCCTGTTTCTGACCATTCGAGGCTGCTTCCCGCCACCACCGGGGCAACGGAGATGCTGAGGGTTTTTGGTCGAATGGCAAGTAGCCAGTGGTCGATATTGGGCATGAATATGTCTGTTTTCAGGCGTATCCGAACTATACCGTCCAATAGTGGCAAAGCGGAAGAATTGTGATTTGATAACACCCATATAAGATGTGCTGATTTGACCGCTCCCGCCCCAATTTGATATACATGCACGGCTTTATTTATGCGCACGCCTAGCAAGGTGGTGTCCGCATATTTACAGGCAGGGGTTGTCCCAACAGGTTTTAATCGTCGGCGCGGATGTGCTGGCGGCCCGCTGGTCCAAGGGGACGGGCAGGTTATCAATAGATTTTTTAGCTTAAGAATTCAGTAGGATTGACCATGAACAAGTGGCTCGTATCAGTTTCTATCGCATTGGCTTTGGCAACAGGTGGCGTTCAGGCCGCAGGTGGTGATGCAGCGGCTGGCAAGGCCAAGTCTGCAGTATGCATGGCTTGCCACGGCCCTGACGGCAACAGCCCCGTCCCGTCCGGCCCTGCCGCTACCTGGCCCAAGCTGGCTGGTCAGCATGCAAGTTACCTGGCGAAACAGATGGCTGATTTCAAGACCCAGGCGCGCAAGGACCCCATCATGATGGGAATGGTTGCCGCACTCTCCGAGCAGGACATGGCTGACCTGGCCGCTTACTACAGCAGCCAGAAGCAGTCCGACGGCATCGCCGCAGCCGACCAGGTCCAAGCGGGTGAGAAGATGTTCCGTGCCGGCAATACTGCAACCGGTGTTGCGGCTTGCATGGCCTGCCACGGCCCTGCCGGTCTCGGTAACCCGGCTGCCAACTTCCCCCGCATCAGCGGTCAGCACGCCGCCTACACCGAGAAGGCCCTGAAGGACTTCCGCAGCGGTGCCCGTGCAAACGACGTCGGCAAGATGATGCAGGGCGTTGCCGCCAAGATGACCGACGAAGAGATCACTGCGGTATCCCAGTACATCCAGGGTCTGCGTTAATCGAATCTCCAGTCGCTCTGACTGATCGAAAAAGGGCAGCCGGTTGGCTGCCCTTTTTTTGCGCTGTTTGTAAATAACGGGGCAGCTATTTAATGGCTTAGGCTGCTGACAGGCACTCCTTGGGGCGCCGTAGGGATACGGCCTGTGTAGGAGCGAACTTGTTCGCGATCTGAACTGATTTGAAGCCGATCGCGAACAAGTTCGCTCCTACAAAGAAATCCCTGAAACCTTGAGGAGGGGGGCGGAGGGTAAAGAACACCCGCAGTGTGGCTTGGGAGTCGATATAGCGGCTTCGTAGATGCTGGTGTTGAACTCTTCGACTCCGTTCATGTCCCATCCCTGCGTAGGGGTGCCATTCCAGGTGCCTCTGCTGTCTGACTCTGAGATCAGATTTTTAATACTGCCGAACTCTCCGTTTACGAGGTGTAAGAATGAAGAAGCGTGTAATCGCCCGGTCCCTGATGCTGTTTGCGAGCATTTTTTCCCTGGGTGTCCAGGCTGAACCGAAGTTCGAAGAGGATCTGCACTACTTCGAGGTGATTCCGGCGCAGCCCGGGGCTGAAGAGGGAAAGGTACTGGTACTGGAGTTTTTCTGGTACGGCTGCAGTCACTGCTACAATCTTGAGCCACACCTGATCAACTGGCTGCGAAACAAGCCGGAGAATGTTGAGTTCGTGCCTATTCCCGCCATGTTCAGCCGTGCGAACGTGATTCTCCACGCAAAGACCTTCTATGCGCTAAAGTTAATGGGGGTGGCTGAGCAGATGCACGTCAAGATCTTCCATGCCATGCACGATGAGAAACGCCGCCTCGACACCCAGGATGCCATGGAGGATTTCCTGGAGGAGAACAAGGTGGATGTCGAAGCCTACCGCAAGGCGATGAAATCCTTTGCCGTGCAAACCCAGGCGCGGCGTGCCGCGATATTGGCCCAGCGGTTCAACGTGCAGGGGGTACCGACCCTGGTAGTCGACGGGAAGTACACCACCAGTGGCCTGCATGGCGACGTGATGATGCAAGTGACAGATTACCTGATCGACAGGGTGGAAAAGGAGAAGAAATAATCATTGTTGGGCCAGTTCTGTAACGCGGGGATAGGAACAAGTGGGGCACGCTGACGCTCATCGGTTGAAACTGCTCAGTTACAACATCCAGGCCGGGGTGGATACACGGCATTACCGCCAGTATGTAACCCAGGGCTGGAAGCACATGTTGCCCCACCGTGAGCGCCTGCAAAATCTGAATCGTATCGCCACCATGATCCAGCAGTATGATGTGATTGGACTGCAGGAAGTGGATGCGGGCAGTCTTCGCAGCGGCTTTGTGGACCAGACCGAGTACCTCGCCCATCGTGCCGGTTTTGCCCACTGGTACAAACAGGTCAACCGCAATTTGGGTAAACTGGCCCAGCACAGCAACGGCATGTTGAGCCGTATCCGGCCCTCCCATATAAGTGAGCATAAACTCCCGGGATTGCCCGGGCGTGGACTCATACTCTGTCGCTTTGGAGGTGTCACCGGGCTCTCAGTCTGTATCCTGCACCTGGCGCTGAGCAGGAGGGCGCGACTGCGCCAGCTGGCATATGTCAGCGACCTGGTAAGTGCCCTCACACATGTGGTGATCATGGGTGATTTGAACTGCAGCTGCGATTCCAGGGAGATGCGCCTGCTGCGTCAGCGCGTGGATCTGCAGGAACCGGTCTGTGATCAGAGCACCTTTCCCAGCTGGCGCCCGATGCGAAAGCTCGACCACATCCTGGTCTCAGAGTCTCTTCGGGTTGAGAATGCCCGGGTTCTCGACTACCCCCTCTCCGACCACCTGCCCATCGGTATCGACATAGTGATCCCCAAGGGGATGGACCTGGCAGCCTAGGGCTACTGGATATAAAAGAACTCCCACGCCTCGCCATCACCCTTGAGGTGATTCAGCAACTCCTGTGACGGGATCGCTTCACAGGGAAAGACGCTGTTCACCTCGATGAAGAAGCGGCCGAATCCTGCGCTCTGACGCCAGCGCAGTTCAGGTGCGTCGAAATGAGCGCCGCAGTGGGGGCAGGTACAGGACTTGCCAGTGGTCAGCCAGTTCTCGATCATTTCGTCCGTGTCGGATATTTTCCGGCGACAGCCGGGACAGCCCGGCCGCTGGGTATTGCTTCCCCGGCGGAACTGGACCCTGTTGTGGGGACCGCTGAGCTTGATGTAGCAGAAGTCTTCGTCCTGATCATCTTCCGGTTCGAACCGTACATAAGGTGAGCAGCCCAGAAAGGTGACCAGGTGCAGAAAACGCTCCCCAGCCTGGAAAATATGCTCGGCACGGTTCAGTGATTCACCGATAAGCCCGATTTCACGCAGGCCCTTTTCAAGGGCAGCGATATCCTGAGGCAGGTTGTCGCCAGGGAGGTGAAGAAGGAGTTTTCCTGTGCTCATGGCTCATATTGTCCGATCAAATCAGGCACCGGATAGTAGCAGATTTCCCCGGGAGGGCTGGATTTCAATCTGTTGTGATATTATTGATAACAGTTCTCATCATGCTGCAAGGCGGGCAGAGCCCGGAGTCATGAAGCTTTTTTTTATACTGCTAATCAAGGGCTACAGTTATTTGATCAGCCCTTTTCTTGGCAATAACTGCCGCTACTATCCCTCCTGTTCCTCTTACACCCAGGAGGCTGTGGAGAAGCACGGTTTATTGCGTGGTCTGTGGCTCGGCATCAAGCGGATATCACGTTGTCACCCGTTTCACGAGGGCGGTGTCGATCCGGTGCCTGAGCCCAAGAAGAAGCAGGACCATTGATAACGCTCTTTCTTCAAAATACCCTCGACATGGCACTGGAATCTGCGCCCTGGCTGGTGCTTGGGCTTGTTGCGGCAGGCCTGATCAGGGCCTGGCTACCCATGGATCTCGTTTCCCGTGCCATAGGGGGCAGTGGAGCAAGATCAGTATTTCGTGCGGCGATCATCGGTGCGCCGCTTCCTCTCTGCTCCTGTAGAACACTGCCAGTGGCCTTTTCGCTGCGCCGCAGTGGGGCTTCCAAGGCGTCGACTACCTCGTTCCTCATCGCAACGCCGGAGACGGGGGTGGATTCGGTTGCGCTTTCCTGGGTATTGCTGGGTCCGCTGATGGCGGTTGTACGGCCTATTGCGGCAATCATCTCGGCGGTCAGTGCAGGGTTGCTTGTAGGTCGAACCGAAGGGGAGACCGTCGCTCCGAGAAAGAGCTCGCCCCTCGAAGTGTCGCTGACCGTTGAGCCCGCGCCCTGTGGCGACGATTCGTGCGCCTGTGATGCAAAGGAACCTGCCAAGGGCTGGGGAGGGCGCGCACGTGATGGTCTGATCTATGCCTTCAGTGACCTGCTCGACGACCTGGCGCTCTTGCTGCTGATCGGCATCCTGGCAGCAGGTGCGGTGATCACGCTGGTACCTCCTGATCTGCTCTCGGCCTGGGGCAGCGGTCTGCTGCCGATGCTGCTGATCATGCTTATCTCGGTGGCCATGTATGTGTGTGCCACCGCAAGTACACCCATCGCCCATGCCATGCTGTTCACCGGGGTCTCGCCGGGGACGGTGCTGGTTTTTCTGCTTGCAGGACCTGCAAGCAACCTGGCGGGTCTGGCGTTGGTGAGAAAGGAGCTTGGGCAGAAGGCGCTATTTGCCTACCTGTTCGGTGTCGGTGGTATGAGTATTCTGCTTGGCCTGGGACCGGATGCAGCCATCGAGTTATTTGCCTTGCATGAATTGGTTTCAGTTGACGGTGGCGCTTCCCAGGCGAATGGGCCTCCGATAATGCTTTCCGTGGCGTGCCTGTTGCTGCTTCTGGTGATGGGAATAAAGCCGTTGCGTCGGCTGATACTGCCGGTATCAAAGGGTGAGGACTGAGATCGCGTGCCTGTTGCTTCGCCGTTTGAATCCCCGGTCGAGTTTCGCCTGAACTTCGAGAGACAGTTGGCGTCGTTGCTGACCGATTTCGACGAGCTGGGTGTCTATATCCTGGTGCTGGCCAACGCCGGTTTCGATTCTGCCCTGTGGGAGCGTCTTGCCGACCCCCTGCAGGAAAAGTATCGCTATCTCGCCCAATCCATGATCGAGCGACAGCAGCAGGGTCTGTTGCTGGATGATGCCGAGGATGATCTCCAGGTGTTTCGGTGCCTGATGACGCTGGGTTTTGATAATCATCAGAACACGGTTTTCAGGCAGGCCGGCCCCTGGGAAGTTCAATTCAACCAGCTTCGTTCGTTTCGTCCGCCCCGCATGACAGGCAAGAAGACAGAAGGGGTATCGGCACCTTTCGATCCGGATGGCTTTCATTTCAACAAGCCATTCCTCAGAAAGGAGGTCTTTTGGCACGGCTGGCTGGCCGGGATTGTTCACTGCTTTATAACAAGTTTCCTTTCGTCGATCTTCATGGGCTGCTTGTGCCGGAACCCCGCAAGGGCAGGCCACAGCTGTTGACGGAAGAGGACAATGAGTACATCTGGCATGTCACCCGTTTACTGGGGGAGACACTGCCGGGGGTGGGCTTTGGCTATAACAGCTACGGGGCAGGCGCATCCGTAAACCATCTCCATTTCCAGATGTTTCTGCGGGATAAGCCGCTGCCGGTAGCCCATGAAAGATGGCAGCATAATGGCGGCGGGGAGGTTTATCCTGCGCAGTGCTATCGTTTCGATTCGCCTGATACGGCATGGAAAATCCTCGCCGCTTTGCATCAGGTAGAAACCACCTACAACCTGGTTTATCTGCCGGGCAGTGGTCTACTGCATGCCGCGTAGGCGCCATGGCAGTCACTCGCCTGCAGAGTGGAGCGAGAGCTTTGCATGGTATGAGATGGCGGGTGGTTATACACTGTTTGACGTGGAGAAATATGAAGACCTAGGGGAATCCGAGGTGGAGGAGGCACTCCCGGGAATCAGCATGATTGTGGGATAACTTTCCCCTTGGGCTGCAATATTCGCTGTCACTGCATACAATAACCTCTATCTTTAGACCGCCCAGGATAAATGGAACCCTATGGCGAAACTTTATGTGAGCGACCCGGTTGACGGAACCCACGTACCCTTTTTGAGGGGCGTGCTAACGGGTTCCCTTTCGGATGCCGGCCTGCCGTTTGACCAGGCCTATAAGTTGGCCTCGGAGATCCGGGATGAGCTGAGTGATCGCGACGAGATCAGCACGGTAGAGCTTCGCAAGCTGGTGGTAGGGCGTCTTGAAGCCATTGTAGGGGAATCCGTGGTCAGTGCCTACCAGGTGGGCGGGCGTTCCCAGGACACCATCATGGTGAGTGATGCCGAAGGGCAGAAGAGCGCCTTCTCCCGGTTTCAGCTCCAGCACTCCCTGGAGTCCTGCGGGCTGACCCTGGAAGAGAGTACCGTTGCGGCGGGTCACGTCTTCAGGCGGTTGATGGATCAGCATGCCAAGGAGATCAGGTCCAGCGAGATTGGTCATATCACCTATGACTGCCTTACCAATCACATGGGTGAAGCAAAGGCGCGGCGTTATCTGGTGTGGCGGGAGTTCATCCACAGCGGGCGCCCCCTGTTACTGTTGTTCGGGGGTACCACCGGCTGCGGGAAGAGTACCATCGCCACCGAGATTGCCCATCGCCTGGGTATCGTGCGAACCCAGTCCACGGATATGTTACGGGAAGTGATGCGCATGATGATTCCAGAACGCTTGATGCCGGTTATTCACACCTCCTCCTTCTTTGCCTGGACCGTCTTGCCGGCGCCCGGTGATTTCAAGGCGGATCCGGAAGGGGTGATTGCTGAAGGTTACCTCTCCCAGACTGAAAGCCTCTCGGTGCCCTGCGAAGCAGTGATTCAACGAGCCCTGCGTGAGCGCGTCTCACTTATCCTGGAGGGGGTGCATGTGCATCCCGCACTATTGGATAAACTGCCCGAGGAAAACGATGCTATCGTGGTGCCGATTATGCTGGCGGTACTCAAAGAGAAACAGCTGAGGCGGCGGCTGCGTGGCCGGCTGGACATGGCGCCTGCCCGCGCGGCAGAGGCTCACCTAGAGCACTTCGATGCCATTTGGCGGCTGCAGTCCTTTCTGCTCTCCGAGGCGGATCGCGCCGGGATCCCGATCATACATAACGACAGCAAGGAAGTGACTATTCAGCAGTGCGTGGAGGCGATTATGGATGCCCTCTTCGAACGCTTTTCCACCAAGCCGGATCTGGTTTTTCAGTAGCAGGACGAGACTATGGACGCAGAGGGTAAGTGCAAGGGGCTGTTTATTATCCTTGATGGAGTTGGTGATCGCCCTTCTGCGGTGCTGGCTGGCAAAACGTCACTGGAACGGGCAGCTACACCTAACCTGGACCAACTTGTAGCTCGTGGGCTCGGAGGTATGATCGACCCCCTGTTTCCGGGCGTGCCCGTGGGAACCCATGTGGGTACCGCTATCCTTTTCGGGCTCTCACCATCAAGGGCGCGTTCCCTGGCCCGGGGGCCGGTAGAGGCTGCAGGTATTGAGCTGGAACCGGAAGCGGGGGATCTGCTGATGCGATGCAACCTGGCTACCCTGGAGCCGGATGGGGAGAAGTTTGTAATTCGTGACCGCCGGGCAGGGCGGATCAACGCCGGGGCGGAGGAGCTGGCCGCCTCCCTTTCTGATATCGACTTGGGCGAGGGCGTGACAGCCAGGCTGATGCCGGCAACCCAGCATCGCATGGTGCTGCAGCTCTCGGGCGGTCAGTTTTCTGCCAATGTGACCGATACCGATCCCGGTGGCGGTGCACCCCATGGCATGGTGCTGAACAGCCGCGGCTCAGATTCGTCCGATTCTCTTGCGGAAAATACCGCCGAGGCTATCAACAGATTCACCCGGATCGCCCAGGAGAAACTGGAAGGGCACCCGGTAAACCGGAAGCGAACGGAATTGGGGCTGCCGCCGGCCAACGGCGTTATCTGCCGAAGTGCGGGAGTGATGGATCCCCTGGAAAGTATCTTCAACCGCTTTGGGGTGAAGGCCGCGGTGGTTGCCGGAGAGAGTACGGTGCTCGGTCTCGGCCGCCTGTTCGGCTACACGGTGCATTCCGATCCCCGCTTCAACTCCCTGCCAACTACCGACCTGGAGGCCAAGGTCGAGGCAGCGGCCATGCTGCTTGAAAGTCACGACCTGGTGTTTATGCACATCAAGGGACCTGACATCTGTTCTCATGATCATGACCCGGAAGGCAAGGCGCGGTTGCTGGAGCGGATAGACAGTGCATTGGCTCCCCTGCTTTCCAGGGAACTGGTGGTTGCGGTGACCGGGGATCACTCTACCGACTGTGACTCGGGACGTCACACCGGGGACCCCGTACCCTCCATCCTCTATTCTCCCGGTGGTCGCCGGGATGGGGTGGCACAATACGGCGAATCCAGCTGTATCGTCGGAGGGTTGGGAAGAATATCCGGGACCTCGCTGGTGGCCTCGGTGCTGGATGCCATGGGCTGGTCGGAAAACTACAAGCCCAGGCACGAGCCGCTCTACTATTAGCCTTGCTTAGTATCTTGGATCCTTCTTTGTAATTGTTGCATCTGCACAAACTGCAGACCGCATAGGTCATTGCGTTGTCTTGTGGCAGGTAAATGCAAAGAAAATGTAATCTTGTAATATTCGTGTAACACACCTGACATATTGTGGCTGGATACGCCCAAGGTGTCGGCAATTATTGCTGTCCCGGGGATTTTGAAACAGGGCTGTGCAGGCGTCCGATCCAATGGATGAAGGGGTGCTGAATGGTCCAAGGTATTCGGAGTAATCGTGAAATGAGAGCAACTCGTCACCTGACTGCAGTCGCAGCGATCATCTGCCTGGTCTCCACCAGCGTCTCTGCCCGTACCGTGATTCAGAACAAGGGTTCCGACACCCTGGTTAACGTAGCCCAGGCCTGGGCGGAAGAGTACCGTAATGTCGATTCTGAAGTGGCCGTCGCCGTCTCAGGAGGCGGTTCCGGTACCGGTATCGCCGCCATGATCAACGGCACGGTCGATATCGCCAACGCCAGCCGCAAGATGAAGAAGAAGGAGATCAAGAGAGCGAAGGATGCAGGTCAGAACCCGATCGAGCATGTGGTGGGTTACGATGCCCTCGCGGTCTTCCTGCACAATGACAACCCGATAAACACCTTGAGCATTGCCCAACTGGCGAAGATCTACGGTCGCGGTGGCGGCGCTGAAAACTGGAGTGACCTGGGTGTTACCGTTCCTGGCTGTAAAAAAGGTAAAATCGTGGTGGTCAGCCGCCAGAACAACTCAGGCACCTACGCTTACTACCAGAAAGCGGTACTCAAGACCGCAGCCAAGGCAGGCGTCATCGCCAAGAGCAAGTACCGTATGGGTACCCTGGATATGCACGGCTCGAAGGATGTCGTGGACCTGGTTGAAAAGACCCCTTGCGCCATCGGCTACAGCGGTCTCGCCTACGCGACTGACCACATCAAGATGGCCTGCATCGCTACTGAAGAGGGTAAGGACTGTGTCAGTCCGAGCGTCAAAACCGCCAGCGATCGCAGCTATCCCATCGCCCGTCCCCTGCTGATGTATACCAATGGTGAACCCCAGGGAGCCGTCAAGGCCTACATGGACTGGATCCTCAGCGACGCAGGCCAGTGCATCCTGAAGAAAAAGGGCTATGCCCCCGTTCGTGACGTCAGCTGCAACTGATATCGGTTTGACCCGGGCCATGCCGCCCGGGTCGATCAATGACTTCTGCCAACCGGAATAAGCGCACCATGTCTCATCTCGAAGAACGCCTGGAAAAAGATCTCAACGAAATTCGTACCGCACTGGCCAAGCAGGCAGAGCAGGTCGAGAAACAGGTCATCAATGCTATTCGCGCCCTGCAGACCGGGAGCCGCGACCAGGCATACGCAACGGTACTGAACGATCACCCCGTCAATCGCGAGATGAGGCGGATAGACCGTCTGTGCCACAGTTTTATCGCGGTACACCTGCCCAGCGGCAGCCACCTGCGACTGCTCTCTTCGGCGATACGCTGCAACATCGAGCTGGAACGCATCGGTGACTATGCGGTAACCATATCCCGCGAGGCGGTACAGCTGGCCAATCCCCCCAGCGGTGAGATCGAGCGCCAGCTCGACAACCTGGCAACCGGTGCCCAGGCCATGCTGAGCCAGGCGGTGAAGGCGTTCAACGAGCTCAATGCAGACCTGGCCGAAGGCACCATGGTCATGGCCGACCCGGTCGAGCACAATCTGAACGAGATCTACGACGCCATGATGGGCGGTGAGGCGGGTACAGACCTGAAGGAGCTGTTCGCCATTTTTGTTATCTTCACCAACCTCAAACGGGTGGTGGACCAGGCGAAGAATCTCTGCGAGGAGACCATCTTTGCGGTCACCGGGGTGCAGAAGCGCGCCAAGGTGTACAAGGTACTGTTCCTGGAGCGGGATGGCAGTTTTCTCGCTCCCATGGCCGAGGCGATCGGCAACAAGCTGATGGCCAGTACAGGCAACTTCGGTAGTGTCGCCGGCGAGCCTGGAGAGATCGAGAGCGGCCTGGCTGCCTTTCTGCAGGAGCGTGGCATAGAGTTTGAGCCCACCAGATGCCGAGCCATTGCAGACATGACCACACATGAATTGGCAAGCCAGCACGTGGTGGTTGGCCTGGATGCGCCGGTTTCTGAATTTGTAGAGAATATGCCCTTTCATGCTTCCGTCATCAACTGGCAGCTGCGGGATATCGAGGGAGAGGGCGAGGCTCGCTACGAGGCGGCCTATCGTGAGTTGGCCGTGCGGATCAAGGACTTGATGTCCCTGATCCGTGGCGACGAGTGAGGGTGGTCGCTGATGTCTGAGCAGAATCCCTCAAGCGTTGAAATCATGGACGCGTTTGACCGGCGCGATCTCGCCTGGTTTATCGATAAGCTGGTCCAGGTGCTGGTGTTTATCGGTGGCATCTCCGCCATCGTTTTCATTATCGGTATTTTCATATTCATCACCATGGAAGGCTTCGGCTTTCTGTTGGATACCTTGGATTTCCGCGAATTCTTCATGTCACCCTGGTGGGAGCCCACCGATGAGGATGAACCCAGTTTCGGTATCCTGGCGCTGATTGCGGGTACTGCCAGTGTCACCGGCCTGGCGATGCTGGTGGCCATCCCCTTCTCGCTGGGTGCGGCAATCTATATCGGCGAGTTCGCTACCGGAAAGAAGCGCGAGTCCCTGAAGGTGCTGGTGGAACTGTTGGCGGCGATACCATCGGTGGTCTGGGGTTTCATCGGTCTCTCCATCATGAACCCGCTGATCATCGAGCTGTTTGATGTGCCGGTTGGGCTCAACGTGCTCAATGCCGGCGTTATTCTCGGCCTGATGGCGGCGCCGATCATGACCTCCATCGCCGAAGATGCGCTTAAAGCGGTACCCGACCGCTACCGCGAGGCGGCCGAGGCGATGGGTGCGACCCGCTGGCAGGTGATCTTCAAGGTGGTGCTGTCCGCCGCCAAGAACGGTCTGCTGGGGGCGGTCCTGCTCGGTGTCGGGCGCGGCTTTGGCGAGACCATGGCAGTGCTGATGGCTACCGGTCATGCCATCAACATCCCCGGCAGTGTGTTCGACTCTGTGCGTGCACTGACAGCTACCATTGCGGCAGAACTGGGTGAAACCGCCGTGGGTTCAGACCATTACCAGGCGCTGTTCACCATCGGCATATTCCTTTTCGTAATCACATTCGTCATTAACCTGACCGCGGACCTTATCGTGCGCGGCATTCGTAATAAATGACGGAACGGTATCGAGAGAACACAATGACAGAAGATACCATGAGCCTGTTTGAAGAAACGGCACTCAATGCAAAGAACAAGCGGGTGCAGGGACTCTACCGTACCCTGTTCATGCTGATGACCCTGCTGCTGATCACACCGGTGGTGATCATCCTCGCCACCCTGGTCGTAAAAGGCAGTGCCGTCCTCAGTATCGATTTCCTGTTTACCGATCCTACCGACGGCATGACCGCCGGGGGAATTTTTCCCGCACTGCTCGGTACCGTGTGGCTGGTGACGGTGGCACTGCTGGTGTCTGTGCCCCTGGGCGTGGCGGCAGCCATCTACCTGAGTGAGTACGCCCCGGACAACTGGTTCACCCGCCTGATCAACCTGGCCATCATCAACCTGGCCGGCGTGCCCTCCATCGTGCACGCCCTGTTTGGGGTGGGAGCATTCGTTATCTTCTTCGGTTTCGGTACCAGCATCCTGGCGGCAAGCCTGACCCTGGCGATCATGACCCTGCCCGTGGTGATCGTGGCAACACGTGAATCCTTGCAGGCAGTACCCCAGGCTTTTCGCGAAGCGTGCTGGAACATGGGGGCGACCCGTTGGCAGACCATCCGCAAGGTGGTGCTGCCCAACTCCATCAGCGGTATTCTCACCGGTGTTATCCTCGAGGTGTCCAGAACCACTGGTGAAACCGCACCGGTCATGTTTACAGGTGCGGCGTTCTTCCTGCCTTTTCTGCCGCAGAGCGTATTCGACCAGACCATGGCGATGTCACTTCACCTGTTCGTGGTCTCCACCCAGGTGCCCCATGTGCCTGAGGCGCTACCTTACGGCGTGGCGCTGGTGCTGATCGGCATGGTGCTCATAATGAACAGCATTTCCATCGCGTTCCGCATGTATCTGCGAGGCAAGAAAAAATGGTAAGCCAAGCAGTTTCTGCTGCAGTGGAGCAGCATCCAGTCAAGCTGGAAGTCAGTAACCTGGAGATCAGTTACGATGGCCAACCTGCGTTGAGCAACGTCTCCCTGGAGGTGCGGGAGAACGAGATCTTCGGAATTATCGGCCCCGCCAACGCGGGTAAGACCTCTTTTCTCAAGTCAATAAATCGCATGGACATGTTCAACCCGAACATGAACGTAGCCGGCGACGTGCGCTTCAACGGACGCGATGTTTACAACCTGCGTAACGTCTACGCGCTCCGCAGCCGCATCGGGGTGGTCTTCCCCCTGCCTGTCGGCTTGCCGCTTACGGTCTATGAAAACGTGGCCTTGGCTCCCCGCCTGAAAGGCGTGAAGGATAAAGCAGAGCTGGACGTGATCGTCGAGCGTTGCCTGGCCCGCGCAGCGCTGTGGGACGAAGTAAAGGACCGTCTCGACTCCCTGGGAAGCCTGCTATCGGGAGGGCAGCAGCAGCGCCTGACCATCGCCCGTGCACTCTCCCAGGACCCGGAGCTACTGATGCTCGACGAGTTCTCCATCGCGGTGGATCCGGTTACCACCATGCGCATCGAGGATGTGCTCAAGGACCTTAAAAACGAGATGACCATCATCCTGGTCACCAACCTGGTGCAACAGGCCCGTCGACTGGCAGATCGTACCGCCTTCTTCCTGGAGGGAGAGTGCGTGGAAATCGGCGAGACCGAGGCGCTGTTTACCGGCGAGGTGAAGGATCAGCGCACCCGCGACTATGTCGAGGGGCGTTTTGGGTGAGGAGGAATCCTTTGTCTAGTGGACAAAGGAAGTCCGACGAACGACTCGCCATGGATACCGGGCCGGGTCATCGCTACAGGGATGAATTCAAGATCGAGTCGAATATGACTCTAACAATGTCCCTTTAATAAAAGGGGCAGCCAGTTATAAAAGAACTGAATGATGAACAACGCAGCCCAGATAGCTGAAACTACCGAACAGGCTCAGCAGTACGCCATTCGCACAGAGAAACTGAATCTCTGGTATGGCACCTTTCAGGCCCTCTATGATGTGGATTTCAATATCCGCCAGGGGATGATCACCTCGTTGATCGGTCCCTCCGGTTGCGGCAAGTCCACCTATCTGCGCAGCGTCAACCGCATCAACGAGCGCTTGGGCTACGTGCGTATCGAGGGCAATATCGATGTCTTCGGCCAGAACATTTACGATCCTAGCGTTGAACTGGTACAAGTGCGCAAGCAGATCGGCATGGTCTTTCAGCGTCCCAACCCGCTACCCATTTCCATCCGCGACAACATTCTGTTCGGCCACAAGCTGCACTCCGGCGGCAGGGCTTCCCGTTCCGAGCAGGACGGCATTGTGGAGGACGCCCTGCGTCAGGTACTGCTGTGGGACAAGGTGAAGGACCGTCTCAACCGCAAGGCCACTGAACTCTCCCTTGAAGAGCAGCAGAAGCTCTGCATTGCCAGGCTACTTCCAGTGAAGCCCCGGGTACTGCTGATGGACGAGCCCTGTTCTGCACTGGACCCCAAGGGCACTGCGGCGGTGGAAGAACTGATCTGGGAACTGCGCGGAAAATACAGCATCCTGATTGTCACCCACAACATGGCCCAGGCCCGCCGTGCCAGTGAAGAGTGTATCTTCATGCTCATGGGCAAGGTGGTGGAGCACGCCACAACTGATCAGCTGTTCGTCAGTCCCCAATCCCAACAGACTGCCGACTACATCGAAGGACGGTATGGGTGAGGCAAAAAAGAGAGTCCAGTGGACTCTCTTTTTTGCCGAACGGCCCGCCACGGATGGCGGGACCGGGGGTAATTAAGAGCGCCAGCGCTGCGCCAGGGATGGCAGGAAAAGTCTTTCTTACAGGGCTCAGTGGACAAAGTAAGTCCGGTAAGCGACCCGCCATGGATGGCTCCTTGCGATTACCTTCTATAATTATTGCTTGGCTGGATTATTCTCGGGCTTGAAAGTCCAGTGGACTTTCGAAACTCGCCTAACGACTCTCCATGGAAGGTTACAGGCAATACCCTCCTGATTACCTTGGCTAGGTGGTTACATTAAAACCACAACGCCAGATCGAAAACTATAATCATTAATATATCGATCCGTAACGGTGCTACCAAGTGTCATAAACCGGGTTAATGAACCTGATGCATTTGACCTGAATCATACGCTCCATGTTGTTATTTCCGGGTCGATTGGTCGGATTTAGGTTCCATCTCCTAGTGTCAAAAGGGAAGAGGAGGGGTGATGCCATGAACAATTTTCTACAGAAAGTGCTGGTTGTATCCGTTTTGACGCTCACTTTTTTGGCGCCCAATCATTTGTAAATGCGGCGGAGCAGAAAAAAATCCTCATCGGGACCGGTGGTAAGACCGGCGTCTATTATGTCGTCAGCAACAGCATTTGCCGGATGGTCAATTCTGAACTGCGGCGGCAGGGCATGCGCTGTGATCACCGGGAGGGTGGCTCAGTAAGGAATATCAATGAAGTTCACTCGGGTGAAGTGGATATCGTGTTGATTTGCAGTTAAAACTGACCCAGGTTTTGCATCTAATATTGACCCGCCTAGATAGCCGGATTATGGCCTGAGATTACTTTCTTTTTCCAG
>NZ_MPRJ01000052.1 GCF_002020805.1 Solemya velesiana gill symbiont | reverse complement strand
GCCACAAGAGGCTATCGATCACCGAATGAATTATTTATGGGGCGGCAAGTGGATTTGCTTGCTGCGTAATTGAATTGCAGTTATTACTTGAAACCGCCCCTCATTAATAGGAAATAGCTTCAGTGCCGGGTTAGACCACTACCCTTCTTGGTGGTTTTTTTTCTGCTGGATGATTTGCTTTTTGGTGCTGCCTCAGCGGTCTCTTCATTTCGTGGTTCCGGCATCTCCGTCAGCGCAACCTCCAGCACTTCATCGATCCAACGAACGGGCTTGATCTCCAGGTTCTGCTTGATGTTCTTGGGTATATCAACAAGATCACGTTCGTTCTCTTCGGGAATGATCACGGTCTTTATGCCACCACGATGAGCAGCAAGCAGCTTCTCTTTCAAGCCGCCTATGGGCAGCACTTCACCACGCAGGGTGATCTCACCGGTCATCGCAACATCCGCTTTAACGGGAATCTGCGTCAGTGCAGATACGAGACAGGTACACATCCCAATACCGGCGCTTGGTCCGTCCTTGGGGGTGGCACCTTCAGGCACGTGGATATGGACATCGAACTTCTGATAGAAGTCGTCTTCAAGTCCAAGCACAGCCGCACGACTGCGCACCACCGTCATAGCCGCCTGGATCGACTCCTGCATCACGTCACCCAGTTGGCCGGTGTGGCTCAAGCGACCCTTGCCGGGGACCAGTGCCGACTCGATTCTGAGCAGTTCTCCGCCCACTTCGGTCCAGGCAAGACCGGTAACCTGGCCCACCTGGTCGAACTCGTCGGCCTCACCGTAACGGAAACGCTGGACACCGAGATACTCCTCCAGGCTCTTGGGAGTAATCACCCGCTTGCCTTCTTTCTTCAGCAGTATCTCTTTAACAACCTTGCGGCAGATCTTAGAGATTTCGCGCTCCAGGTTTCGAACACCGGCCTCCCGCGTGTAGCAACGCACGATATCGTGGATGGCACTCTCGCGGATCTGGAGCTCTGCTTCCTTCAGGCCGCTGTTCTCCATCTGCTTGGGTACCAGGTATTTGATGGCGATGTTCACCTTCTCATCTTCGGTATAACCCGAGAGACGGATCACTTCCATACGGTCCAGCAGTGCCGGCGGAATGTTCATGGTATTCGCCGTGGCGACGAACATGGTTTCGGATAGATCGAAATCCACTTCCAAGTAGTGATCCACAAAGGTGTGGTTCTGTTCCGGATCAAGCACCTCCAGCAGTGCCGAGGCCGGATCGCCGCGGAAGTCCATGGCCATCTTGTCGATCTCATCCAACAGGAACAGCGGATTGCGCGTGCCCACCTTGGAGAGATTCTGGATTATCTTGCCCGGCAACGCGCCGATATAGGTACGACGGTGCCCCCGGATTTCGGCCTCATCACGCACGCCGCCCAGGGCCATGCGTACGAATTTACGATTGGTTGCCCGTGCGATGGACTGGCCAACCGAAGTCTTACCCACGCCGGGAGGACCAACCAAGCAGAGAATGGGGCCCTTCAGTTTGCGAACACGCTGCTGGACCGCCAGGTACTCGATGATGCGCTCCTTGACCTTCTCCAGGCCATAGTGATCAGTCTCGAGCACATCTTCAGCCACCGTGAGGTCGTTGCGAATCTTGGAGCGCTTCTTCCAGGGCACATTGACCAGGGCGTCGATATAGTTGCGGACAACCGTGGCCTCTGCGGACATGGGGGACATCAGCTTCAGTTTATTCAGCTCAGCCTGTGCCTTGCTCTTGGCCTCCTTGGTCATGCCCGCTTTTTCAATACGGTTGGTCAGATCCTCGATCTCGTTGGGTGCCTCGTCGAGTTCACCCAACTCCTTCTGGATCGCCTTCATCTGCTCGTTCAGGTAGTACTCGCGCTGGTTCTTTTCCATCTGGCGCTTGACCCGGCCGCGAATACGCTTCTCCATCTGCAACAGATCGTTCTCGGACTCCATCAGCCCCATGAGATGTTCCAGGCGCTCACGCACGTTGGCCATCTCCAGCACATGCTGTTTCTCATCGAGCTTCAGCGACATGTGGGCAGCCATGGTGTCTGCCAGGCGACTGGGATCATCGATACTCGAGAGTGAAGTAAGAACCTCGGGCGGCACCTTCTTGTTGAGCTTCACGTATTGGTCGAACAGTGCGGTGGCAGAACGTGTCAGCACCTCCATCTCCCGCTCGTCAAGACCGGGCTCATTGTAGATGGGCGCCAGCTCGGCAGTGAAAAATTCATCGGACGAGATGAATTTCTGGATGGTTACACGCTCATTGCCCTCGACCAGAACTTTGACAGTACCATCAGGCAGCTTCAACAACTGCAGGATGTTGGCCAGGGTGCCAACCTTGTGCATGTCTTCGATGGCAGGGTCATCTGTATCAGCGCTCTTCTGCGCCACCAGAAGGATCTGCTTGTTGTCCTTCATCGCTGCATCGAGTGCCTTGATCGACTTGTCGCGACCGACGAACAGCGGGATGACCATGTGCGGATAGACCACGACGTCCCGCAAGGGGAGAACGGGTGCCGGGTAGCTGTTTCCGCTGATTGCCGTTGAGCTGTTATCACTCTGACCCATGATGGGCATTCCTCCTGCAAGAAATCCCCCTTGAGGCTGTTTGTTCCTGCAGACCGGTTTCAGTCCGAATGAATATCAGGCTCGCAATGGGGAGATTTGTAAATCTGTTCCAGGACAATCGCCCTGTTACGTATGAATGATTGTAATGATGATGGGGCTGAAATCCTTTTATTCAAGCCCTCTGGATCAAAGACGCACCCGATGTTCAAACCGGGTTTCAATTGGGAGCACGCTGGACTCAGTCCGACGCCGCCAACTGCTTTTCACCACCCTCGTAGATAATGTAGGGTGCGTTCTCGCCCGCAATGACGGACTCGTCAACAACGACCTTGCTCACATTCTCCATGGAGGGCAGGTCATACATGGCATCCAGGAGAACCTGTTCCATGATGGTGCGCAGTCCGCGTGCACCGGTCTTCCGCTCCATCGCCTTGCGGGCAATGGCACGTAGTGCATCTTCCCTGAACTCCAGTTCGCAATCTTCCATCTCGAACAAACGGGCGTACTGTTTGACCAGGGCATTCTTAGGTTCAGTCAGAATCTGAACCAGGGCGTCTTCGTCCAGTTCCTGGAGCGTGGCAACAACAGGCAGGCGGCCAACGAATTCGGGGATCAGACCATACTGAATGAGATCCTCCGGTTCGACATCGACGATAATTTCACCGATATCGCGCGTGCCATCCTTGCTGCGCACCTCGGCAGAAAAACCGATCCCACCCTTTTCCGAACGGTTGCGTATCACCTTGTCGAGACCGGCAAAGGCACCACCGACGATGAACAGGATATTTGAGGTATCAACCTGCAGGAACTCCTGCTGGGGATGCTTGCGGCCACCCTGGGGGGGAACCGATGCAACGGTACCCTCGATCAGCTTCAGCAACGCCTGCTGTACACCTTCGCCCGATACATCACGGGTGATGGAGGGGTTGTCCGACTTGCGGGAGATCTTGTCGATCTCATCGATATAGACAATGCCGGTCTGGGCCTTGTCCACATCGTAGTCGCACTTCTGGAGCAGTTTCTGAATGATGTTCTCAACATCCTCACCGACATAACCCGCTTCGGTCAGCGTGGTCGCGTCGGCAATGGTGAAAGGCACATTGAGCAAGCGAGCCAGGGTCTCGGCGAGCAGGGTCTTACCTGAACCCGTGGGACCGATGAACAGGATGTTGCTCTTGGCAATCTCGATATCATCCTTGTTGGTGCTGACATCAAGACGCTTGTAGTGGTTGTATACCGCAACAGAGAGGACTTTCTTCGCCCTGGCCTGGCCAATGACGTACTGGTCCAGCATTTCAAAGATTTCCTGAGGCTTCGGCAGTTGACCGGTGCCTTCGCCACCGCCCTCCTGCATCTCCTCGCGGATGATGTCGTTGCAGAGTTCGACGCATTCGTCGCAGATGAAAACGGATGGGCCAGCAATCAGCTTGCGTACCTCGTGCTGACTCTTGCCACAGAATGAGCAATAGAGCAGCTTGCCGTCGTCACCTTTTGTCTTGTTGTCACTCATACAGACTTCCTCTTACCACCAGACCGCCTAGTCAAACTTTTTTGTTACAAACTCGTAACATGAGGTCCATCATATCCGATTGCAACAGGTTCGCAAGGTTCCCCGTCTTTCCAACAAGGCGACTCATATTCCCAGTCACCTTCTGAACACTTCCCACGAGCCGGCAATATCCTGTTTTTTACCTTATATCGGCTAGTTACGCCAAAATCAAAGCAATTATTCAGCCTCAGGCATACCGGGTCGTTCTGCAAGGACCTGGTCAATCAGACCGTACGCCATGGCCTCTTCACCGCTCATGAAATTGTCACGCTCGGTGTCCTGCTCAATCGTTTCCAGTGGCTGACCAGTATGCCTGGCCATGATGTGATTCAGGCGATCACGCAGCAGCAGGATCTCTTTTGCATGAATCTCGATGTCTGTCGCCTGCCCCTGGAACCCGCCCAAAGGCTGGTGAATCATCATCCTGGAGTGAGGCAGGCAGTAACGCTTGCCAGCCGCACCGCCAGCCAGAAGCAGTGCACCCATACTGGCCGCCTGACCGACACACATGGTGCTCACGTCTGGACGAATGAACTGCATGGTGTCGTAAATTGCCAGGCCGGCACTGACCGATCCACCGGGCGAGTTGATATAGATGTGAATATCCTTGTCGGGATTCTCAGACTCCAGGAACAGCAGCTGGGCAACCACCAGGTTGGCCATATGATCTTCCACCGGACCCACAAGGAATATCACCCGCTCCTTGAGCAAACGGGAATAGATGTCATAGGAACGTTCGCCGCGCGCCGTCTGCTCGACAACGATCGGGACCAGTCCCAGGTTCTGTGCATCCAATCCGCCCATGTGGCTTATATCGGTCATAGCAATGCGATCCTTTAATTAAACTATTCGGATACTTCGTTGGCCCGGGGAGCCATAAGCTCGGCAAATGCAGTGGGGGTATCCTCTACCTTGGCCTGCTCCAGTACCCACTCGACCACCTGGTCTTCCAGTACCACGTTTTCTATGGAAGCCAACTGCTGCTTGTTGCTGTAGTAGTAGTCGATGACTTCCTGCGGCTTCTCGTAAGACTGTGCGAACTGCTCCACACGCTCACGTACACGATCGGAATCCAGCTCGATGTTGTTGGCCTTGATCACCTCACCGATAACCAGCCCCAGGATAACCCGGCGCTTTGCCTGGTCCTCGAACAGGGCGGCCGGCAGATCCATCTGGGCATTGTGGCCCTGCTGGGCCATGTTCGCCCTGGTCTGCTGCATCAGGGCCTCAGCCTCCTGCTTGATCAGCACGGCAGGCACATCGATGGGATTGGCCTCCAACAGCACTTCCATCGCCTGGTCCTTGAGAGAGCTGCGAATCTTGTCTTCCAACTCACGCTCCATGTTGGAGCGAACCTCTTTGTGCAGCGCCTCGACGCCGCCTTCGGCGATGCCAAAGGCCTTGGCGAACACGTCGTCCAATTCGGGCAGTACCGGTTCGGCGACCTTGGTCACCTTTACCTCGAAGGTTGCCGCTTTTCCGGCCAATGTATCAACCCGGTAATCTTCAGGAAATTGCAGTTCAAGGGTGCGCTCTTCATCTGCAGTCGCCCCAACCAGGCCCGACTCGAAACCGTCGATCATGCTGCTGGAGCCCAACACCAGGGGTACGCCGTCGGCAGTACCGCCCTCAAAGGCCTCACCGTCGATCTTGCCCACGAAATCGATGGTCACCTGGTCGCCGTCCTGTGCCGCACGTTCTACATCATTCCAGGTGACGCGCTGGTTACGCAGCTTGTCGATCATCTGCTCGAAGTCTTCGTCGGTAACTTCCGCTACCGGGCGACTGATGGACTTGTCACTGATGTCCTGCAGGGCTATCTCGGACATCACCTCGAAGGTAGCGGTGTAACCCATACCCTCATCGTCGTTCTTGTCGAGAGGCTCTACGACCGGCTCACCTGCGGGCTGGAGATTCTCCTGGGCCAGTGCCTGGAAGTAGGTTGACTGAACCAGATCGCCGAATACCTCCTGGCGAACCTGCTCAGAATAGCGCTTGCGTACCACCGACATGGGCACCTTGCCCGGGCGGAAACCGTCCATCTTTACCGTACGAGCGACCTCTTTAAGGCGCTTCTCTACCGCCTCGTTGACTTGCTCAACAGGCAGCTCGACAGTCATACGACGCTCAAGCCCTTCACTTGATTCAACCGAAACTTGCATGAAAAACCTCTCTGGCAGACCTTGCCGCCATCTCTATCAATGTCAAAATGGAGCACCGCAGCCATCAAGCTGCGAATGAAAATAACTGGTGCGAAAGGGGAGACTCGAACTCCCACGGGTTACCCCACCAGAACCTAAATCTGGCGCGTCTACCAATTCCGCCACTTTCGCTTTATTGAAAAACCGCACCCAACAAGAGGCAGAATTCCCCAAACAAACGCGCATTATACAGTCTGCACGGCCTTGTTTGTAACCCGGCTGACCCATTTTTTCGGGTAGAATGGCTGATTTGCAAACACCCCGAACTGCCAAATATTCCGAGGAACGGCTGCTAATGCGCCCACTGGCCTATTTCGTCCTACTGATCCTGTTCGCCCTTTTCATCAGCGCCCTGCTCAACTACCCCCTCTACCTGTGGCTGGACGAGAGCATGGACAAAGGCCCGCACAAGCTGATCAACACCACCGCCAAGCTGGTTGCCATTCCCGGTTTCATACTCCTTATCCGACACTACGCCATCGCCTCCAAAGAGGGATTGGGCTACGCACTCCCCCGCTCCGAATTCATCCGGGACATACTCAGAGGCTGGCTTGCCGGCTTCCTGATCCTGGCCGCCCTGAGCATTGCGCTGTTCGTCTTCGGCGTACGCGTCATGAAACCGATACCCGTCGATTGGAGTGCACTGCTGATAAAGACCCTGCTGGCGGCACTGATCGGCGGTATTCTGATCGGGTTTATCGAGGAAACCTTCTTTCGTGGCGGGCTGTTCGGCGCACTGCGCAAGACCCACGGTTTCATGGCCACACTGATTTTCTCCAGTCTCTTCTACGCCTGGATGCATTTCATCAAACCACTCCCCCTCCCCGCCGGTGAAGAATATGCCTGGTACAGCGGCCTTCAGATGGTTTCCGGCGCCTTCAACCAGTACGGCGACTGGGCAACCTTCGACTCATTTCTGGCTCTCTTCGGACTGGGCGCCTTTTTCGCCGTTGTTCGGGAACGCACCGGGAACATTGCCTATGTCATTGGCCTGCACGCGGGGTTTGTCTTTGTAATCAAGACCGTCCGCAAGTTCACCTCAGTTGATTTCGACAGCCAGCTCAGTTTTCTGGTAGGCAATTACGATGGGATGATTGGGTATTTGTCGGCTGCCGGGTTGTTGATTCATACAGTTATTGTGCATAAGCACTGGCGTAGATCACCTAGTTAATTTTTCTTCTGGGCGGTGTTAAAAGGCCTGGTAATAAATTCCGTAGCCTATACGTGGCTTTCTCTGTAGTGACTGCTACGACATGGCTACGAGCTACTTTTGCAAAGAGGCAAAAGTAGCCAAAAACTCTCTTCCCCAGTGTCCCGCCCGCCATCGCGGGTTCACTGCACCCGCAGGGTGGCATGGCGGAGCAGTGGTTTTGGTGACTTTTACCGTAACAAAAGTCACTCGTGGCCATACGAAAGAAGTGGCTACAGAGTGATCCACTTTTAGGCCACGAAATTTATTACCAGGCCTTCAAATCAAACCATTAACTTTCAGTCTCCCGACTATCACCCCCCCTCTCAAGCTCCCCCGCCTTGCGCAATTCACGCTTGAGGATCTTGCCGGCGGCATTCTTCGGCAGCGCATCCTTGACCACCACCTTGCGCGGCACCTGGTGGGGACCGAGGTTTTCACAGCAATAGGCGCGTACCTCGGCCGGGGTCATCTCCTCGCCTTCCCTGGCCACCACGTAGGCCACCACGATCTCACCGTGGAGTTCGCTGGGTTCACCCACCACGGCGGCTTCGGCCATTTTCGGGAACTGGTAGAGTACCTCTTCCACCATACGCGGGTAGACGTTCATACCGTTGACGATGACCATGTCCTTTTTACGGTCCACAATGTACACGTAGCCGTCGACATCCTTGTAGCCGAGATCGCCTGTACGCACCCACTCGCCGAAAAAGCTCTCGGTGGTCGCCTCAGGAAGATTCCAGTAGCCCTTCATCACGTTGGGACCGCGCACACAGATCTCGCCGATCACATCCACTGCAAGCTGTTTTCCTTCGTCATCGTAGATCTCCATCTCCACGTCAGGTACCGGCAAGCCCACGGATGCAGCCTTGCGCTCACCGCCAATGGGATTGACGCAGGTCACGGGGGAGCACTCGGTGGGACCATCCCCTTCATGAATTGCCAGGCCGTACTGCGCTTCGAACTGGCGCATCACCTCAACCGGCATGGCCGCGCCTCCTGACACGCAGTAGCGCACACTCTTCCATTTGGCCACCTGTTCATCCGGCAGACGCAGCAGCACGCTGTACATGCTGGGCACACCGAGGAAAACCGTGGCACCCACCGCCTCGATCACGTCACAGACAGCCGCCGGATCGAACTTGGGCACGGGGGCCAGGCTCAGTCCATGAAGCAGGGGGGTTAGTGTACCCACGGTAGCGGCGAAGGAGTGGAACATGGGCAGCACCACCAGCAATCGGTCCTCGCCGGGACGCAGTTGCAGCGCCTGTACTACGCTGTTGGTGTTTGAGACCAGATTGCGGTGGGTAAGCATCGCCCCCTTGGGATGTCCGGTGGTGCCGGAGGTATAGAGAATGGCCGCCAGGTCGTTGGCCGTATCGAACTCTGGCTTCGGTGGCACTGAAGTATTGGCGCAGAACTCATCGAAGACCAGGTCCCCTTCCTTGAACGGTCCCGACCCCATCCCCACGGCGAATGCAAGATTCTTCAGTTCACCACGGAAGGATTCCACTGCTTCTGCAAACAGTTGGTGGTAGAAGAGCCCCCGCACACCGGCATCGTTGAGAACGTAGGTTATCTCCCGGGGGTTCTGCAGCAGGTTGACCGGCACTACGACGGCACCCGATTTCACTATGCCCATATAGGCAATGGCAAAGGCATCCGAGTTGATGCAGTAGAGCGCCACCCGATCACCCTTTTCTATACCCTGGCTCACCAGGGATGCAGCAACTGCATCGGATGCGCGATCCACCTCGCTGAAGGTCACCTCCCGGTCGGGGAAACAGATGACGGGTTGATCCGCACGCTCTGCGGCAGTAGCACGAAATCGATCAGGGATGGAGGGGGTCTGGCCGTCTGTCATTGCAATTATCCTACGAACTCCAAATAGAAGTGCAGGATAAAACCAGACGAAAAAGGGTGCAAATCGTGCACCCAGACCATAAAAGCACTGTAGGAGCGACTTTAGTCGCGATCTGACCCGCTTGGATGCCGGTCGCGATTAAATCGCTCCTACTAAATCAAAAAAGCCGATCAGATAACTTTCGAAAAGTTCTTCTGCTGGGATGCAGGAGGCAGGTAGGCATCGAAGGCCATGCAGATATTGCGGATCAGCAGGCGTCCCCGTGGCAGTACACGTATACCCCGGTCATCCATCTCCAGCAGACCATCCTCCGCCATACCTTCGAGCTTCACCAGGTCCTGTCCAAAGTAATCATTG
Source organism: Solemya velesiana gill symbiont (assembly GCF_002020805.1). Taxonomy (GTDB): domain Bacteria; phylum Pseudomonadota; class Gammaproteobacteria; order Chromatiales; family Chromatiaceae; genus Sedimenticola_A. The sequence goes on along the minus strand of NZ_MPRJ01000052.1, from coordinate 6,909 downwards.
AAATTGATACCCCAGGCCTGTTCCACAACAGCAAAGTCCAGTACGAAATTGCAGATCAGCTTGGTGATGACATCGCGACGAATCAGGTCATCCTGGTTCAATTCAAAACCGCGGAACACAGGCAGCCTGTCGGCATCTATACGCTCGTAGTACTCTTCCAGCCCCCGCATGTTCTGGCTGTAGGTGGGCCCCACCATGCTGATGGAGGTTACGCCCATAGCAACGAGGTCACAGTTCGCATGGGTAGAGTAACCCTGGAAGTTGCGATAGAGAGTGCCTTCACGCTGAGCCACCGCAAGCTCATCGTCGGGTCGGGCAAAGTGGTCCATGCCGATATAGACATAGCCCGCCGAGGTCAGGTGATCGATAGTCATCTGCAGGATCTCCAGCTTCTCCTGGGGAGCCGGCAGTTCATCCTCGTTGATACGACGCTGGGGCTTGAACACATGCGGCAGGTGCGCATAGTTGAAGATGGAGAGACGATCCGGACCCACGTCGATCACCCGATCGAGGGTACGCGCAAAGCTCTCCACGCTCTGGAAAGGCAGGCCGTAAACAAGGTCGATACTCACGGACCGAAAACCGTTGTCCTTGGTCGCCTGCAGTACCTCGAAAGTGCTCTGTTCGGACTGGATGCGGTTGACCGCCTTCTGCACTTTCTCTTCGAAGTCCTGTACCCCCAGGCTCATGCGGTTGAAGCCCACGTCACGCAACAGCTTGATGGTATCCGCTATCGCCTCACGGGGATCGATCTCGATGGAGTATTCGCCGGTGTCATCGCCGGCCAGCTTGAAATGCTTGCCGGTGACCTGCATCAGTTCCGCCATCTGCTCGTGGCTGATGAAGGTAGGCGTTCCACCGCCCCAGTGCAGTTGATCCACAGTACGGCTGTTGTCGAACAGCTCGCCCTGCATCTCGATCTCCCTGTAGAGACGATCCAGGTAGGGTTGATTCAGGCCCCGGTCCTTGGTCGCAATCTTGTTACAGGCACAGTAAAAGCAGACGGTATCGCAGAACGGGATATGAAAATAGAGCGACAGGGGCCGCCCACTCTCGTTGCTTTTCAGTGCCGCTGCCCGATACTCGTCCTCACCGAACTTCTCGTGAAATTGAGGGGCGGTTGGATACGAGGTGTACCTGGGGCCCGCGTAGTCGTACTTGTTGATCAGTTCGAGATCGAATACCAGTGACTGGTCCATTTACTCTTCCTCACCCACGTCCAGGCAACAACGATGGGGCTCTTTTATCTGTTTCAGCGCTTCCACATCAAATTTCGCCTGTTTGATGCACTCTGCATATTCTTCAGGGTTCCGCCCATGTTGCACTGCCACTTGCAACATTTACTCATTCAGCTGATCGGCGGTAAGCACGAATACCCCGTGTCCGCCCCGCTCGAACTCGAGCCATAGAAACGGGACATCAGGATAACGATTGGCCAGGACCACGTCACTATTGCCCACTTCGACCACCAGAACACCCTCAGGTTCAAGATAATCTGCCGCCTCCCGGAGCATCCTCGACACAATATCCAGGCCATCTTCTCCCGCCTCCAGGCCCATGGCCGGTTCGCGGAGGTATTCATCGGGCAGTTCGTCCATCTCCTCCAGGCTGACATAGGGAGGGTTGCTGACAATCAAATCATAACGCCGCCCCTTGAGATTCTCGAAAAGATCCGACGCTATGGGCTCCACACGACCACCCAGCTCGTGTCTCGCCACATTCACCCTGGCCACCGCCAGGGCTTCAGGAGAGAGATCCACTGCATCCACACTGGCATCGGGAAACGCGTAGGCGCAACCAATGGCGATGCAGCCGCTGCCGGTACACAGATCAAGCACCCGGGAAACCGAATCAGGCTCGACCCAGGGTGCGAAACCGCCCTCGATCAGTTCAGCGATCTGGGAACGCGGGACAAGCACATGCTCATTTACGTAGAAATGGAGTCCGGCGAAGACTGCGTCGTTGGTCAGGTAGGCCGCCGGCAGCCGCTCGTTGATACGCCGGTCGAACAGGGAAACCACCCGATTACGTTCACCGGCTGTCACCCGGGTATCGAAATAGGACTCCGGCAGGTCAGTTTTAAGATGCAGGGCATGCATCACCAGCACCATCGCCTCATCAAGGGCATTATCGGTGCCGTGACCAAAGAATAAGCCTGCCTCGTTGAACCTGCTGGCACCCCAGCGGATCAAATCCCGTATCGTGAGCAGTGAATCCGTCTCGTCCGTCATACTAAACTGGACCATGAGTAAAAGAGCGAGCATGATAGCCGATTTGGGGGTTTGGCGCTAAAGTGGGGGGAAATCCTGCCGTTAGCGGGCATGTAGAAAGAATAACTACCGAACTGGACGTTGCCATCCAGCAAGAGCAGAAAGGACTTTATTTGAGCATTCATCCAGACCTGATCAGTCACCGCATTCCCCTGCGCTTCCTGCCTGAAAGAATCATGGGCTACCTGGCCCAGCAAGCCTGGGTTGAAGAGATTCCAGCAGACGAAGATCTCTACGACTCTAAAAATGGGGACGACAGCGCCTATCTGCTGGATGGCCGCGTGCCGCTGCAATTCGAAGGGGACGAGCCAAAAATGATCGATCCCCAGTCACCCATGGCCGAGTTCCCCCTCAACAGCCCCAGGCCACCCCAGGTCACCCATGCCATAAGCCAGGGGGTTGTCTCCCTGGTCAGGCTCCCCAGAGAGCTGGTTGAGAGCATCTCCTCCTATTTCGCGCAACAGTCAGACAGCTCCCTGACAGGCATTGAACTGAAAAAAGAGGATGATCCCGGGGATCGCATCTTTCTCGATTTCCTCAACAAGATACAGTCCGGTAAATGCGAATTGCCTGGCATTCCTGATATTGCCGCCCGAATCAGCCAGGCTGTAGACAACCCTGACAGCGATGCCCAGACAGTAGCGAGAGTCATCCAGTCCGACCCAGCAGTGACCACCCGTATCATCAAGGTTGTGAACAGCTCTGCTTTCGGAGGTTCCCACGCGATAGATAACTGCCAACAGGCCGTGGCACGCCTGGGCCTGGACAATACGCGAAACATCGTCATCAGCTTTGCACTGAAAAACCTGTTTCAAACCGATTCGCCATTGATCCAGAAACGGATGAAGGAGCTGTGGCAGCCATCTGTTACGTGATCGCCCAGATGTCTCCCGGGCTGGATGCCGACCGAGCCATGCTCGCAGGACTGATCCATGATATCGGTGCCATACCGATACTTGGCGCGGCAGAAGATTACCCCGAGATGCTCGACAGGATCATCGCCGAGCAGAATGGTGAAATCGGCGCCATGATCATGCGGACCTGGGGCCTCTCCCCAATCCTCGTCGACACGGCCATGCACAGCGACGACTGGTTCCGTGGCCCGGCGGACACCCCCGACTACGTGGACCTGGTAATACTCGCCCAACTGTTGTCGTTTGTCGGCAGCCCGGAAATGCAGAAACTTCCGCCACCGGACCTCTCCCCTGCCTACCACAAGCTGGTGGCCGGCAGGCTCAATCCCGCCCTCTCCCTCGCCGTGTTGAACGAGGCAGAAAAGGAGATCAATGCAATCGAGGAGCTACTCGAAGGGGGCTGATTCATGAACCCGCTCAAGACCCTCAAGTTCCAGATCGCCGCCGCACTGGCCCTCCTTATCATCCTGTTCAGCTGTGTCTTCTCGCTGAGCATCATGTCAATGGATGAACAGCGACGCTACAACATACTGCTCAACCTCACCTCCCGCCTGGAACACAGCGCCAGGAATCTCGTATCCCTGGGTGTCAGCTATGCCATGCACGCACCGGAAGATGACCAGGCATACCAGCGGGACATAAAACTCTATTACCAGGGGATTAAAGACCAGACGGACCTGATCACCGAAATCACAAATGGATTCATGTATGAAAAATTCTCACCCAGCCTCACGGACATGGAGGAGACATTTCAGCCCGATCTCAATCTCGATCCCGCAGTCCACCTGGCAGTAAGGGCAGTGGAAGACGCCTGGGCGGAATTCCAATCGCAACTGGACGAGGCACTTGGCAAAGATCCCACCATGCCGCGACTGAACAAAGCCGCCATGTTCATCAGCTCCAAGCACCAACCACTCACCGAGTCCATCGATGCACTGAGGGCACAGATACAGCGTCTTGGCGATGCCAGGCTCGAGCAGATCAATGCCCTCTATTGGGCACTCTTGATTACTGGCCTCATTATAACTGCAGGCATCTTCAGTTGGTTTTTCATAACGGTGCTCCGTCCCCTGAAAAATGCCGTGCTCGGCTTCCACAAGGTTTCCCGGGGCGACTTCGGGCACCAGGTTCCAGTAACGGGAAACAACGAAATCTCCTGGCTTACCAGCAGTTTCAACCAGCTATCAAGTCGCCTGAACACACTATTCCGGCTGATCGAGAAAATTCAGCAGGGTTCTGATGTGGAAGACACCCTCTGCTTCGTCGCCGAACAACTTCCCGACCTGCTGCCACTCGATTGGATAGGGGCGCTGTTCGTATCAGCAGATCGCAGCGCAATTAATTTCGAGCACAGTTTCTTTGACGGCAACCACGAAAGGGGGCATAGCCGGCACTTCAAGCTCAAGGGCACGATTCTCGAACACGCTCTCGATTCAGGGGAACCCATACATATCCCTGACATGTTGCACACTGCAAAGCAGAACCCCCGGTTCCAGTTTCTGAATCATCTCGTGAAAAAAGGGTTGAGGGACGCAATTTTCCTCCCCATTACGGAACAGAGCCTTGTTCCGGGAGTACTTGCCTTTGCCACCCGCACACCGGACTCCTATACCCCTGAGCACCTGGAATTGCTGACCAATATCGCAAACCTGGTAACTCACAGCTTTGGCAAGACAGTAAAACTGGTAGAGCACGGCCGACTCGCAGCCGTTGGAGAATTTGCATCAGGCATCACGCACGAGATCAGGAACCCTCTCTCCACCATTACCATGGCACTGGACTACCTCCGCAATTCGGAACTCCACGGATCTGCAGCCAAGCGGGCCAACCTGGCACATCAGGAAGCGATACGGGTGGAACGACTGCTGGAGGAGATTCTGCTCTATGCAAAACCAATGACCCTGGAACTTCAGCCACTGGATCTTCGGGGATTGCTATCGGAATTCCTGGAACTCGACACCGAACCTGCAGCCTTAGGCCAGCAAAAGTCCATGCTGTATGCTGATGAAAAAACCTACACCATCCAGGCGGACGCGGACAGGCTGAAGCAGGTGATCCTCAACCTCGCCCGTAATGCCAGTGATGCTGCCCCGGATGGTTCAGAAATCAGTTGGCGCCTCAGCGATGACCCTGAAACACGAACCGTTCGCCTTCAGATCACCAACGGTGGAGAGGCGATACCCAGCGAGCAACTGGCACGCCTGTTCGACCCGTTTTTCACCACGAAACCCCATGGCACCGGGCTTGGACTCGGCATCGTAAAAAAAATTGTCGAGGCCCATGGTGGCGAGATAAAAATCGAATCCGACAGTACCACGGGCACTACTGTAACACTTCAGATACCCATGGCCTGAATTGGCTATGGTAAAAAAAAGACCGCCTGAAGGCGGCCTTTTTTTGCGAATATGAAAAACGTCTTACAGATCAAGCGACCTGTGAACTGGCGTTCATCCCGGACATATCTGCCTCTTTGTTCTGGTCTTTGACGCAGCCGCCTTCTCTCAGACCGCCGCGTTCGACCAACTCGGCGAGGGTGATGCTCCTGAGAAAGTTATAAATCTCGGTGCTCAGATCGTCCCACAGGTTGTGGGTAAGGCAACGTTTGCCTTCCTGGCAATCCTGGTTGCCACCGCAGCGGGTGAACTCCACCCATTCGTCAACAGCGCAGATAATATCGGCAATGGAGATTTCTTCAGCATCACGCCCCAGGTAGTAACCTCCACCCGGTCCGCGTACGCCGCGTACCAGTTGTTTGCTGCGCAGGCATGCGAACAGCTGCTCAAGGTAGGAGAGCGAGATTCCCTGGGTTTCAGAAATCTCGGCCAGAGTTACCGGTCCTTTTCCTCCGTGGAGGGTCAAATCCAGCATCGCAGTAACTGCGTAGCGCCCTTTAGTCGATAGTCTCATGGTCATTCCCTCTTCGGAGATAAATACCTAGTTAATCACTTGGTAATAAAAACTAGCATTTACCTAGGGAAATTGTCAACATTTATTTAAATGATTCCAATTCCCACCTAAAGATAGAAAATCAGCAGACGACTCACCGCGGGGACTTGCAACCCAAAGAACGGTTACTTATTGATAATTTACAAGTTTTCTATCTATTTCCTGATCAGGGCCAAAGGAATGGCCCTGAAGTATGCAAAAGGACAACCACTTGGAAAGAAACAGGTTGGCCTTCCATTTCTGGTCCAGACTGGGGCTGTCGATTCCCCTCTCCAGGGGCAATGCCCGCTGCCTGAGGTCCAGCACTTCCACCTGGTTGGAGTCATAGTAGACCCGCAGCGTGGCATCCGGATCAGGTCGTTGTCCGGCTTCATGGGAAAAGTAATAGGCCAAATGGATCAGGCTGGTATAAGGGGTCTGTTCCAGGACTTCGAGGTAGAGATCCATGCTCCCCTCCAGGCGGGAGAGGTATGTCCCTTCGAGGGCTCTCAGGCCCGGAGCCAACTCCATCATCAGTGCGTAGTTTTCATCACAAAGATCCATCAGCCAACCCACCGTTGGACGGGCTGAGATCAGAGCACGCAGACTCCAGGGGTAGTATGGAGCCCTCATTGGAATTTCCGACCTTTATGAATCATATAAACCTTAAGGATGGTCTGAAAAATTAGAGTTTTCATTCGCCAGGCAGCCAAATTCAAATATCCGTCAAATAAGCCTGTCTTTTATCCCCGAATTGGCCTTTTCAGGGTTTTCAGGCGCAACGTGCCTGTCAAACTGGC
>NZ_MPRJ01000051.1 GCF_002020805.1 Solemya velesiana gill symbiont | reverse complement strand
TCTCTGTGGTCTTTGGAGTGATACGAAGTGGCTTGGCTGTGCGCATGGCCCATTATACGTCCCACCATAATTACAATATTATCCGCATGGCCCACTAGCCTATATTTCTCCAAATTACTCCTGTTTGTATCCCAGGTGTATCCCAAGGCTTTTTCCAGGGTCTGGGGTGGAAAATAATCCGTTGGGTCTAAAAAGGGAAGGAAGGTGGTACCAGAGGCCGGACTCGAACCGGCACACCATTGCTGGCGGGAGATTTTGAATCTCCTGTGTCTACCAATTTCACCACTCTGGCACTGTGTGCAAGCTTACATATTTTTGCCTAGGATACAAAACAGCTTGCTTATTTTGAATCCCCTGCGTCTACCAATTTCGCCACCCCGGCAGATAGGAGGGCGTAGTATAGCTATTTCGTTGAACAGCGCAAATGCACCCTATGGTAGTATGCGCGCCATGCAAAGATCAGATTTCAATTATCACCTGCCCGAAGAACTCATCGCCCAGTATCCGCCAGCCAAGCGGGGGGACAGCCGTCTGCTGTGCCTGAACGGGGAGGATGGCGAAGTGGCAGACCGGCACTTTTCAGATCTGCCGGATCTGCTTTCACCTGAAGACCTGCTGGTATTCAACGATACCCGGGTGATACCCGCCCGCATGCACGGTCGCAAGGAGAGCGGAGGCAAGGTCGAGGTGTTGATCGAAAGGGTAATCGCATCTCGCCGGGCACTGGCCCATGTACGTGCCAGCAAGTCGCCGAAACCGGGTAGCCGGATTTTGATCGGAGAACAGGTGCTCAATGTGATCAGGCGACAGGGTGACCTGTTTGAGCTTGAAGCCGTCGATGTCGATCTCATGGACCTGATGAACCAGTCAGGTCATATGCCGTTGCCGCTCTATATCTCCCGGGATGATGGCGAACTGGATGAAGAGCGCTACCAGACTGTCTATGCTGAGCGCCCCGGTGCGGTGGCGGCACCTACCGCGGGTCTGCACTTCGACCAGCCTATGCTCAATCGGTTGGCTGAGAAGGGGATTGAAAGCGCCAGGGTGACGCTGCATGTGGGAGCAGGAACCTTCCAGCCGGTTCGGGTGGACAATCTCGATGAGTATGTGATGCACAGCGAGTACCTCGAGGTCAGTGAGGCGGTCTGCGAGAAGGTGCGCGAGACCCGGGCGAGGAGAGGCCGGGTGGTGGCCGTGGGTACCACCTGTGTGCGCAGCCTGGAAGCGGCCTCGGCAGATGGTGAGATCAAGCCGTTCCAGGGGGACACCCGCCTTTTCATCAAGCCGGGTTACCGGTTTCGCAGTGTCGATGCGATGGTGACCAACTTTCATCTTCCCGAATCCACGCTGTTGATGCTGGTCGCCGCATTTGTAGGCTACGAGGTGGTCATGGCGGCCTATCGTCATGCCGTAGAACAGCATTACCGCTTTTTCAGCTATGGCGATGCCATGTTTCTGAAGGGAAAAGGCTGGAAGTGATCCGATGCCAAAAAAATCGGCGCGGTATTGTGGTACCGCGCCATAAAATATCCACCAAAGGAGGATGAAAAAAATAAGTACTGATCAAATAATCAGTACTTGGTCAGTTTCTAATATAACTTTTGGCGAGTCAATAAGATTTGCCGGTAACATTTTTGACATAAGCCATGATTTTTGGACATGAAAGTTTAAGATGAAATTCGAGTGCATCACTAAGGAAGGGTTTGCCCGTCGCGGTCGACTCACGTTTGAGCGAGGCTCCATCGAGACACCGGCGTTTATGCCCGTGGGTACCTACGGCACGGTCAAAGCGATGACGCCCGAGGAGTTGGAAGGGCTGGGAGCCGAGATCATTCTGGGCAACACCTTTCACCTGATGTTGCGCCCCGGTACCGAGATCATCACTAAGCACGGTGACCTGCATGACTTCATGCATTGGCAGCGGCCGATTCTCACCGACTCGGGCGGATTCCAGGTCTTCAGCTTAGGGCAGATGCGCAAAATTACCGAAGAGGGGGTTCATTTCCGCTCACCTGTGGATGGCAGCCGTATCTTCATGGGCCCCGAGGAGTCGATGCAGGTGCAGCGTGAGCTGGGATCGGACATCGTCATGATCTTCGATGAGTGCACCCCTTATCCGGCAACTGAGAAGGAAGCCCGGGACTCCATGGAACTCTCCCTGCGCTGGGCCGAGTGCAGTAAACGCGCCCATGGGGACAACCCCTCTGCACTGTTTGGGATCGTGCAGGGCGGTGTCTACGAGGTATTGCGCGAAAGCTCCCTGAATGGGCTGATAGAGATCGGCTTTGACGGCTATGCCGTGGGCGGGCTTTCCGTAGGTGAGCCTCCGGAGGACCGTTGGCGGGTGCTTGATTTTCTCTCGAGCCGACTGCCCGAGGAGAAGCCTCACTACCTTATGGGTGTGGGGACCCCGGAGGATATTGTTGAGGCTGTGCGCCGGGGTATCGACATGTTCGACTGCGTGATGCCAACCCGCAATGCCAGAAACGGTCACCTTTTTACCCATGAAGGGGTGGTGCGGATACGCAATGCAGTACATGCCGATGACACCGGTCCTCTTGATCCCCACTGTGACTGTTATACCTGCAGAAACTACAGCCGCAGTTACCTGCGTCACCTGTTCAGGTGTAACGAGATTCTCGGCTCGCGTCTGAATACGATACACAATGTCTATTATTATCAGACGCTTATGCGGAACATCCGGGAGTCTATTGAGGCAGGCCGGTTTGACGAGTTTGTGAAAACGTTCTACGAAATGCGCGGCGGGAAAGCCCAGGGTTAGGTGCATTTGGGAACTGCCTGGCATTTTTTGCCCGATGGCCTTGAATTTCTTTCCTGGCCGCCTCATCAATATAGACAAGTCAATTCACATCAACTGTGGCATAATTCTGCGCTTGATAATGAACGGGCGCCGGCTTGTGCCCGGATATGCTAACTACGACTTTTTAACCAGGTGAAAATAGTATGAGTTTCTTTGTATCTGATGCCATGGCCCAGGCTGCCGGTGGCGCACCCCAGGGCGGTGGTATGGAGGCTTTCATTCTTCCTGTCGGTCTGATTATCATGCTCTACTTCTTGATGATTCGTCCTCAGATGAAGCGCCAGAAAGAGCACACCAAAATGGTGGAAGCCCTCTCCAAGGGTGACGAGGTTCAGACCGATGGCGGTATCATGGGCAAGATCACCGATATCAATGAAGATACCGTAAAGCTGGAAGTGGCTGAAGGTGTTGAAGTGAAGATTCGCCGACAGTCAGTAAACACCGTTATGCCTAAAGGATCTCTCAAGGAACTCTAAAATGGTTCAGCAGGTCCGTGTGTTTCCCCCCGGACCTGCTCGTACTGCCTGCGACGAGCCCTGTGATCCAGTTGTTTCCTCACCAATAAAAAAAACAACCATGAACCGATATCCCATTTGGAAAAACATCCTGGTCATCGTTGTCGTGTTGATCGGCCTGATCTATGCACTGCCCAACGTCTTCGACCAGGATCCGGCAATGGAAATCTCCGGTACCCGTCGTGCCGAGGTCAATACCGATACTGAATCCCGTGTCAGAGACGTCCTCAATGCGGCCAAGTTGGCGCTCAAGTCGTCGGAACTTGCTCCCAACAAGCTGATCCTGCGTTTTGCCGACTCTGAGACCCAGTTGCGTGCCAAAGAGGTACTGGAAACAGAGCTTGGTAGTGACTACATACATGCGTTGACACTTTCAACCGATGTGCCCGGCTGGCTTCGCACTATGGGCGCCCTGCCCATGTATCTTGGTCTAGATTTGCGCGGGGGTATCCACGTGCTGATCGATGTGGATATGGATGCGGCGGTCAAGCAGTCCATGGAGCGCTACACGGGAGACGTTCGCTCGCTGTTGCGCAAGGAGAAACTGCGCTATACCAAGGTGAGCCAGAATGGCGATACGGTCAGTGTGAAATACAAGACCGCCGAACTGCGCGACAAGGCCAACGAGGCTATCGGCAATGAATTCCGCAGCCTTATTCTCAATAACGCGGATGATGCAGACGGCTTCTTCGTCAACGCCAGCATGGGTGAGCCGGAGAAGAAAGCCGTACGCAAGTTCGCCCTGGAGCAGAACATCACTACCCTGCGTAACCGCGTAAATGCCCTGGGTGTGGCCGAGCCTATTATCCAGCAGCAGGGTGAACGGCGGATCGTGGTGCAGCTGCCCGGTGCCCAGGATCCCTCCAAGCTCAAGGAACTTCTCGGCGCAACGGCTACCCTGGAGTATCGTCTCGAAGATACCGAGCACAGCGTGGAGGATGCCCTGGCTGGCAAGGTACCTGTCGGTTCCAAGCTCTACAAGACACGTGAAGGCCAGCCGATCCTGCTCAAGAAGCGGGTGATCGTGACCGGTAATCAGATCACTGATGCTTCTTCAGGTTTCGATCAGCGCTCAGGCCAGCCGGCAGTGCATGTCAGCCTGGACGGGCAGGGTGCAAGGCGCATGCGTAACGTTACCACCGACAACGTGGACAAGCCCATGGCGGTAGTGTTTATCGAGACGCGCACTGAGACCAAGATGGTCGACGGCAAACGGGTTACCCGAAAGATTCCGGTTGAAGAGGTGATCAGCGTCGCCAACATCCTGGAGCCCTTTGGCAGACGCTTCCAGACTACCGGCCTGGACAGTCCGGAAGAAGCCCACAACCTGGCGTTGCTGTTGCGGGCAGGCGCCCTGGCTGCACCCATCGACATCGTCGAGGAGCGCACCATCGGCCCCAGCCTGGGGCAGGACAACATCGACCAGGGTTTCCGCTCTGTCGTGATCGGCATGGTGCTGGTCATGGTCTTCATGGTGGTCTACTACCGGGTGTTCGGGCTGGTGGCCAACATGGCCCTGTTGTTCAACCTGGTGATGATCGTGGCGGTGCTTTCGATGTTGCAGGCCACCCTGACCCTGCCAGGTATCGCCGGTATCGTGCTTACCGTGGGTATGGCAGTTGATGCCAACGTGCTGATCTTCGAGCGTATCCGCGAGGAGGTCCGCAACGGCAGTACGCCCCAGGCAAGTATTTTTGCCGGTTATGAGAAGGCCCTCTCCACCATCGTGGATGCCAACATCACCACCCTGATTGCGGCGGTAGTGCTGTTCAGCTTCGGTACCGGTCCGATCAAGGGCTTCGCCGTGACCCTGTTCATCGGCATTCTGACCTCCATGTTCACCGCCATCCTGGGCACCCGCGCCGTGATCAACCTGATCTACGGTCGCAGACGTGTCGAGAAGCTGGCCATTGGGGCCGGGTAAACCAGATAACAACGGAATAAGCGCTGCTATGCAGATCTTCAAAACCAATACAAAAATAGACTTCATGGGCAAGCGGAAGCTGGCCATGATCCTGTCCATTTCAGTTATTCTCATCGCCATCGGCTCGGTGTTTGTTCGTGGCCTTAGCCTGGGTATCGACTTTACCGGGGGTACGCTGGTCGAGGTGGGTTACGGCGAACCGGTGGAACTTGCCAAGGTACGAGAGGCCCTGGCCGCGGGAAATTTTCCCGATGCCACGGTACAGCACTTCGGAACATCAAAGGATGTACTGGTCAGGCTGGCACCCCAGGAAGAGCTGAGCAGTGCGCAACTGAGCAACCAGGCCTTTACGGCGCTCAGCCAGGCGGCAGGAGAGGGTGAGATCGACCTGCGCAGGGTGGAGTTCGTGGGGCCCCAGGTCGGAGAGGAGTTGACCGAAGATGGCGGTCTGGCAATGCTCTATGCACTGATCGGTATCCTGATCTATGTCGCCCTGCGTTTCGAATATCGCTTTGCCCTGGGTTCCATCATCGCCCTGGTGCACGATGTTCTACTGACCATCGGGATCTTTTCCTTGTTCCAGATCGAATTTGATCTCACCGTTTTGGCGGCCATTCTGGCGGTGATTGGTTACTCCCTGAACGATACCATCGTGGTGTATGACCGCATTCGTGAGAACTTCCGCAAGATGCGTAAGGGAACCTCGGAAGAGGTGATCAACGCCTCACTCAACCAGACCCTCAGCCGTACCCTGGTCACCTCCTTGACCACCCTGTTGGTGCTGATGGCTCTGTTTGTTTTCGGTGGCGAGATCATCCACGGGTTTGCACTGGCGCTGATCATCGGTGTACTGGTCGGTACCTATTCATCTATCTATGTCGCCAGTACCGCTGTACTGATGCTCGGCATCAGCAAAGCAGACCTGATGCCGCCTAAGAAGGAGGGCGCCGAGGTAGAAGAGGTCCAGCCGTAACCGGTTGTCGGATATACAAATGAGAAAGCCGGCTTAATGCTGGCTTTTTTGTTTCGGTGGGCTGGTAATTCGTTAACTGCTGGCGCGTTTCAGTGAGGTGAAATCGATGATCTCTGCATCTTCGGCAGTTGTGGGCTTGTCTTCAGCCGGGTTACCCGGTTCCTGCTTGGATTTAATACCGATGATTGCGAAATCGCAAATACGGTCGGAGAAGGCAGATTCCAGGGAGACTTCCACGAGACCATCCATGACGTCGCGCATGATCATCTCCAGTGCGCGGTCACTCACCTGGGTCGTGCAGTCTTTGTCGTAAGCCATAGAAATCCCTTGCGTGGCGCACTTTTCAACGCTTTTTTGGCGCCTGCACAGGATTTAGCGGTCGGTTGTCTGAAATCTTGAGGGAGAGCGTGAGATTTCTTTCTATCTGCCGCCGGCAGAGAGGTTGAGGCAGATCAGGCGCTCAGGTGAGGTCTGATGGTTTTGACCATCTCGGTGTGCAGTTTGAGGCCGCCCGCGATGACGTTTCCGGTTTCCAGAAAACGGCCGCCACCGCTGATGTCGGAGACCGTGCCGCCAGCCTCTTTTACCAGGAGAGCGCCAGCTGCGAAGTCCCATTCGGAGAGGCCCAACTCCCAGAAGCCGTCGAAACGGCCTGCTGCCACGTAGGCGAAGTCCAGCGCGGCAGAGCCCGGCTTGCGGATGCCGGCGGTGTCCCTGACCAGGTCCTTGAACATGCCCAGGTAGGCGTCCAGGTGGGTCTGGTCACGGAAGGGGAAGCCGGTGCCAAGCAGTGCGCCGTTCAGGCCCTTGCGGTCGGTGACGCGGATTCTGCGGTCGTTCAGCAGTGCGCCGGAGCCCTTGCTGGCAGTGAACATCTCATCCTTTATCGGGTCGTAAACCACCGCCTGGTCCAGTACCCCTTTGTATTTCAGGGCTATGGAGACAGCAAACTGGGGTACGCCGTGGAGGTAATTGGTGGTGCCGTCCAGGGGATCGATCACCCACTGGAAATCGTTGCCGCTGTGCTGGCCACTCTCCTCAGCCAGGATAGCATGGTCCGGATAGGCTTTGCGCAGGGTCTCGATGATTGCCTGTTCCGCCGCCTTGTCTACCTCAGTGACAAAGTCATTCACGCCCTTCGCCGTGATGGTGAGGGAGTCAACGTGGTCGAAATAACGGGTCAATACACTGCCAGCGCTACGGGCGGCACGTACTGCAATATTGATCATCGGATGCATGGGCGGCAAAGATACATGAAGCCGCCAGCGGGATAAAGGGAAATTTGCAGATGACGGAGTGTCTGCAGATGCTGTACCCTTCGCGCCATGCTCAACAATGTCAGAATCGTACTCATAGAGACCTCTCACCCGGGAAATATAGGTGCCGTGGCCCGTGCCATGAAAAACATGTGCCTGGAGCATCTCTACCTTGTACAGCCGAAACACTACCCCTCTGCTGAAGCCACCGCTCGGGCCTCCGGGGCGGACGATTTGTTGGCCAGGGCACATGTATGCGAAGACCTGGACGAGGCACTCAAGGGGTGTCACCTGGTGGTTGGCGCCAGTGCCAGGCTGCGCTCGGTGGAGTGGCCACAGCTGAATCCGAGGGAGTGTGCCGAACGGGCTTTTCAGGAGGCCGGGCAGGGTGAGGTGGCGCTCATCTTTGGGCGGGAGAGCTCCGGCCTGAGGAACAGCGAACTGGACCGATGTCAGTTTCTGGTTCATATCCCCGCCAACGAGGAGTATGCCTCTCTCAACCTCGCCCAGGCGGTTCAGGTGTTGAGCTATGAAATGCACATGGCCTCCCTGCAAGGGAAACGTGATACAGATATGGAAGTCCAGGATGTGGCAACCGCTGAGACCATGGAAAGCTTTTACGGACATCTCGAGCAGGCGCTCTCGGATATCGGCTTCTCGGATCCGCGCCAATCAAACAAGTTGCAGCGTCGGCTGCGCAGGCTCTTTTTCCGGGCTCGTCCGGATACCGAGGAACTCAACATTCTGCGTGGCATTCTCAGCGCCGCCCAAGGACGGAAGTCCATGCGTCGGTCGGATTGAGCAATCGATAAATAAACACAAATTACGGTGTAACACCCTGCAATAATCCAGTAGAATAGTTGGTCTTTCTGCCGCTGTTTCGTGGCGACATTTGATTGGGTGGTTTCATGTTCTCCCGTTTGAGAGAAGACATCAGCTGCGTGTTTGACCGGGATCCGGCGGCACGTAACGCTTTTGAGGTATTGACGGCCTATCCCGGCCTTCATGCCGTCCTGGTGCATCGCCTCTCTCATCGCCTGTGGACCATTGGACTGCGCTGGCTGGCACGGATGCTTTCACACATCATGCGCTGGCTGACGGGGATCGAGATTCACCCCGGTGCACAGATCGGCAGGCGTTTTTTCATCGATCACGGCATGGGTGTGGTGATCGGAGAGACAGCAGTGATCGGTGATGACTGTACGCTCTACCACGGTGTGACCCTGGGCGGCACCAGTTGGAAGAAGGGCAAACGCCATCCCAACCTGGGTCGGGACGTGGTTGTGGGTGCCGGCGCCAAGGTGCTGGGCCCAATTGAAATCGCAGACGGCGCCCGTATCGGCTCCAACGCGGTGGTGGTCAAATCGGTACCTGCCGATACCACGGTGGTCGGCGTGCCGGGCCGGCTGATTACCGCCGGTGGGGCCCAGGATCATGCTCACCGCACAAAAATCGCGGACAAGATGGGATTCGATGCCTACGGTGCTACTAGCGATGCCCCGGACCCTGTCGCTCATGCCATTAATTGCATGCTCGATCACATCCACATCATGGACCAGCGAATGCAGACCATGTGCCAGATTCTTAAAAAAGTGAGTGAGGAGCAGCCCGATCTGGATATTCCCGAAATGGAATCCTGCGAGATCGCTTCAACTGCAGAAGAACTCCTTAAAATTCTGCCGGATACTGAAGATAGCGCTGAAAGTGGCAAGACGGCCTGAGGGTGCCATCAATACTTGACTAATTTGGTGGGTATTGTATATTGGCCACTACAAATATATTACGGCTTGTTAGCAGGCCGCAGGAGAACCGGTTGTGAGGTTGACGACTAAAGGCCGATACGCGGTAACAGCAATGCTGGATCTGGCCTTTCATTTCGGAGAAGGGCCGATAACGCTGGCGGATATCGCCCAGCGCCAGGACATCTCTCTCTCCTACCTGGAGCAACTCTTCTCCCGTTTGCGCAAGCGGGAACTGGTGAGCAGTGTTAGGGGGCCTGGCGGTGGCTATGTTCTTGGACGCAGTGCAGACAATATCTTCATTGCCGAGGTGATCTCGGCAGTTGATGAGAAGGTTGATACCACCCGCTGCGGTGGTGACAGCAACTGCCAGAAAAACGAGCGCTGTCTGACCCACGACCTGTGGCACGACCTGAGCGATCGCATATATGACTATTTGAGTGATATCAGCCTGCACGATTTGATGGCCAGGCGCGGTGTGCAGAAGGTTGCCCAGCGCCAGGATAATCAGCATCAGATGCTCGCGACACAACAATCTTCAGTAAACCCGGGCCCTGGTGCCTGATTTGGACAGCAAGCGACAGTCGCTTTCGGAGTAATCACAGATGAAGTTACCGATTTACATGGACTATTCTGCAACCACCCCGGTCGATTCCCGGGTGGCAGAGAAGATGTGCCAGTACCTGACTCCGGAAGGTTTCTTCGGTAATCCCGCTTCTCGCTCTCACCAGTTCGGCTGGGATGCAGACGAAGCGGTGGAGCAGGCGCGTCGCGATGTGGCTGCCCTGATCAATGCCAATCCAAAGGAGATTGTCTGGACCTCCGGCGCAACCGAGTCCGACAACCTGGCGATCATGGGTGTTGCACACTTCTATCATAAGAAGGGCAAGCACATCATAACCGGCAAGACCGAGCACAAGGCGGTGCTCGACACCTGTCGCCAGCTCGAGCGTGAGGGCTTCGAGGTGACCTACCTCGATCCCGAGCCCAGTGGTCTGATTGATCTGCAGAAACTTGAAGCGGCAATACGCGATGACACCATCCTGGTCTCCATCATGCACGTGAACAACGAGATCGGCGTGATACAAGACGTTGAAGCCATTGGCGAGATGACCCGCGCCCGCAAGATCCTTTTTCACGTGGATGCAGCTCAAAGTGCGGGCAAGGTTCCCCTGGACATGGAGTCCATGAAGATCGATCTGATGTCGATGTCCGCTCACAAGATCTATGGCCCAAAGGGCATTGGCGCCCTCTACGTGTGCCGCAAGCCCCGTGTACGCCTGGAAGCCCAGATGTACGGTGGTGGTCACGAACGCGGTATGCGCTCCGGTACCCTGGCTACCCACCAGATCGTCGGCATGGGCGAGGCATTCCGTATTGCCAGGGAAGAGATGGCTGAAGAGAATGCCCGCATCCAGACCCTGCGCAACCGCCTCTGGGACGGCATGAAGGATATGGAAGAGGTCTACCTCAATGGCGATCTCGATCAGCGTGTGGCCGGCAACCTGAATGTCAGCTTCGCTTACGTCGAGGGCGAGTCCCTGATTATGGCGTTGAAAGACATTGCGGTCTCTTCAGGTTCGGCCTGCACCTCCGCCAGTCTTGAGCCCAGCTATGTGCTGCGTGCCCTGGGGCGTGAAGATGAACTGGCGCACAGCTCCATCCGTTTTACCATTGGCCGATTCTCCTCCGAGGAGGAGATCGACTACGTGATCGACCTGGTCAGGGACCAGGTGACCCGCCTGCGTGAGCTATCCCCGCTCTGGGATATGTTCAAAGAGGGTATCGATCTGAAGACGGTGCAGTGGGCTGCTCATTGATTTTGAATATTGACCAGTGACCACTGTCGGTCTACTGGATCCGGGAGAGTAAGATAATGGCATATAGCGACAAGGTTCTGGACCATTATGAAAATCCACGCAACGTTGGCTCCTTGGACACTGAGGACACCAGTGTTGGTACCGGCATGGTGGGCGCCCCCGCCTGTGGCGACGTGATGCGTCTGCAGATTCAGGTGAGCGATGATGGTGTGATCGAAGATGCCAAGTTCAAAACCTATGGTTGCGGCTCGGCTATTGCCTCCAGTAGCCTGCTGACCGAGTGGGTAAAGGGTAAAACCCTGGAAGAGGCCCAGCAGATCAAGAACTCGGAAATTGCCGAGGAGTTGGCTCTGCCCCCGGTGAAGGTTCACTGTTCCGTACTGGCGGAAGATGCCATCAAGGCTGCAGTGCAGGATTACACTGACAAGCAGAAGTAATGCAGCGTTTGCCTGGCAAGCGTTGGCAAAGAGGTACAACCGATGTCGATTACACTGACCGAATCAGCGGCCAACAGGGTGCTGAGTTTCATCGAAGGCCGGGGCACGGGGCTGGGTATCCGTTTGGCGGTGCGTACATCCGGTTGTTCCGGCATGGCCTATGTGCTTGAGTTTGCCGATGAGCAGGCCGAGGACGACGTGATATTTGAAGATCGCGGCGTTACCGTGCTGGTAGACAAGAAAAGCCTGGTCTATCTCGACGGAACCGAACTCGATTACGCCAAAGAGGGCCTGAACGAGGGCTTCAAGTTCAATAACCCCAACGTCAAGGACAGCTGCGGATGCGGTGAAAGTTTCACCGTTTAAGTCTATACTCCCCGCTCCCGGGTCGGTGTCTCGAGCCTGTCTGAAAACGGTTGCCTTCCCGTAACGTTTCCAAACAGCTTCTTATCCGGCCTCTTTTTTATGTACAGGATCTACGGTATGCCGCGGGTGCATGGATGCACAGAAGCGGCGCAGTAAATCAGACAATTCAGCATGCTCGATTTCTCAAAGAATTATTTTGAACTTTTTGGTTTGTCAGCCGGTTATATCATTGATGTCGAGCAGCTGGCGGGGCGTTATCGTGAGTTGCAGCGGGTCGTCCACCCTGATCGCTACGCCAACGCCTCCGAGCAGGAGCGACGCATCTCCATGCAGGGTGCCACCCGCATCAACGAAGCGTTCGATACCCTGAAGGATCCAATTCTGCGAGCTCGTTATCTGTTGTCACTCAACGGCATCGATGTGGCGGCCCAGAAAGAGACCACCCAGGATACGGCATTCCTGATGGAGCAACTGGAACTCAGGGAACAGCTGGAAGAGGCAAGGAGCGCTGAAGATCCCTACGAGGTGATTGCCGATTTGATGAACGGCATCAACAGAAAGATCAACACCCTGATCGGCCAGATGGCGGTGCAGTTCGAAGAATCCACGCCTGAGCAGCTGGAGCAAGCGCGGGAGATTCTGCGCAAGATGCAGTTTCTGCAGAAATTGAGATATGACGCCGAGTCTCTTGAGACCGAGCTCGACGAGGTATATTGAATGGCACTGTTACAGCTATCCGAGCCCGGCCAGTCTGCCGCACCACGCCAGCATCGTCTGGCGGCAGGTATCGACCTGGGTACCACCAACTCCCTGGTGGCCAGCGTGAGAAGTGGCCAGCCCGAGACCCTGCCTGACGAACAGGGGAGACATATTCTGCCCTCGGTTGTCCGTTATACAGCAGACGGCGTGATCGTCGGACATGAGGCGAAGGCCGAGGCGACCAGCGATCCACTTAACACCATCGCTTCAGTGAAGCGCCTGCTGGGTCGCGGTGTCGACGATATCAAATCCCTGGGTGCACGGTTGCCCTATGAATTCCGCCAGGAAGATACGGCCGTTCCCCGCATTCACACTGTGGGTGGTGACGTTAGCCCGGTGGAGGTTTCGGCCGAGATTCTGAAGAAGCTCGTGCGACGTGCAGAAGATACCCTGGGGGTTGATCTGCAGGGCGTGGTGATCACCGTGCCCGCCTATTTCGATGATGCGCAGCGCCAGGCAACCAAGGATGCGGCAAAGGTTGCGGGTCTGAATGTACTGCGCCTTTTGAACGAACCCACCGCAGCGGCAGTGGCTTACGGTCTCGACAGTGGTTCTGATGGCGTCCATGCCATCTATGACCTGGGCGGTGGTACATTTGATATTTCCATCCTGCGGCTCAACCGCGGGGTGTTCGAGGTGCTCTCCACCGGTGGCGACTCCGCCCTTGGCGGCGATGACCTCGACCGCCTAGTAGCCGAGTGGATCATGAGTGAGGCGGGTATCAGTGACGATGCGGACCACGCCATGCTGCGTCGCCTGATGCGCGATGCCTGTGCAGCCAAGGAGGCGCTGACAGAGAGCGACAGCGCCCAGCTCAGAGTGGATCTCGATGACGGAAGCCACTGGGAAGGCGAGTTGACCCGTGACCAATTCAACAGCCTGGTTGATCCCCTGATCAAGAAGACACTGGCTCCCTGCCGGCGTGCCCTGCGGGATGCTGGACTCACGGCAGCGGATGTTGAAGATGTTGTGATGGTCGGTGGTTCCACCCGTGTTCCCCGTGTGCGGGAGCTGGTAGGCGACTTTTTCTCAACCGAACCAATGGTCAGCATCGATCCCGATTGTGTTGTGGCGATCGGTGCCGCGATCCAGGCAGACATCCTGGCGGGTAATAAACCCGAAGAGGAGATGCTGCTGCTCGACGTCAATCCGCTCTCCCTGGGTATCGAAACCATGGGTGGACTGGTCGAGAAGATCATTCCCTGCAACACCACCATTCCCGTAGCGCGAGCCCAGGAGTTCACGACCTTCAAGGACGGTCAGACTGCCATGGCGGTGCACGTGCTACAGGGTGAGCGAGAGCTTGTTTCCGACAGCCGCTCACTGGCGCGATTCGAGCTCAGGGGTATCCCTCCGATGGTGGCCGGGGCGGCACGCATTCGAGTCACCTTTTCGGTGGATGCGGATGGTTTGCTGAGTGTGGAGGCCCAGGAGCAGAGCAGCGGCGTCAAAGCCAGTATCGAGGTAAAGCCCTCATACGGTCTCACCGATTCGGAGATCGAGACCATGCTGCGCGACTCCATCGAACATGCCGAAGACGATATGGAAGCGCGCCGTCTGAGAGAGCAGCAGGTGGAGGCTGACCGGGTGATCGAGGCCCTGCGGGCTGCCCTCGATGAAGATGGCAAAGTGTTGCTCAATGAGCAGGAGCTGGAGTCCGTCGAGGCTGCCCTGGAAAAGCTGGTGGCGATCTCACGCAGTGACAGCCACAGCGAGATCAAGCAGGGAATAGAGGCCCTGGAAAAGGCCTGTGAGTTCTATGTTGAACGCCGTATGAATGCCAGTGTCAAAAGTGCTATGTCCGGTCATAGTGTGGACGAGTTTGAGTAAGGTGGAAGCTGTATCATGACCCAGATAATATTCCTGCCACACGAAGAGATCTGCCCTGAAGGTATGGTGATCGAGGTCGAGCCCGGCATCACCATCTGCGATGCGGCCCTCCAGAATGGCATCGAGATCGAGCACGCCTGTGAGAAGTCCTGTGCCTGTACAACCTGCCACGTGATCGTTCGCGAGGGCTTTGATTCCATGGAAGAGGCGGAGGAGGACGAAGAGGATATGCTGGACAAGGCCTGGGGGCTGGAGCCGGAATCCCGCCTGAGCTGCCAGGCGGTGGTTGGTGATGAAGACCTTGTTGTCGAGATTCCCAAGTACACCATCAACATGGTGTCAGAACATCACTGATTGGCTATTATTATTTCCAAATAGTCCCTGATAGGAGCGCACCATGAGTCTGAAATGGACCGATTCACTGGATATCGCCATTGAGCTGGACGAGATCTATCCGGATGTTGACCCCCGCACTGTCAACCTCGTGGATCTGCGTGACTGGGTCCTGGATCTGCCGGAATTTGATGATGACCCGGAGCACTCCGGGGAGAAAATTCTCGAAGCAATCCAGATGGCCTGGTTTGAGGAGCGCGATTAGCCTCCCTTTATTTTCCGATGCTACAAGAGGCTGGCCAATGGGCCCGAGTATCAGTGGTATAACCTGCCAGGTGGGAGTCATTTGCGGCACCACACTCCCAGATAAGTCAAATCGTTCCTTTGCAGTCAACACGCAGAGGTTGTGTTGAAATTTGTCATGTGATTTCCTTTGACCTGCACTTGATGGGGTCGTGTGGTATGAATCATGTAAATCGTAGAGTCAGGATCGGGTTTCGGCAGTGGGGAAGAAAGCCCAGCTTGTCGATCTCTACCGGCCTTTTTCTGCCGCTTTTGCTGCTTTTCTCTCCATTCTCTGCGCTATGGGCAGGAGAGAAGGGATCAGCAGAGACAAGACAATCCCTTATCTTCGGTGTCTACACGCACATCCGGTCCACCGAGATGTACAGGAAGATGTCGCCGTTTCTGGACTATCTCAGGAATGACCTGGTAGCCAGGGACATAAACGTGGATCTTCAAATGAAGATCTATCCTTCTTACGAAAGTGCAATTGATGCGCTGTCCGCGGGGCAGATAGACTTCGCCCGATTCGGTCCTGTCAGCTATGTTCTGGCCAAGAAAAAGAATCCCCAGCTTCAACTGCTTGTCATGGAGAGCAATGGCGGCAGTAAGCGCATTAATGGTGTGATTTCAGTACCGGAAAACTCTTCCATCAAGTCACTGGAGGATCTAAGGGGGAAAGTGGTCGCATTTGGGGCCAGGCGTTCGACCACCGGTCGCTACCTGTCCCAGGCTGCGCTTGTGAAAGCCGGTATTCTTGTGAATGACCTTGGAGGTCACAATTATCTTGGGCGCCACGATAAGGTGGCCTTCGCTGTTGCATCCGGCCAGTACCAGGCTGGTGCCACCAATGAAAATACATTCAACAAGTACGCGTCCTCCAAAGGTTTGAGAAAGATTGCGGAGTTTCCCTGTGTAACCAAGCCATGGATTGCCCGCCAGGGACTCAGTACCGAACTTTTCGAAGCGCTTCGCGAGAGCCTGTTCGATTTGAAGGATAAGTCGGTATTGAAAACCATCAAGCGGGACGGTTTTTTACCTGCTGATGACAGCGACTATGATCTGATCAGGGAAGGCATGCAGCTTGCGCGCAAGTTTGATGAAAATGATCTCAGCTTCGCCGTTTACGCCTCGCACCAACCCAGTGAGGTCTATGCAAGTGTGAAGCCGCTGCTTGATGCCGTGGAGCATGAGCTCTTCAATCAGGGCGTTCATGTGCGGATTGGAATTAAGGTCTTTCCAACATATGAGGACGCCATCTATTCGGTTAGTCATGCCAAGGTCGACCTCGCCCGCCTCGGTGCTGCAAGTTATGTTCATGCCAAGGAGCGGTATCCGGGGCTTAAGCTGCTGGCTCGAGAGTCCTACATCCGGGAGAATACGGGGCTGTTCGTGGTGCCCGCTGAGTCGAAGATCACCTCTCTTCAGGACCTGAAGGGAAAGCGTATTGCATTCGCTGATGAATATTCCACGGAAGGGCGCTACCTGGCACAGGCGCAGTTGGTTGAAGAGGGCATTGTCAGTGGAGACCTAGTTGAGATGAACTACCTCGGGCGCCACGATCGTGTCGCCTACTCTGTGGCCAGGCAGAACTATGACGCCGGGGTACTCTGTTCGCCGGTTATGGACAAGCTGATGGATCATGAGAAGCTGCGGGTCATCAAGCGATTCAAAGCCTATGGCAAGGCGTGGGTTGTTCGTGGTGGCCTGGATCCGTTTCTGGAGCAGCAGCTGACTGCTGCAATGCTCAAAATCAAGGATCGGCAGGTATTCGAGCCACTCGGTTTGAAGACTCTTGTCGAGAGCAGGGATAGTTATTTTGATCCGGTAAGAGAAGGCATCAAAAAAGCAGAGGCTTTCGGTAGTAATTGATGAGTCTTTCGTTCCGCATTATCACCATCATCCTGATCGTCATTTCGGTGATTCTGGCCGGGTTCGGCTGGTTTACCGTGCACGATGAACGGGAGACTCTGCGTGGCTTGCTCGACAAGCAGGGCAGGGATATCAGCTAGTGGGCCATGCGATTAATTCGGCAACGCATTCTTTGCCCTATTCACCGAGGCAATAATTTTCTCAGCACTCTTGGTCCACTGGAATGGCTTGGCA
>NZ_MPRJ01000006.1 GCF_002020805.1 Solemya velesiana gill symbiont | reverse complement strand
CCACAAGAGGCTATCGATCACCGAATGAATTATTTATGGGGCGGCAAGTAGATTTGCTTGCTGCGTAATTGAATTGCAGTTATTACTTGAAACCGCCTGTAGTTATTGCAGGCGAAAATACGATAACTGTTGTCGCCTGTCTTGAATGAATCTATGGAGCCGGGGCTTTTGACATGAACCTTTCGGTTTCCTTTGATCGTTGCTATAGGCTCTATGTTGATTTCCGCATTCTCTTTCAGCTCTTGCGGCATTGGGAAGATGTTTACGAACCTGCCCCGATTCGCAACCAGGATATGCCTGTTATCGAGAAAAGAGACGCCATGCGGGTAATCAAGGCAGCTTGAACTGATTATCATACAGTTCGTGAGGTGGATGAAGCAAAGTAGGCATCCGAACACGGCGTGTAGTCATTGGGAGGCGACAGTGGAGCGGTAACGAGCTTGCGATGTTATCGCGTAGCGGTCGGTGACCAGAACGTCCGGGGCACTAATAGGTTGTCGAAGGCCGAGTCGATTTTGGGGACTTGGATGTCCCAAAATCTTTCACGAGGTCGAAGGCTCGCTTGGACAGAATAAAGGAAGATTTTGTTGTGGTTGGAAGCGGCAACAGCCATCCACTTACAGTCAGGTGAAAATTTAATGTCCTCGGTGCGCTCCATGCCCGAGATAATGTGCTCGATCTCGGGTGTGGCCGTATAGGGAATTAACGTGTCGTCTATTGTTGCTGCAAGTTGAGAGGTTATGTTCGTTTATCCCAGTCAAACTACTGAAGACAGCTGGGGCATTGTATTGTTTTAGCGGTTTTGAGTCTCCATAGTATCAAGCATAAAACGAAGCCTCTAGCGGTCTTCGGGTATCAAGAGCCGCGAGGTCAGGGCGCCCAGGGGCAACGAGATGGCGGCTATGACGCCAAGCCTGAATGTCGTGATGACGATGTTGTAGTTGGGCTGCAACGCCATGGCCGCGAGTTTATTGCCATCCTGTTACCATAAGATGTCCGGCGGCAGCTCAGCCAAAGGTCAAGGGGCAAGCCGGGCTGTGGCCCGGCCTTTGTTTTTACTCAAAGCTCTGGGTCAGGATGATCAGCTTGTCGAGACGGTTTCTGGCCTCCCCGCTGGTGATCGCTTCGCTGGCTTTCTCCACGCCTTCTGCGAGACTCGTCGCCACGCCGGAGGTGTAGATGGCGGCGCCGGCGTTGAGGCAGACGATGTCCCGGGCGGGGCCGGGGTTGTCTTCGAGCACCGAGCGGATGATACCCAGGCTTTCAGTGGCGTCGGCGGCTTTCAGCGCGTCGATGTGTGTGCGGGACATACCGAAATCTTCGGGCTGCACAGCGTAACGGCGAACCCGTCCGTCTTTCAGTTCGGCCACCTCGGTCTTGTCGCCGACGGAGATTTCGTCCAGGCCGTCACGGGCGTGCACCACCATGACATGGCGGCTACCCAGCTTCTGGAGCACGTTGGCCAGTGGGTCGAGCAGTTCATCACTGAAGACGCCAAGTACCTGGTTGGGGGCGCTTGCCGGGTTGGTCAGGGGGCCGAGCACGTTGAAGATGGTGCGTGCGCCCATCTCCTTGCGGGGGGCGATGGCGTGTTTCATTGCGCCGTGGTGTGCCGGTGCGAACATGAAGCCGACGCCCACCTCTTCAACGCATTGAGCGACCTGCTCAGGAGAGAGGTTGAGGTTTACGCCAGCTGCTTCCAGTACATCGGCGGAGCCCGACTTTGAGGAGATGGATCGGTTGCCGTGTTTGGCGACACGGGCTCCGGCTGCGGCGGTAACGAAAGCACTGGCAGTGGAGATGTTGAAGGTACCGGAGGCGTCACCGCCGGTGCCACAGGTGTCGACCAGGTTATCCGGGCTGACCTCGACCTTGGTGGCCAGTTCACGCATTACGGAGGCTGCTGCAGCAATCTCGCTGACGGTCTCCCCTTTCATGCGCAGTCCGATCAGAAAGCCGCCGATCTGGGCCTGTGTGGCGCCGCCGGTCATGATGGATCGCATCACATCAGTCATCTGTTCAGTGCTCAGGTCGTGGTGCCCGAGGACGTGATTGATCGCTTGTGGCATCTCCATTGTGATACCTCCTTTTATGCTTTATTTACGGGTGCAGGGTATGCAAAGACTACCTCTTATCCGTATTTTCACTTCCCTTCAAGGAAGTTTTTGAGAAGGTCGTGACCGTGCTCGGTGAGTATGGACTCCGGGTGGTACTGCACGCCCTGGACATTGTACTCCTTGTGGCGTACGCCCATGATCTCGTCCATCTCCCCGTCGGCGTTCTGGGTCCAGGCGGTGATCTCCAGGCACTCTGGCAGGATCTCTTTCTCGATGACCAGTGAGTGGTAGCGGGTCGCTTCGTAGGGGTTGTTCAGCCCACTGAAAATGCCGGTGTCGGCATGAAAGATGGGCGAGGTCTTGCCGTGCATCACCTCGCGGGCATGGACGATTTTGCCACCGAAGGCCTGGCCAATGGACTGGTGACCCAGGCAGACGCCGAGGATCGGCAGGCGACCGGTGAAGGTATTGATCGCCTCCACTGAAATGCCAGCTTCGTTGGGCGTACAGGGACCGGGTGAGATCACCAGGTGCTCAGGGTTCAGCGCCTCGATCTGCCGGATCGTGATCTCGTCGTTGCGGTGGACGTGGACATCAGCCCCCAGCTTGCCGAAGTACTGCACCAGGTTGTAGGTGAAGGAGTCGTAGTTGTCGATCATTAACAGCATAGTGCTCTACCTACGTGATAAGTGCGTTTTCAGTTCGCTTGTCAACGCAGTCCGTGGGCGTTGACAAGCGAACCCGAAGGGCGCTCTTTGTTGTGTTCCGCAGCTGCGTTCCAGTGCTTGTTAAGGGCTTGCCATTAACGGCGCCCTGCACCTTGCTGCGAAACACAACAGAGGCGCTGAAAATGCACTTATCAGGTAGGTAGGGCACATTACGCTCCTGTGCAGTCGTTGACGGTGAGGCCGGCCTCGGCCAGGGCGACAGCGCGGAAGACGGCGCGTCCCTTGTTCATGGTCTCTTTCCACTCCAGTTCCGGCTTGGAGTCGGCCACCACGCCGGCACCGGCCTGGATATGCAGGGTGCCGTTCTTGATCACCGCGGTACGAATGGCGATGGCGGTATCCATGTTGCCGTTCCAGGAGAGGTAGCCTACGGCACCGGCATAGACGCCGCGCTTGACCGGTTCGAGTTCGTCGATTATCTCCATGGCGCGGATCTTGGGGGCGCCGCTCACGGTACCTGCCGGGAAGGTGGCGCGCAGCACGTCGATGGCGGTCATGCCCTCCTTGAGTTCGCCGATTACGTTGGAGACGATGTGCATGACATGGGAGTAGCGCTCGATCACCATCTTGTCAGTGAGTTTCACGCTGCCGATTTTGGCGACCCGGCCTGTATCATTGCGGCCAAGGTCGATCAGCATCAGGTGCTCGGCAATCTCCTTGGGATCGGCCAGCAGCTCTTCCTCCAGGGCCTTGTCTTCCTCTTCGCTGTAGCCGCGGCGCCGGGTTCCCGCGATGGGGCGCACGGTGACTTCACCATCTTCCAGCCGGGTGAGGGTCTCGGGGGATGAGCCCACGATATGGAAATCGCCCATGTTGAGAAAGTACATGTGAGGGCTGGGGTTGAGTCCGCGCAGGGCGCGGTAGAGATCCAGCGGTGGTGCATGGAAGGGAATGGAGAGGCGCTGGGAGAGCACCGTCTGCATGCAGTCGCCGTCCAGGATGTACTCCTTGGTGCGCTCTACCGCCTGCTTGAATCCCTCCTTGGAGAAACCGGAGACGAAGTGGGATTCGTCGATGGTGCGGCGCTCCCTGTGGGGCTGTTCAGGCGTGGCGGATCGCATCTGTTCAGCGATGGCCCGCAGGCGCTGTTGTCCCTTCTCAAAGGTGCCGCCGCTGCTGGGGTCTTCGTGGGCGATGACATAGAGGCGCCCGCGCAGGTTGTCGAACACCACCACTTCATCGGAAACCATCAGCATGATGTCCGGGTTGTCGATGGGATCCGGGTTGGGGCAGTTGGCCAGCTTGGGTTCGATATAGCGGATGGTGTCGTATCCGAAGTAGCCCACTAGGCCGCCGGTGAAACGGGGCAGGTTTTCGTGCTCCGCCACGTGATAGCGCTGTTGGAATCCCTCGATGAATGCCAGGGGGTCATCCGCTGCGTGGGTCTCGACCACCTTGCCGTCTGTTTCGACAGTAATCGTGTGTCCCTTGATGCGCAGTAGCGTGCGGCAGGGCAGGCCGATGATCGAGTAGCGACCCCATTTCTCGCCCCCCTGTACCGATTCGAACAGGTAGGAGTGAGGGCCGTCGGCGAGCTTGAGGTAGACGCTCAGCGGGGTGTCGAGATCTGCCAGGACCTCGCACATCACGGGGATGCGGTTGTGGCCTTTCGCGGCCAGCGTGTCGAACTGTTCGGGAGTCATGTTCCTCTCTACACAAGGGTATTAAACAGGATTGGGTGATGAACGAGCGTCACCAGCGCCATCGCGTGCCTGTTTTCAACGTCTTGTGGTGGTGCGTAAGGTACATGATTCACCTTTGTAATAACCCGAGGTATCAGATAGTCAGGTTAATAAAAGAAGGGCTAACGATAATCTAATTTGGAATAACTATCCAGTGGGTGTCGGTGGGTTGGTTTCACCCAGCCCACCGAACAGTCGATAGCCTATGCCGCCTTGGTCAGCAGGCCTTCGAGTTCCACGAACGAGTCGATAACATGGTCCGGGTTGGCATCCCGGATGTCGTTGCCGTGGTTGTAACCGTAGCTCATGCAGACAATGTCGAACCCGGCAGCCCGGGCTGCCTTTACGTCGCTCACCGAGTCGCCCAACATCAGTGACTCGGAAGATTTGACGCCGAAGTGCTCTGCAGCATGCAGCAGTGGCATGGGGTCCGGCTTCTTCTTGGGCAGGCTGTCGCCGCTGATCACGATCTCGAAGTAATCGTAGACCTCCAGTGCCTTGAGCAGGGGTACGGTGAACTGTTCAGCCTTGTTGGTTACACACCCCATGCGGATGCCTGTGGTCTTGAGGTAGTCGAGACCTTCGCGCACCCCCGGGTAGAGGTGGGAGTTTTCGCCGTTGTGCTTGTCGTAGAGGCCCAGAAAGATCGGGTAAGCCTTTTCGAACTCCTCGTCGGTGGGTTCGCCTTCGAGCTGGCCGATCAGGGCGCGGCGGGTGAGGCGCTCTACGCCATTGCCTACCCAGTCGTGTACCTTGGCATCTCCGTAGGGCGGGCGGCCGATCTTTTCCATCATGGTATCGACGCAGTAGGCAAGGTCGGGGACGCTGTCCACCAGGGTGCCGTCAAGGTCGATCAGAATCATTTTTGGTTTGTTCATACGTTTTACTTCATTGCAATGGTAACCACAGGGGAGAGATCTTCCCTTGTGGTACAGGTTTTGGTCGATCTTAGACCTTGGCGAGTTTTTCGCGCATCTGGCCGAGGATGGTGTCGTAGCGGTTGGGGTCGCTGTCCTTGCCCTTGCCGAAGATACCGGAACCGGCCACGAAGGTATCGGCGCCCGCTGCGGCGATCTCTGCGATGTTTTCTGCTTTGACGCCACCGTCGATCTCCAGGCGGATCTCCAGGCCGGCATCGTCGATCATCTTGCGGCAGGCGCGCAGTTTATCCATGGCAGCAGGGATGAAGCTCTGGCCACCGAAACCGGGGTTTACGGACATGATCAGGATCATATCGACCTTGTCCAGAACATAGTCCAGGTGGGAGAGTGGGGTTGCAGGGTTGAATACCAGACCGGATTTGCAGCCGTGGTCGCGAATCAGCTGCAGGGAGCGGTCGATGTGTTCAGAGCCTTCGGGGTGGAAAGTGATGTAGGTAGCGCCGGCCTTTGCAAAGTCAGGGGTGATGCGGTCAACGGGCTTTACCATCATGTGCACGTCGATGTCGGCGGTGACACCGTGCTTGCGCAGGGCTTCACAGACCAGGGGGCCGATGGTCAGGTTCGGCACGTAGTGGTTATCCATGACGTCGAAGTGGACGATATCGGCGCCCGAGGCCAGGACGTTGTCCACCTCTTCGCCCAGCTTGGCGAAGTCGGCAGAGAGAATGGACGGTGCAATGAGATAGTCAGACATTTTTTATACTCCTCAGCCGCCCCGGGAAGGGGATTGCCAGCAACCAAAAAATTTTAGAGCAGGCACTTTACCCCAAGCGTTGGCTTTTTTCACCCAGTAACTTCTTGATTGAATAGGTCTATTTATGGGTTCCATAAGATAATCTTAGGACCCGGCAGGGGGTGGCTCCGGAGAGCCGCTCTTAACCTCGCCTATACTCTTCATTAGGGAGTGGGGGATAAAAAGGATAACTCCATGCACCTGAAAGCTTTTTTCTTTTCTGTGCTCTGTATTTTCTGGGTGCTTGCCAGTGCTTCGGATCTGGTGAGGGAGCACCTCATCGCTTCCGAGATCGAGGATTCTATTGCCGGGGGAAACCCCATTCGCCTGAAAACAGGGGATACGACGTTTCTGGCAATTCATTCTGAAGTGGACGCCGGGGCACGTCGTGGCGGCGTCATTTTGCTGCACGACAGGGAGGCGCATCCGGACTGGAGGTATGTCATCAGTCCTCTGCGCATGGAACTGCCGGAATCCGGTTGGGAGACCCTCTCCATTCAGCTTCCGGTGGCGGCGAAGGATGCGCCGCCGTGGCTGTACCGGGAGCTGATTCCGGAATCTTTTCCCCGGATCAAGTTTGCGGTGGAGTATTTCAAGCAGAGAAAAATCACCGACCTGGTGCTGCTGGGGCATGGTCTCGGTGCACGGGCGGGGGCCGAGTTTCTGGGGGCTGGTGTACCCGGTGAGATCAAGGCGTTTGTTGCAGTTGGACTGCCTGCACAGGGCGCTCCGAACACCCTGGAGGCCTTGAAAAAGATCAATATACCGATACTCGATCTGTACGGAAGCCGGGATATCGATTCCGTTCTGGAAAGTACGGTTGACCGTGTGGAGGCAGCCCGTGAGGGTGGGAATAGCCATTACCGACAACGCGAAGTGGTGGGTGCAGATCACTTCTTCACGGGGAGGGAGCGGCACCTTGTCGGAACCATACGGGACTGGATGCGAAAGAGTCTATCCGAATGATTGAAAAAGTAAGCGCCAAGGGGATTCTTCACTGGCTGACGCTGGTTTTCCTGCTGTCAGTCCTGGTTGAGGTCGGTTGGCTGCACAGTCTCAACTGGTTCGACATGCGCTTGGGAGATCTGTTTCATCGTTATCATGCCACCACCCAGCAACCGGACCGGGATATCGTGATTGTGGATATCGATGAGCGTAGTCTCGCTGAACTGGCCCCGGAACTGGGGCGCTATCCCTGGCCAAGGTCGGTCCATGCTGAACTGATCGAGGGGTTGGTCGGCCAGGGTGTGAAGGTTGTCGTCTTCGATATCATGTTCAGTGACCCCGACCTGATTCAGCAGGAGGGGGATCACTACCTGGTCGAAACAGCCCAGGCTCACGACAATGTTTTCTTTGCCTTTCAACGGCTGCAGGGCGCGCAGGATTCCCTCGGCCTGGATTTGGCAAAATATGGCGAGGCGCTGGGATTCGAAGCGACAGGCCCGGCTGATCCCGATGCGCATGTTTCCCTGCTGCTGCCGATTTCCGGATTGGCACTCACCGGGCGAATCGGCACCATCAATTTCAACGAGGATTCGGATGGTGTGGGACGGCGATACGATCTGTTTATCGATGCGTATGGCTGGCGTCTGCCATCAATGCCTGCAAAAGTCGCCAAGCTGCTCGGTTACAGGCTGCCAGCTGCCCAGGATATTCTTCTCAACTGGCGGGGGCCGGCCCTGAGCTACAACCGGGTCTCCTATGCCGATGTATTCACGGATCTCGGAAGGCGCATTCCTCAACGGCCGCAGGATGAGTTCAGGGACAAGATCGTGATCGTCGGTTCCGCCGCCTCGGCACTACATGACCTGCGGGCCACGCCCATAAGCAGCCGGATGCCGGCGGTGGAGATCCTGGCGACAGCCATAGACAACCTCAAGAATGGCAATTATCTGCACGACATTCCCCAGGGCGTTAGGTTGGTGATTGCCATCGTGTTGCTGCTTGTTCTTTACATGCTGCTGCGTGTCGGCAGTTCGCCGCTGTTTATCGGAATTATTCTGCTGTTTCTGAGTATCGTGATGGCGATCGGGGGCTATCTGCTTCTGGAGCAGCGTCGCTTTGTGCCACTGGCGACGCCGTTGGTTTTTGCCTGGCTCTATTATGGTGCATCTGTTGCACTCTCCTACTGGTACTGGCAGGAGCATCGCAGCAGGGAGCGTTCGGTGGCCATGTTTCAACGCTTTCTCGACCCCAGGGTCGTGAAGGAACTGGTGGACAGCGAAGAACCCCTGTCCGAGGGAAAGGGGCAATCGAGGGAGTTGACCGTCCTCTTCTCCGATATTCGCAGCTTTACAACCCTCTCAGAGGCCCACACGCCGGAGGAGGTAGTGAGGCTTTTGAATGACTACTTCAGCCGCCAGGTTCACGTGATCTTCAATCACGGCGGCACCATGGACAAGTTTATCGGCGATGCGATCATGGCCTTCTGGGGCGCGCCGGTTCCGGACGAGAATCAGGCGGTCAACCCGGTACGGGCCGCCATGGCAATGGAGACTGCGCTGATGGCGTTTCGCCGGGAATACGGTGGTGAATTCAGCAAGCTGGATGTTGGGATCGGTATTCACAGCGGAGACGCCGTGGTCGGTTTCATCGGTTCGGAGAATCGCTTTGACTATACTGCTATTGGAGACACCGTGAATCTGGCCAGCCGAATCGAGGGGGAAACCAAGGGGCTGGCGCGGATTCTGGTATCCGAGGCTACGCGAATGCGCTGTGGCAATGAATTTGATTTTGTCGATCACGGTCTGTTTAGCGTAAAGGGGCGTACCGAGCAGGTTCACCTGTTCGAGCCGAAGGGGAAGTCCGATGATTAACAGGACAATAGCGTGTCTTGTGTTGTTATTGCTTCTATCTGCTTCAGCATTTGGGGGGGGCAGTTGGCCACGGTGGTACGGGCGACTGAGCTGAGAGATGCTCCCTATCGCGATGCGGCTGTTGTGGCCAAGCTGATGTCCGAATCCTCACTTATGGTTGTGAACCGGAAAGGTGGCTGGTGCCAGGCCCAGTTCGGCGAGCAGGAGGGCTGGGTGCGGATGACCGCGCTGCGTTTCGAAGCCAAGGGCGTGGAAAGCGAGAGCACCGCAGGTGAGGATGTCAGTGCAGCGTTCAACTTTCTAACCACCGGGCGCTCAGGGTATACCGGGGTTACAGCCGCCACCGGGATTCGTGGGCTGGATTCGGCAGATGTCATGAATGCGACTCCCAATCACAAGGCTGTGAGAGACCTGGACTGGTTCAAGGCCGATCTCGAAGAGGCGAAGCAGTTTGCTGCAGAAGGGGGATTGGTAGCAAAAGAAGTGGCCTATGTGGAGGAAGAGAAGAGTGGGGGCTTCTTTTCAGGAGGAGCAAAATCCCAGGAAGAGTCGGCTGAGTTCAAGAAAAAGAGTCCTTTTCCTATAGGCCTGGGTGGAGGAGATTAATGGGTGGAGGAGATTAAAATGAGATACCAGCGCATTTTATCTGTGGCGCTTGCCCTTTTTATTGCAGTCACGGGAGACCTGGTGGCAGGTCCTTTTGATCAGTTCAAGTCGATGTTTGGCGGGAGGCTTGGTAACCAGGGAGAAAAGGGTGGTAATACACAAAGCATCGATCTCACCAGCATTATAGAGTCTGCCAAATCTGCCAAGGATGCGTTTGGGGATGTAGACCCCAAAGAAGAGCGGGCCATTGGTGTCGAGTCGTCGTCGGTTCTCCTGGGGGCGGCTCCTCTGCTTCAGGATGCAAAGGTTCAGTACTATGTGAACCGTGTCGGGTACTGGGTCGCACAGCAGACGGAGCGCCCTGACCTGGAGTGGCGCTTCGCTGTACTGGATGTTGATGACATCAATTCTTTCGCGGCGCCGGGTGGTTTCGTGTTTGTCACCAAGGGGCTGCTCTTACAGCTGGATAATGAGGCGGAACTGGCACCAGTGCTGGCCCATGAGTGTGCCCACGTGGTGCAGCGTCATTACCTTGCGGCGGTCAAGAAAAACGCACGCCTGGATCTCTCTGCGAACCTGGTATCGGCGGCGGTGAAAACGGATCACAAGGATACCCTGAATAAGGTGCTGGCCGGCAGCAGGGAGTTGTATGCCCGCGGCCTGGACAAGGATGACGAATACGAGACTGATCGAATGGGTGCGGTACTTTCCGCAAGAGCCGGATACGAGCCCTTCGGTCTCCACCACGTGATGCAGCGGCTAGCGACGGTCAATCCTGATGACGGCTCTTTGAGCTTTATGTTCAAGACTCATCCCTCTCCTGGTCAGCGATTGGATGAACTGGAGGTGACGGTGGATCCGCTGGCTGATTATGCAGAGGGTCCGTTTCTCCGGGAACGTTATCAAGCGGAGACCTCGGCAATTCACCGGCACTGGATGGATCGATAGCAGGATACAGAAGCCAGAGGGGGCGGCTTAGATAAGTGCATGGGTGCAAACCTGTTGTTGAGGAGGTTTGCGCTGAGAGATGCACTTATTCAATCCGGGTTGTAGCCCGGCAGTTGGCTTTCATCCACTTCGTCTATCTGTGATTTATGCAGGAACTTCTCGGCGTATTGCAGGTAAACCTTCCCTTTTATGAACAGATCCACCAGCTTGCCGTCCAGATGGCCATCGAGCCGCATGCGACACAGGATCTTCAGGGCATTGGAAAGCATGATTGGATCGCGATAAGGGCGGTCGTGGGCAGTAATGGCTTCGAAAACATCTGCAATGGCCATGATGCGGGCAGGTATCGACATCTGGTCCCCTTTAAGCCCGTTCGGGTACCCGGTGCCGTCGATATGCTCATGATGGCCGCCGGCGTATTCCGGTACGTTTTTCAGGTAGGGGGGGAAGCGTAGTCCGTTGAGTATGAATATCGACGCGTTGATGTGGTTGTTGATCTTCTTTCGTTCTATGTCGCTCAGCGTGCCCTTGCGCACGCACAGGTATTCAATTTCCTCCGGGGAGAGAAAGCTCTCTAATTCGCCGCCACTGTTGAGCCAGTGGCGGTCGCCTATTTCATGAATGCGCGCGATAGCTTTATCGTGCAGAAACTCGCCGCCGATGTTCATCGTGCGCAGAAAATTGAAGTCTTCATCGAGTCGCTGTTTTTTCTCCTCGTACCGTAGTTTGATCCTGTCTAGCTCCTTGCTGTCGGTGGTGTCGTTGGTCTGATTCAGGTAGTCGATGTAGGCATCCCGCTTGAGAATCTCCGTGCGCAGCTCAACCACCTTGATGCGGTCGAAGCGGGTCTGGAGCTTGGTCGACTTGTCCAGCAGGTGATCCGGTGTGGTTATCTTCCCGCAGTCGTGTAGCCAACCTGCAATCTCCAGTTCATATCGGTCCTCATCCTCCATTTTGAAATGGGTTTCTGGGTCATTGTTGTTGTTGGCCGCTTCAGCCAGAAGCAGTGTTAGTGCTGACACACGTTTGCTGTGTCCGGCAGTGAAGGGTGAACGCTCGTCGATCACGTCACTGATCATCTTGACCAGGGACTCGAACAACTGGCGCTGATCATCGATAAAGCGCTGGTTGGTCACGGCGACGGCGGCCTGGGAGGCCAGGGATTCGACCAGTTTCCGGTCATCTTTGCTGAAAGGGACCACTTCACCAGTATTGGAATCCAGGGCATTGATGAGTTGTACTACACCGATGACCTCGCCGTCGTTGTTGGCCATGGGTACGGCAATGAAAGACTTTGAGCGGTAGCCGAAGCGCTGGTCGAACTGGTGGGTGCCAGTGAAGTCGAAGCCGTTTTCAGTTGCATAGACATCAGGGATATTGATGGATTTGCATGAGGTGGCACAGTGGGTGGCAACAAGGTGGTCGTTGGGGCTTCCGTCTGCCTGGTAGAGGGGCAGGCACGGGTATTTTTGGGTAGAGCTGTCCAGGGCTTCACTCCAGTGGATGCCCAGGGAGTCGGTCATCATTATTTTGAAGTTGAGGCACTTATCCTCTTCTGACACAAGATAGATGGTGCCACCGTCTGCATGGGTAAGGGAGCGCGCATTTTCGAGAATCCGCTCGAGCAGTTTTGGTGTATCCCGTTCTGCTGACAGGGCGATGCCGATATCGTTGAGACGGTGCAGTCGATCAATCAGTGAGTTGGATGAGCCCATTGTCTTTTTCCGGTAGCGAATCTGATTGTTCCCCACTCTAAAAATAGCCAGTGATGTGGATGTTTCACAGTTGATTTTCAGGTTTTGTCCCCTTTTTTTACTTTTTGGGAAGCTGGGTTCTGAATATTAAGAACAGGCATCCTGATATGACTATGTTTGGTGCGGGTATGCACGCCATTGTGGCGCACTTGTCTTTCGTGATAACAGCAAGCGGAAAGAGGCGGGGCTTCACTGTGTTTGTTGCGGGATAAAATTGTGAGGCATGGAGAATACTACATAATATACTGAGATAGGGTGGAATTTCAAGATGATAGATGCATAAGATGCACTTGCAGGACGTTATGGGTCGGGCTAGAGTGCTAGAACTTGCAACCCTAAATTCCCAATGAAATGACCTTATGGGGTGCTGTTTAGGGGCGTGAAGTAGTAGGAATAAAATTTGCATTTATGTTTGTCGCTTCCGTGCGCCAGCGATTGCCAGTGAAAATTAAGGCAATGGCAGAGTCGCCCGGTCTCATTCACTTGCAGTTATAAGAAAGGATGACGGAGATTATGAAGAAGATCTATGCAATCGCATCAGCCGTGGCGCTGGCCACTGCTTTTTCAACCACGGCACAAGCAGGTGCCACCCTCGACTCGGTAAAGAAAAAAGGTTTTGTTCAGTGTGGTGTGAGTACAGGCCTGGCTGGATTCTCCAGTGCTGACGACAAGGGCAACTGGGCCGGCCTTGATGTGGATATCTGCCGTGCTGTTGCTGCTGCAGTGTTTGGTAGTGCAGACAAGGTGAAGTACAGTCCGTTGACTGCCAAGGAGCGTTTTACCGCCCTGCAGTCCGGCGAGGTGGACATGCTCTCGCGCAATACCACCTGGACACTCACCCGCGATACCTCCCTGGGTCTCAACTTCGCCGGTGTGAACTACTACGACGGTCAGGGCTTTCTGGTTGCGAAGGACCTGGGAGTCAAGAGTGCCCTGGAGCTGGATGGTGCATCCTTCTGTATCCAGGCCGGTACCACCACCGAACTGAACCTGGCGGACTACTTCCGTGCAAACAAGATGTCCTACACCCCCATTACCTTCGACAAGTCTGACGAAACCGTGAAGGCGTTCGAAGCCGGACGTTGTGATGCGCTTACCTCCGACCAATCCCAGCTCTATGCACTGCGTATCCAGCTGAAGGATCCCGGCAGCGCCATGGTACTGCCTGAAGTGATCTCCAAGGAGCCCCTGGGTCCCGTGGTCGCACAGGGTGACGACGAGTGGTTCAATATCGTTCGCTGGTCACTGCATGCCATGCTCAACGCTGAAGAGCTGGGTGTGAACTCCGGCAATGTCGCCAAGATGATGGAGAGCAAGGATCCCAATATCCGCCGTCTGCTCGGCCTGGAAGGCATCAAGGGCAAGGGGCTCGGCCTGCAAGATGGCTGGGCAGCCAGCATCATCAAGGACGTTGGTAACTACTCCGAAGCCTTCGAGCGCAACGTGGGCATGAGCAGCCCGCTCAAGATTGCCCGTGGCCAGAACGCCCTCTGGAACAAGGGCGGTCTTCAGTACGCACCGCCGATTCGTTAATATCGGTCTAGCTGTATGACGAGAGCCGCCGGGTTGCTGCCCGGCGGCTTGTTCCAAATCATCGCTCCATAAGGTCATCTCCTATGGCAGACGAACAGCAGCAGGAGAGTACTCCTGCCCAAGCTGCACTCTGGCGGCGACCGGCTTTCCGGGCCGTCGTTTTTCAGGCGCTTCTCGTGCTGGCCCTTTGTATGGTCGGCTACTACCTGTTTACCAATACCCTGCACAATCTCGAGGAGCGGGGTATCAGTACCGGTTTCGGATTTCTTTCCCTGGAGGCCGGGTTCGGGATTCTTCAATCCCTGATCGAGTACAGTGAAACCCATACTTATGGCCGCACCTTTTTTGTCGGCCTGTTAAACACCATCCTGGTATCCGGACTGGGTATCATCCTGGCCACCTTGATCGGTTTCGTGATGGGTGTCGCAAGACTCTCGCGCAACTGGCTCATTGCCCGCATTGCTACCGTCTACATCGAGACTTTTCGCAATATTCCGCTGCTGCTGCAGATCATGTTTTGGTACTTTGCAGTACTTCAACCTCTGCCCAGGCCAAAGCAGAGCCTGAGCGTCGGCGAATCTTTTTTCCTGAACAACCGCGGCTTCTATCTCCCCTCGCCGGTCCTTGAGGAGGGGTTCTGGCTGGTTATGGTGGCCATTGCGGTTGCTATCGTAACAGTGGTTGTCCTGGCGCGCTGGGCTCACCGTCGCCAGGAGGCAACCGGTCAGCAGTTCCACACCGTCTATGTCTCCCTGGGTATTCTGATCGGTTTGCCGCTACTGGCCTTCCTTGCCATGGGTATGCCGTTGAGCTGGGATTATCCGGCGCTTAAGGGATTCAACTTCAAGGGCGGGATGGTGATTATCCCGGAACTGGCGGCTCTTTTGATGGCCTTGAGTATCTACACCGGCGCATTTATTGCGGAGGCCGTACGCTCCGGTATTCTGGCAGTGAGCCATGGTCAGACCGAAGCAGCCTACTCATTGGGGCTGCGTCCTGGTGTTACCCTGCGCCTGGTCATTATTCCCCAGGCCCTGCGGGTGATCATTCCCCAGCTGACCAGCCAGTATCTCAACCTGACCAAGAACTCATCCCTTGCTACAGCAATCGGATACCCGGACCTGGTGGCGGTTTTTGCCGGCACCACGCTCAACCAGACCGGGCAGGCTGTGGAGGTGATCGCCATGACCATGGCGGTCTATTTGACCATCAGCCTAGCCATCTCGCTGTTCATGAACTGGTATAACAAGCGCAAGCAGCTGGTGGAGAGATAGCGCAATGAAAGAACACGTTCCACATCCTGACTTGCCGCCACCGATCACAAACGTGGGTGTCATCGGTTGGCTTCGGACCAAACTGTTCTCTACCTGGTTGAATGCGGGATTCACACTGCTGGCGGCCTATCTGATTTACCTCACCATACCGCCACTGATTGATTGGGCCTTTATCAAGGCGGATTGGTTCGGCGATTCCCGCGAGGCCTGCACCAGTGGTGGCGCCTGTTGGGTTTTCGTCAATGTGCGCTTCGACCAGTTCATGTATGGGCTCTATCCAGCCGAAGAGTACTGGCGCATCAATCTCGCCTTCGGCCTGCTCGTACTGCTGGCGATACCGCTGTTTATCGAGCGTTTTCATCACAAAGGGATACTGGCAGCAGTCATCCTGTTTATCTACCCGATAGTTGCTTACTACCTTTTCGCCGGTGGCAGCTTTGGGCTTGAAGCTATTGATACCAGCAGGTGGGGCGGTCTCACCCTGACCCTGGTTCTTTCAGGCGTCGGGATCGTGGCTTCCCTGCCCATCGGTATCGTGCTTGCGCTTGGGCGCCGTTCAAAGATGCCCATCGTCAAGTCGGTATGCGTGGTGTTTATCGAGTTCTGGCGGGGCGTGCCGTTGATCACGGTGCTGTTCATGGTATCGGTGATGCTGCCCCTGTTTCTGCCCGAAGGGAGCCACTTCGACAAGCTGCTGCGGGCCATGATCGGTATCGTGCTGTTTCAGTCCGCCTACATGGCCGAGGTGGTGCGGGGTGGCCTGGCGGCGATCCCGAAAGGCCAGTACGAGGCGGCCGAGGCCCTGGGACTCAATTATTGGAAGAGCATAGGGTTGATTATCCTGCCCCAGGCGCTGAAGCTGGTTATCCCCGGTATCGTCAATACCTTCATCGCGTTGTTCAAGGACACCACGCTGGTATTGATTATCGGCCTGTTCGACCTGTTGGGCATGGTGCAGACCGCGATAACCGATTCCAACTGGCTGGGCTTCTCCATCGAAGGCTATATCTTTGCCGCGCTGATCTTCTGGATCTTCTGCTTTGGCATGTCACGTTACAGCCAGTCACTGGAGCGCAAACTGCACACGGGCCATGCCCGCTAAAAAATGAATTTTGCTGGAGACAAGTGATGTCTGAAACCGATAACGCAACCAAGGGCATGTCCATATCCGAGGGCGTGGTGATCGAGATCAACGGCATGCACAAGTGGTATGGCGAATTCCATGTGCTGAAGGATATCAGCCTGAAGGTTCGCAAGGGGGAGCGCATCGTGATCTGCGGCCCTTCAGGTTCAGGCAAGTCCACCATGATCCGCTGCATCAACCGTCTGGAGGAGCACCAGCGGGGGCAGATCATCGTTGACGGTACCGAGTTGACCGACGATATCAAGCATATCGACCAGGTACGCAAGGAGGTGGGCATGGTGTTCCAGCACTTCAACCTCTTTCCACACCTGACGGTCCTGGAGAACTGCTGCCTGGCGCCGATCTGGGTGCGCAAAATGCCCCGCAAGGAGGCGGAAGAGGCTGCCATGAAATACCTGGAGAAGGTAAAAATCCCGGAACAGGCGAAAAAGTACCCCGGTCAGCTCTCAGGCGGTCAGCAGCAACGCGTGGCCATTGCACGCAGCCTCTGCATGAACCCCAGCATCATGCTCTTCGATGAACCGACTTCCGCTCTTGATCCGGAGATGATCAAGGAGGTGCTTGATACCATGGTGCAGCTGGCAGAGACCGGTATGACCATGCTCTGTGTGACCCACGAGATGGGGTTCGCCAAGACCGTGGCCAACCGGGTGATCTTCATGGATGGTGGGGAGATCATTGAAGAGAATGAGCCTGTGGCGTTCTTCAACAATCCTCAGCATGATCGTACCAAGTTGTTCCTGAGCCAGATCCTGACACACTAAGCGCTTTGCCTGGCGCTCATTTGGGAGCCAACGCCGAGTATCCGCATACTGTTTACGAAAACTAGTGGCCAAGCTCCGAGAGTAGCCGGTCGATCATGCCCTGTGCCTGGGAGACATAGCCGCCCCGAATATGTTGGCATGATTCAGGATGTGGTAGAGGTTGTAGAGATGCTTTCGGCTGCTGTAGCCCGGATCCAGGGGATGGCTCTCGCGGTAGGCCGCATAGAAATCCCTGCCGAATCCATTTTCGGCAGCCAGTCCAAGCTGGAATCCCAAGCGCTGTTCCCGCCAGAATTCGATCCAGCTGTCCGAGGGGGGGTGACCACGTTGTTCCAGTGATTGGGACCGCCCTTTGACAATGGAGTGACGTGGTCGCGGGAGAGTTGGCGCTTTAAATAATGCTCCCCGCAATACATGCAGAGGTAACCGTCGCGTTGGAACAGGGTGTGGTTGTTGAGAGGTGGGGTGTAATCCCGTCGCATCTTATCCATGACCTGGCTGTTGCCGTAGGTGGCGATGATGGTGTTGACTTCAACAATGCTGCGCTGACGGGTGATGGCGTTGATTCCGCCGTGAATACGGTAGAGTACCTGGCCGCAACTGTAAGCGACCTGGTCGAGGAAATAGAGGCGTACCGCGTTCCGGTAATCGATCCATTCAAGGGGTATGCCGGCTGCATCGGTACGCAGTATCTGCTGCTGAAGATCCGCCACTATCCTCATGTCCGGTCTATAGGGCCTCTTGGCCGTATACCCAGGATCTTACGCAGTTACGCTGGAGCTTGGAACCGTTTGCTGATTATTGGTACGACCGGGTTGACGGCAGCCGGCTGCAGATAGGGTTAAAACCACTGTTATGCACAATATCAGTGCGCTATTCAAAATTCAGTGGACATTTTTTCGCGCTTGCACAATAAGAAGTCGTTAATATGCTTTATGTCGCTGAATTTTAAGGAATTAGTATTGCTGTATGATTTATTGGCAATTTAACAAAAATGCAATCATTTACAGGCCTGGGACGGAATTTCAGCAATTACTCCACAAAGTTATCCACAGAAATTGTGGATAA
This sequence comes from Solemya velesiana gill symbiont, assembly GCF_002020805.1. Classification (GTDB taxonomy): domain Bacteria; phylum Pseudomonadota; class Gammaproteobacteria; order Chromatiales; family Chromatiaceae; genus Sedimenticola_A. The sequence continues at coordinate 31,461 of NZ_MPRJ01000006.1, read as the reverse complement.
AGAAAAACCTCTCTTCGCATTAAGCAGTTACCGTGATTTGATTATTTTGGCTCTTAAGGAAAAGCGGTAAGTGGGGTAGAGTGCGTGCATGTCTGATTCCTCCTTTTTTCGCGTCGCAGTCCCTGCTCCCCTTTACGGTGTTTTCGATTACCTTGCGCCCGGAGAAACCCAATTGGAGACCTGCTCTCCCGGGGTTCGGGTGGTAGTGCCATTTGGCAGGGGGGAGCGGTGTGGCGTGTTGCTGGCGGTTGTGGAAGAGAGTGACGTACCCCGGTCACGTCTTAAACGGGTGGTCAGGGTATTGGATGAAGCGCCTCTGTTTCAGCAGGAGGACCTAGCGCTGCTTCGCTGGGCGGCCCAGTACTATCTCCATCCGCTGGGGGAGGTGATCTCTACCGCATTGCCCGTTCGTCTCAGAAAAGGCGAGCGGCCGGTGACCAGCAAGCGTTCCGGTTGGCGCCTGACCACCGAGGGTGATGCCGTAAGGTCGGAGACGCTTCATCGGGCGCCAAGACAGTTGGCGGTTCTTCATGCAATCAGGGAGGCGCCCGGTGGACTCTCCAGGGAGGAACTCTATGAACAGTGTGACGAATGCCGTGACGTTCTGCGCAGGTTGGAGAAGAAAGGGTGGGTAGAGCCTTGTGAAATTGAGCCAGTGGCCGAGGTCTCCGGTTTTTCTGCAACCCGGAACATGGCGCCCGAACTCAACCCCATGCAGCAGGCAGCGGTGGATGAGATTCAGCGGGGGTTGAGCCACTTCGCAGTCTATCTGCTGGACGGGGTGACCGGCAGCGGTAAGACAGAGGTCTACTTGAGCCTGATTGAACAGGTGATTGCACAGGGCCTGCAGGTGCTGGTGCTGGTGCCGGAGATTGGACTCACCCCGCAACTGTTGCGACGTTTCCGGCGCAGGCTTGCCGTGCCCCTCTCATTAATGCATTCAGGGCTTTCGGATACCCAACGGGAGGCGGCCTGGCACGAGGCGCGCCTGGGCCGGGGCAGGGTGGTTCTTGGCACACGCTCGGCGCTCTATACTCCAATGCCTGAACTGGGGCTGATCATCGTGGACGAGGAGCACGATCTGTCGTTCAAGCAACAGGATGGTTTTCGCTACTCGGCGAGGGACATGGCAGTTATCCGGGGGCAGCGGGGAAACTGTCCTGTGGTGCTCGGCTCCGCCACGCCATCGTTGGAGAGCATGAACAATGCGCTGTCCGGTCGTTACCAGCATTTGAAGCTGCCGCTACGGGCAGGGGGGGCGCAATCACCCGATATGGACCTGATCGATGTGCGCTCCGTTCGATTGGAGGCGGGACTCTCTCCCACCCTGATGCGTATGCTCAAAGAGCAGTTGGACAGTGGAAACCAGGTACTGCTGTTTCTCAATCGGCGGGGTTATGCGCCGGTGGTAACCTGTCACGATTGCGGCTGGATATCAGTCTGTCGCCGGTGTGATGCGCGAATGACGTTGCACATGGGGAGTCAACTGCTTTGGTGTCATCACTGCGGATCCCAGCGCCGGTTGGAACCGAAGTGCCCGGAGTGTGGCGGTGATCAACTGAAGCCTATGGGCCAGGGGACAGAGCGCCTGGAAGAGGTGCTCAGGGCGCATTTTCCGGAGGCGGGAATTGCCCGTATCGACCGGGATACGACACGCCGTAAAGGCAGTCTCGAATCGTTGCTGGGCGAGATCAGGGAAGGTAAGTACTCACTATTGATCGGAACCCAGATGCTGGCAAAGGGGCACCACTTTCCGAACGTCACCCTCGCGGCAATACTGGATGTGGACCAGGGGCTGTTCGGAGCAGATTACCGGGCAGCTGAGCGCATGGCCCAGCTTATCATTCAGGTGGCAGGTCGGGCCGGTAGGGCTGAGAAGCGGGGGCGCGTGGTGATTCAGACCAGGCACCCGGATCACCCCTTGCTGCATACCCTGATCCGGGAAGGATATGATGCCTTTGCCACGGCAGCCCTGGATGAGCGGCGCGAGGCGGAGTTGCCGCCCTTCAGTTACCAGGCGCTGTTGCGGTCCGAGGCGACCAAAGCTGATGCGGCCCAGCGGTTTTTGGATGAGGCGCTTTCACTGGCCCGAGAGCAGGGGGATAACAAGGTCGAATACTGGGGGCCGGTACCGGCACCCATGGAGCGCCGGGCGGGACGTTATCGTGCGCACCTTCTGCTCCAGGCTGCTGATCGGGGGCGATTGCAGAAACTGCTTTCCGCCTGGGTGCCCCGGCTCCAGGGCTTGAAATCAGCCCGCCAGGTGAGGTGGTCCATCGACGTCGATCCCCAGGAGGTCTTTTGACATGACAGCCAGGTATGCCGTGTCGAGGAGGCCTGGCCAGGATTCTAAGGTTAATGGTTTCCTGGTATCCTTCCCGGTTTCGCGTCAACAGGCCCTAGGTAGAAAATGAAAGCCCAAATTCAGCAGTTGATGTTCCAGGCCCTAGAGCAGATAGCCGCCGAGGGGATCATTCCCGCCGACCAGATTCCTCAGCCGGTGATCGAGCGCGCCCGGGACGAACGTCATGGCGACTTCGCCTGCAACGTGGCGATGGTGTTGGCAAAGGTGGCCCGTGCCAAACCGAGGGACCTTGCCGAGAAGCTGATAGCGGCGATTCCGGCTTCTGCCCTGGTCGAGAAGGTTGAGATCGCAGGTCCGGGGTTCATCAATTTCTACCTGGCCTCCGGCGCCTATCATTCACTGGTACCCGGGATTATCGAGCAGGGCCATGGTTTTGGCCGCAGCGAGATCGGAAAAGACAAACGGGTACAGGTCGAGTTCGTCTCGGCCAATCCCACTGGCCCCCTGCATGTGGGGCACGGTCGTGGTGCCGCCTACGGGGCGGTGGTTGCGGATCTGCTTGGAGCGGTGGGTTACGATGTGCATCGCGAGTATTACGTCAATGATGCAGGCCGCCAGATGGATATCCTGGCCACCAGTGTCTGGCTCCGCTACCTGGAGTTATGTGACGAGGAGCTGACCTTCCCCGCCAACGGTTACAAGGGTGACTACATCTGGGATATCGCTGCCACATTGCACCGGGAGCACGAAGAGGCCTACAAGCAGCGTGCCGAAGATGTGTTTGCTGGTGTTCCGGCTGATGAGCCCGCCGGTGGAGACAAGGAGAAGCATATCGATGGACTGATCGGCCAGGCAAAACAGCTGCTCGGTGACAACCGCTACCGCTTCGTTTTCGAGCTGGCCCTCAACACCATCCTCGGCGATATCCGTGATGACCTGGGGCTGTTCGGCGTCAACTACGAGGAATGGTACTCCGAGCGCAGCCTCACTGAGTCTGGCGCCGTCAACAAGGCTATCGAGCGGTTGCGCAACAGCGGCTACCTTTACGAAAAGGGTGGCGCCATGTGGTTCCGCTCCACTGACTTCGGCGACGAGAAGGATCGCGTGGTCGTGCGCGATAACGGTCAGACCACCTACTTCGCTTCGGATATCGCCTATCACATGGACAAGCTGGAACGCGGCTTCGACCGGGTGATCGATGTCTGGGGTGCAGACCATCACGGTTATGTGCCCCGGGTGAAGGCAGCGCTGGAGGCACTGGGCGACGATGCATCCAAGCTGGATGTGCTGCTGGTTCAGTTCGCCGTGCTCTATCGCGGCGGTGAGAAGGTGCAGATGTCCACCCGTTCCGGTGAATTCGTTACTTTGCGTGAGCTGCGCAAGGAGGTCGGTGCCGACGCAGCGCGTTTCTTCTATGTCATGCGCAAGTGTGAACAGCACATGGATTTCGACCTGGACCTGGCCAAGTCGCAGTCGAATGAGAACCCGGTCTACTACGTTCAGTATGCCCATGCCCGGGTCTGCAGTGTGCTGCAGCAGGCGGCCGAGAAGGGTATGGATGTCGAAGTGTCCCAGGGGGCTGAGAACCTCGAGCGGCTGGAAGAGAGTTACGAACTGGTCCTGATGAAGACCATGGCACGCTACCCTGAAGTGGTGGAAGCCTCTGCGCTGAATGAAGAGCCCCATCAGCTCACACACTACCTGCGTGAACTGGCAAACGATTTCCATACTTACTACAACGCCCACCAGTTCCTGGTGGACGACACGGCGTTGCGTGATGCCCGTATCAAGCTGATCCTGGCGGTGCGCCAGGTACTGCGCAATGGCCTGAACCTGATAGGGGTTTCGGCGCCGGAGAGGATGTAAATGCCAAGGGATTACAAAAGCCGCGCTTCAGGTCAGAGAAAGAAGAAGAATCAGACGCCGGGCTGGGTCTGGTTTGTCGGCGGACTCCTGGTAGGGTTGTTTGCCAGTGGCTTGGTCTGGCTCAAGTTCGGTGCGGGTGAAGGCATGCTTACCCAGCGCAGTGTGCCCCCTGCGGCCAAACCGACTCAGCAGGCAAAGCCGAAGCCCAAGCCGAAGCCCAAGCCGAAAAAAGCGCCTGAGCCTGCTGCGCAAAAGCCCCGCTTCGACTTCTACACGATTCTCCCCGAGATGGAGGTTGTTGTTCCGGAACCCGAACTTCAGGCCCCTGTAGTCGCAGGTGCTGCACCCGTTGCCAAGCCCAGGCCGGATACCGGCTACATGTTGCAGATGGGCTCTTTCAGAAAACATTCAGACGCCGATCGCCTGAAAGCGAGCCTGGCCCTGGTCGGCATCGAGGCGGAGATTCAGACCGTCAACGTGAACGGTTCGGATACCTTTCACCGGGTACGCAGCGGCCCTTATGGCCGTGAACAGGTCAATACGCTGCGAGCCCGTTTGAAAGAGAACAATATCAACAGCCTGGTCATCAAGCTAAAGAAGTAGGAGCCGCGCCTCCGCGGCGAATGGGGCCTGTTTTAGATTTGATGCTTGATTATGTTGCCGCTATCGGGCCGAGGGCGGCCCTCCCACTAGACAATCCTACATAATTGACCGACAACCCAAGGAGCCAGTTCCTCCGGTCGATTAGAGAATGCGAGGTGTTATCTCCCCTGGGGACTTGTGCCTGGGGGGGTGCTGGGCTTCTGCGCAGAAATGTCAGTGCTTGCAGAATGTGGGTAGCGGCAATGGGTGTTCGCTAGCGACCTTTTGAGCATCGATCCATTCATAGATTTCCACTGCAGCCGCATCGCACTGACAGCAACTGCTGCCGCAATCGCTGTTGGCCAGCCTTTTACGAACCTTCCCTTTGCGAATCCAGGTTTCGAGCATGCCGCGTACCGCGTCCGGGTTGCTATCGAAGTGGGTGGCGATATCTGACAGGCTGGCATGGCCGCGCTGCAGTAGGTACTGCCTGATATCCGAGAGGATCATGCCTGGGCTCCGCTGGGTTGGGCGGGGCTCGCCTCGCCCTGCCTGCTCCATATACGAAGTCCAACCACCACTATAGCTACGAACAGGGAGAGCCCGATAATCCAGGCCATGGAGCTGCCGGGATGCTGTTCGAAGGTGGCGCCCTGGTAGAAGACCGTGGAGAGGGTAAAGGCGATGCCGGTGGTCCAGGCGATTACGAAAAGGGTCCAGGGTCCTCCCGACTCCCGCTTGATGGCGCCCATTGTTGCGACACAGGGGGAGTAGAGCAGGATGAACAGCAGGTAGGTAAAGGCGCCGGCCTGCCCATCGAAGCGGGCTGCCATGGCGCCGAAGGTACCGGTGGTTACCTCCTGTTCTTCAGCTGCGACTTCCAGGCTGCTGACGTCGCCCACATCAAGGCTCAAGGGGTCGAGTAGGGTGTCGCTCAGGGCGGCAAGGTTCCCAGGGACCGTCGCTGCAGCCTCCGCAAGGCTCTCCCATAAGGTGGGTGGTGTTTCTTCAGGACGCTCTCCCAGGGCCTCTTCTGCAAGCTGACTGTAGAGGGTGTCCAGGGTGCCGACCACGACCTCCTTTGCCAGGACGCCGGTGAAGATGCCAATGGTGGCCGGCCAGTTGTCCTCCTCTATGCCCATGGGGGAGAGGGCGGGGGTCAGTGCTTTTGCGGTATGGCTCAAAACGGAGTTTTCGCTGTCGTTGTTGCCGAAGGAGCCATCGGTGCCAATGGAGTTAAGCACATTGATGATCACCACCATGACGATAATCACCTTGCCTGCGTCGCGGATGAACAGCTTTACGCGGTCCCAGGTGCGCAGGGCGACCCCCTTGGCCGTGGGCAGGTGGTAGGGGGGGAGCTCCATCATGAAGCCGGTGCTGTCTCCGGAAAGCAGGGTGCGGCGCATGATCATGCCGGTGAGTACGGCTACGGCTATACCGATGAGGTAAAGCAGGAAAACCAGGTTCTGCCCGTTAGTCGGGAAAAAGGCGGCCACGAATAGGGCATATACCGGCAGCCGGGCACCGCAGGACATGAACGGATTCATCAGGATGGTGAGTTTGCGCTCTCTCTGGTTCTCCAGGGTGCGGGTTGCCATGACGGCGGGTACATTGCAGCCAAAGCCCACAATGAGGGGGGCGAAGGCCTTTCCGGGAAGGCCCATGGTGCGCATCGCCCGGTCCATGACGAAGGCGGCGCGGGCCATGTAGCCGGTATCTTCCAGGATGGAGAGGAATAGGTAGAGACAGGCGATGATCGGGATGAAGGTGGAGACCACCTGAATACCCCCGCCGATGCCCTCTGCAATCAGCACGGTAAGCCATTCAGGTGAGCCAATGGAGCGCATCCAGCCGCCGAGCCCGTCAACAGCAACCGCGCCCAGGGCGATGTCGAAAAAGTCGATAAAAGCGCCGCCGATGTTGATGGTGAACATGAACATCAGGTACATCACGGCGAGGAAGATGGGGATGCCGGCAATGCGGTTGAGGACCACCTTGTCGATACGGTCCGACAATGTTTTTCCCAGTTTGCCCTGTTCTCTTGTGACCCGCTGGGTCAGGGCGTGTGCATGGCCGTAGCGTGCATCCGCGATATGGATGTCGGCCTCTTCCCCGGCCCGGTCTGCAATTTTCTTGCGCCAGCCCTGTGCCAGTCCGGCTATATCTTCATTCACCAGGGAGCAGGCGTGCTCGTCACCTTCCAGGAGTTTCAGGCTGAGCCAGCGGTGGTTGGCCTTGTCGGAGCTGTCGCTGAAATGGGGTTCCAGGTCCACGATAGCCTGCTCAACAGTATCTTCGTGTGCCACCTCGAAGTTGACGGCGTGCTCATCTCCGGCGACCAGCCTGATCTGCTGTTTCAGGGCCGGCAGGCCTTCGCCGGTGGTTGCCACCACGGGTACTACCGGGCATCCTAGTTCCTCACTGAGCTTTTGAATATCGACCTTGATGCCGCGGCTTCGGGCAACGTCCATCATATTGAGGGCGATCACCATTGGGATGCCCATCTCTCGCAGTTGCACGGTGAAGTAGAGATTACGCTCCAGGTTCGATGCGTCGATTACGTTGATGATGAGGCTGGCATCCCTGGAGAGCAGGTAGTCTCGGGTTACCTGTTCGTCTAGCGAGGAGGCGTCGAGGGAGTAGATGCCGGGCAGGTCGACAATAGTGAACTCGTCACCCTCCAGGCTGAAGCGGCCCTCTTTTCGATCAACGGTCACGCCCGGCCAGTTTCCGGTTTTCTGCCGGATCCCGGTTAACGCATTAAAAATCGCGGACTTGCCGCAGTTGGGGTTGCCCCCCAGGGCGATGTTGATCACGTAATTCTCCGAAAATTGCGCAGTGGTCGGGGTGTGAGCTCTGGGTTCCGGTCAGTGGTTGTCGATGGTCTGCATCAGCAGTTTGTCGGCAATGCAGGCACCGAGGGCGACGCGGGTGCCGGCACTGGCGACCACCACGCCGCGTTTGCGGTGCTGCACGACACTGATCTCAGAGCCTACTCTCAGGCCAAGACTCAGCAGGCGTCTTGCCATGGCGCGGTCGCCATGGATTTCCGCGATTCTTGCCTGGGTCCCTACATCGAGACGGTCGAGGGGGGTTACTTCTTTTTGAGCATTCATTACTGCCAACCACAAATGTGAATGATTACTATTTGTAAGAATATCACCTATAAATATCAGGGACAACTGATTTGCTTCTATCTGAATAGAAATAATATTGATTATTATTAATGTTGGGGTGGTTATGGTCTTTTGTGCGGGGAAAACATGATCTCCGCGGTATACCGTGCATCGCCGCTCCCTGGCTTTGGCATCCTACTTCGTCCCTATCCCCGTGGGAGCCGTGCCTCGCGGCGAATGGGGTCATTGCACAGCTGGTGATTGGATCAAGACCGCTCCAGTGTATCCCTGCACCCGCGGCATAAGGCCATCCCTGTACAGCGCCGTTCCTGTGCATCTGCGCATTAAATGGGGCGTGGTGCCATGCATGGCCCGCCGTTCCCGCACATCCATGTGCTCCACGGCATAAGCACATCCCTGTGCAGCGCCGCTCCTGCGCATCCCTGCGCCCGCGGCATACCGTACATCCTGTACATAAAAAAGCCGCCCAATATTTGGGCGGCTGAAGGTGGAGGAGATGCGATATGAAGGTTCATAACGCAAATCTGCGGTTCGGCTGCTGCTCCGTTCTGCGTTGGATGGTCAAAACTCATGACCCGAAAGGGATGGAGTATCCTTTCGCCGATATTGATTCTGCAGATTGCGTGCCAGTTTGGTGTGAATTGCGAATATGGCTTCCAAGTCCGTGTAATTAAAGCGCCTTGAAGGATATGTCCAGTCAATCGGTAAACGATATCTTCTTCGCAAAATGCCAAAAATGGCATTATTTGGTATACTGACCGCCATTAATGACATTCATGTGGTCTTTCATTATGTCGATCCCCGGTTCTGACCGTTTAATCGATAGTGGTATGGCTCAACTGCTGGACACGCTTGAGGAGCCTGCAATCCTACTTTCCCCCGATTATCGTGTGCTCGCCGCCAATCGCTGTTACCGTCGGAACTATGAGGGTCGTGAGGTTCTCGGGCGCTACTGCTACGAAATCTCCCATGGTTCCACGAAGCCCTGTTCAGGAGTGCATGATATCTGTCCGTTGAAGGGGGGTCTGGAATTGCGGGAGCCTCAGCGGGTACTGCATATACACCACTCTCCCCGGGGTGATGAGCATGTGGAAGTGGAAGGCAGAGCCATATTCGATGAGGATTCGGGAGACCTGCTCTATTACATCGAGATCATCCGGCATTCCAGGGCGGCTAGTGCTCATGTGGACGAAGAAGGGATGGTTGGCCGTTCCGAGGCCTTCAACCGGATGCTGGAACTCGTTCAACGTGTTGCACCCAGTGAAACGGCTGCCTTGCTGCTCGGGGAATCCGGGACCGGTAAGGAACTGGTGGCCCAGGCGATTCACGATCTGAGTCCGAGAAACCGCGCATTGTTTGTGCCGGTGGAGTGTTCAGGATTGACGGAGTCCCTGTTCGAGAGCCAACTGTTCGGGCATGAAAAAGGAGCGTTTACCGGTGCCCATGCAGCCAAGACGGGTCTTGTGGAGTCTGCTCGCGGGGGTACGCTCTTTCTGGACGAGATAGGAGACATTCCCCTGCCCCTGCAGGTGAAGTTGCTACGCCTGTTGGAAACCGGCACCTACCGTAGGGTCGGTAGCGTTGACCCGCAGCAGGCTGATTTCCGTCTCGTTTGTGCCACGCACCGGGATCTCAAGCAGATGGTCGAGGAAGGGCGTTTCAGGCAGGATCTCTACTACAGGATAAGTACCTTTCCCATCGAACTCCCCTCCCTTCAGGCGCGCATCGATGACCTGCCGCTGTTGGCTGCGAGTCTGCTCAAGCGGATCAAGGTGGCAGAAGGCAAGAGACTCTCGTCGGACGCTATCGCCTGTCTTTCGGGATACGCCTTTCCCGGGAATATCCGAGAGCTGAGAAACATCCTCGAGCGTGCTGCGCTGATGGCCGATGGGGATGAGATCCGACCGGAGCATCTTCCAGATGAGTGCCGTAGGCCGTATGGGGCAGGGGAGTTTTCAGTAGAGGCGGAAGATGGCCTGCTCTCCCTGGAGGAAGTTGAGCGGCGCTATCTTGAGCAGGCTAGCAAGCAATTCGGTGGTGACCGCAAGGCTTTGGCTGAGCGGCTCGGTATCAGTGAGAGGACCCTGTTTCGAAAGCTTCAGAAGGCCAGATCCTGATAGGCTATTGATGTGGCTTGCGTAGCAGATCTACCCGGGACGGTTTGAGAAAGTCTGCGCCCCCAGGGGTCATGTGGGCTTCGAAGGCCGCCTTTATTTGACGATAGAGCGGCTCGTCAATCCGGTGCTCGGTATGGGTCACATTGAGCATGCGGGCTTCGAACTCCGCAAAGTCGGCATAGTGGCCTGGCGAGTTGAAAAAGATCTGTTCCACCAGTTCCAGACTGCCGTTCTGCACTGCCCGCCGGACCGCTGAAAAGGCGAGTTTCCGAACCTCCTTTTCGTCATTGAAGAGTTTGAGGATATCGTTGAATGCGCCCTGGTATACCGGTTTGGATATGTAGGCGAGTCCCCCTGGCTTGAGAATCCTGGCGACTTCGGACAGGCCCTGGTCCATCAGTTCCCGTGGAACGTGGTGCAGGGATTTCAGCATGATGGCGATATCAATACTGCTGTCTGGAAGGTCGATCTGCTCGGCGCCGCCGTAGACAAAGGTGACATTGGGCAGGTCATCGATCTGCAGATTCTTTTCGTGCTGTATGCGGTCCACCTCGGTAGCGACAACATGTGCGGGGTGGAAGCGTTGGGCGATCTGTCGTGTCATCCAGGCACGTCCGCAGCCCAGTTCCAGGATTTCACCGCCCTCTATGGGGAGGTACTGCTCGATGATCTCCAGTTCGCTCGCTTCGCGGTAGGCGTTTGCATTGTGGATCTGCATGGGTTGACTTTCGGTAATGACGGGAAGGCGTTAATGTAGCTTTCGCGTAAGCTTTTGAACAGAGCTTGATACAGGATGAAGCATTATTAAGAACAAGACACTGGAGTGGCTGGCAGAACGGCTGGACGAGTTGCGTCTGCACCTGTCCCGTCCCGATGCGCTGATCCAGTTGGCCCTGCTGGGGCTGGTCACGGGACTGCTGGCCGGAGGCATCATCGTCGCTTTTCGTGTCGCGGTGGAGGGTGCCCAGGCCGGTTTTCTTCCGGGTGGCCTTTCAGAGAACTACGAGGCACTGCCGCTGTGGGCGCGTTTCCTTCTGCCGGTTGTGGGTGGGGCGATTATCGGCTGGATCTTCTATCGGCACGCCAACGGGCTTCACGTACTGGGCGTAGCGCGGGTGATGGAGCGTATGGCCTATCATCAGGGGCACCTCACCCTGCGTGAATTCGTGCTTCAGTTTGTTGGTGCGGCAGTAGCCATCATCAGCGGACACTCGGTGGGGCGTGAAGGGTCTCACATCTACCTGGGTGCTGCTTCCGGCAGCCTGCTGGGCCAGTACCTGACCCTGCCCAACAACAGCATTCGCACCATGGTGGGTTGCGGTACAGCTGCCGGCATTGCCGCTTCGTTCAATACGCCCCTGGCCGGTGTGATCTTCGCGCTGGAGGTGGTGATGATGGAGTACACCCTGGCCAGTTTCATTCCGGTCATTCTGGCTGCTGTGAGTGCCACTGCCGTTTCCTACAGCGTATTCGGCGGCGAGCCGGCTTTTGCGGTACCTGAAATGCAACTTGGTTCTTTAGGAGAGATGCCCCTGGTCCTGTTGCTTGGGTTGGTTGTCGGCATGTTTTCATCCCTCTTCAACCAGATGATTGAAAGCGTGGCGGTGCGGGCACGGAATGTCCCCTTCTGGTGGCGCGCCACCCTGGCAGGGGTCATCGTCGGTCTGTTTGCAATGGTGGTTCCCGAGGTGATGGGTATCGGTTACGACACGGTCAATGCGGCGCTGCTTGGAGAGATTGGCCTTGCCCTGCTGGCCGTTTTGACGATTACCAAGTTGCTGGCCACGGTGGCCAGTGTCGGTATGGGGATCCCTGGCGGCATGATTGGGCCCTCGCTTTTTATCGGTGCGACCCTGGGCAGTCTCATGGGGTTGTCCGTGCAGATGATACTGCCGCAGATGCAGATCGATGTCAGTTTCTACGCACTGCTGGGTATGGGGGCGATGATGGGGGCCAGTCTCCAGGCGCCCCTGGCGGCGCTGACCGCAATGATGGAGTTGACACACAGTCCGCAGATTATCATGCCTGGGATGCTGGTGATCGTGGTGGCGGCGCTGACCGCCAGTGAGCTGTTCCGCAAGGAATCCCTCTTTATCACCATGCTCAAGGCCAGTGGCCTGGACTACAACGCAAACCCGGTGATGCAGGCGCTGCGTCGCATCGGTGTGGCCAGTGTGATGGGTAAAAGTTTTGAGCGCCCCGACAGTGTGGTGGAGCGTTCAGACGCGGAGACGCTGCTGGAGAAGGGCCCGGAGTGGTTGCTGGTGCAGGGAGAGGAAGGGCCTGTGGCGCTGATGCCGGCGCTGGATCTTGCCCGCTTTCTTCAGGAAAACCAGGAGGTGCAGGAGATAGACCTGATGGCGATTCCGGCCCGCAGGGACGAAGTGGCCCCGGTTCATATACAGGCAACCCTGCAGGAGGCGATGGAGTTGCTGGAGAGTCGTGGTGTTCAGTCGCTCTATGTCGAGCGCACCACCGCTCCCGGAATTCAACGAATATATGGCGTGCTGACCCGGGAACAGGTGGAGTCGGCCTATCGTTATTAAAGAAGAAAATATACTGCGATGCGTCAATGCAGGTGCTCCGATATGGGAGTAACATTAATGGGATTTGTTGATGTTCGCTGGCTCTTTTCGAAGAGTCGCGGTTTAGATTAAGAAGGTGGCTGGAATGACTGACGGACAAAATGTCGAAACCCTTGGAACTGTTGCGGATGAAGCCCAAGAGGCGGCTGGTGACGCCTTTGAGCTGAACGGGGAAAACATGAGCGTGGATGAGATGATGGCTGCCTTCCAGGCGCTTCAGGACCAGAATGCCCAGCTCAAGAAAGACAACTGCAAGGCGGTCAGGCGCTACCGCCGGGAAGAGGAGCTCAAGCCTTACCAGGCGGAGTTGATCCGGATGCAGCAGTATCTCGAGTCAACCGGCAGCAAGATGGTGATCCTTTTCGAAGGGCGTGATGCTGCTGGCAAGGGCGGCACCATCCGCCGTGTCACTCGGTACATGAATGAAAAACACTACCGCGTGGTGGCGCTCGGAAAACCCACAGAGGATCAGCGTACCCAGTGGTTCTTCCAGAAGTATGTCAGCCAGCTTCCCCGCGGAGGTGAGGTGGTGCTGTTCGACCGCAGCTGGTACAACCGCGCCATGGTGGAGCCGGTGTTCGGTTTCTGTTCCGACCAGGAGTACCGCAACTTCATGCGCGGCGTAACCGGTTTCGAGAAGGACCTGGTTCGCCAGGGCACCATCCTGATCAAGCTCTATTTCAGTGTGACCAAGGAGGAGCAGAATCGCCGGTTCGAACGCCGCAAGAACGACCCGCTGCGCCAGTGGAAACTGAGCGAGGTGGACGTGCAGGCCCAGGAGCGCTGGGACGATTTCACCAACGTGAAGTACGAGATGCTGAAGAAGACCCACTCCACTCACGCGCCCTGGACCATGATCCGCTCCAACGACAAGCACCAAGCCAGGCTGAATGTCATGAAGGTGATTCTCAACTCCGTACCCTACGAGCGGCTCAACCCGGAACTGGACTTTGTGCCCGATCCTGAAGTGGTGGTCTCCGGTTCCCGCGAGTTGGAAACCATGGAGGCCCAGCGTCTGAGAAGCGGCAAGTTCCAGGGCTGAGTCACGCTGGAGCGCGAACTCATGTTCGGTATTGAAAGCCGGATCCTGATCCTGATCCTGGTCGGGGTCTGGCTTCTCTATTTTGTGATTCACTCCATTCTTGCTTCACTGGCTGTGAAGCGGTGGTTCGCAGCGCGCTGGCCGACGCTGATGCCTGCCTATCGCCTGGGTTTCAACGGGCTGGCCTTGATCCTGCTGATCCCGCCTCTCTATCTCATATTCAGTGCAACGGGACCTTATCTCTGGCAGTGGACGGGGATTGGCTGGTGGTTGGTCAACGGTTTGGCCCTGGTGGCCGTTTTCGGATTCGCCCTGTCACTGCGTTATTACGATGGAGGCGAGTTCCTTGGGCTGCGCCAATGGCGTGAGCGTGAGCGGTGCGTGGAGGACCAGGAGAACTTCCATATATCCCCCCTGCACCGTTATGTCAGGCACCCCTGGTATAGCCTGGGCTTGGTGCTGATCTGGACCCGGGACATGAACCAGGAGTTCCTGGCAACAGCAGTCATGGCTACCCTCTATTTCATTCTCGGCTCCCGCCTCGAAGAGCGGAAACTGATCGCCTATCATGGTGATATCTATCGCCGTTACATGGATCGCGTCCCTGGCCTGATGCCACTGCCCTGGCGTTATCTTTCCCGGGAGCAGGCCGACCGGTTGGAGCATGACTCAAGAAACGGCTAGTACGACCGATGCATAGTGTAATCAGGCCCTGGTACAACACCTGACTCCTGGAGCAGCGAAAATGCTGGAATATCTGAACAAGCGTGATTTTTATCGTATGGAAGTTGAAGGTTCTGCCCGGCTGAAGGTGCAGGGCGAAGATGCGACGAGAGAGGCCAGGGTGAAGGATCTCAGTGCAACAGGGGTTCTGCTCTGGGCCAACGAGGCCATGGCCTCGGCTGACAGTATGGCGATTGAAATACCGCCGGGCACCGATATCACGCCACCGTTTCATGCGTTGCTCAACGTTGTGCGTTGCGCCCCTCTTGAAGAGGGCAGCGAGATGGCGTTTTCAATCGCCTGCACCATCGAGAAGCTGCTTACTGAAGAGGAAGCGGCCAGCTACTTCTCCTGATCTCCAGCCTGGACATTGTTTCAGGCGCTGGCGCTGGGTCCTATGGAATATCCATGCACTAAACTACCCTGTTGCGCTCCTCTCCCAAGAGAAAGGTTTCGATATTTTTCGCCACCTCGTCCACCAGGCGTTGGCGGGACTCCCGACTGGCCCAGGCGGTGTGGGGGGTGACGATCAGGTTGGGCACATCGGGCTCCAGTAACGGATTGCCGTCCCTGGGCGGCTCCACCGCCAGCACATCGATACCGGCGCCACCCAGTCGCCTCTCTCTGAGTGCCTCTGTCAGGGCAGCTTCATCCACGATACTTCCCCGCGCCGTGTTGATCAGCAGGGCGTCGCGTTTCATCAGTGCGAGCTCCGGTGCGCCGACCAGGTTCCGTGTGTGCTCTGTCAGGGGGGCAGTGCAGACTCAGGATGTCCGTCTGCGGCAGCAGCTCGGTTAACGGCAGGCGCCCCTCGGTGGGTTCGCCGCCCGGTCGCTGGGCAATCAGGGTCTCCATGCCGAATGCCTGGGTCACCTTGGCCACGGCACTGCCCAGGGCGCCATAGCCCACGATTCCCAGGGTCTTCCCCTGGAGATCCCTGATCGGAAAATCCAGCAGGCAGAACTGCTCGCTACGCTGCCAGGCGCCGCCACGCAAGGCTGCCTGGTAGTCCTGCAGCCGGGTGGTGAGGGAGAGAATCAGGGCGAAGACGTGCTGTACCACCGCCGGCGTGGAGTAGCCTGCCACGTTGGTCACGGCAATTCCCAACTCGGCTGCCTTTGCCAGGTCCACGTTGTTGGTGCCCGTTGCGGCGATACAGATCAGCCTGATACCGGGAGACTGTTCCAGTGCCGCTGTGTCGAGGACTACCTTGTTGCTTACCACCAGTTCCGCACCTGCGATCCTGCTGCCGACCTCTTCTGCCCCGGTGGCGTTGTGATACTGCCACTCGTAAGGCGTGGCGTTCAGGGTCGACAGGCCGATATCGTCTCGGCTGACGGTGTCCAGGTCGAGAAATACAGCTTTGGGCATTGGGCTATTCCATCAGGTGAAAAAACGTATTCTACCCCTGGGGCGGCTCTATTCGCGAAACGCCTTGTGGCAGTCCTTGCAGGTCTTGGCCGTGGCGCCAAAGGTGGGGCGTATCTTGTCCAGGTCGGCGCTATCGGCGGCTGCGTTGAGTGCAGCCGCCTTCTCCTGGAAGTTGCGATACTTCTGCTCGAAGTTTTCCCAGTTCAGCCAGATCTCGCTCTTCACGTCGCTCTCTTCATGCTCCGAGTCTTCCGGGAAGCCGCTGAGCAGGTCGAGGTGGGCGGCCGCAGCCAGGTCCGTTGCGTGATGTTTGAATTTTTCGGCATCGTATGGCGCCTTGTTGTTTACCATGGCGCCCATTGGTTTGAAATTCCAGCCGTAGGTGGTCATCACCGCCTGGCGATACTCCACTGCCTTGCCGTGACTGTCGGCAATTGCAACTTGTGTGGCGAAAGCCAGGGGTGCTATTGCAGCAACCGCAAAATTTGATACTCTCATCTCATGCTCCTTTGGTTTATTTATTGATTTTTAGTGGTTTTTGGTTCATAAGTCATACAGCTTTTGGTCGGTTTAGGATAAAATCCCTGTTTCATCAAGCCCGGGGTTCTTGCCCACGGGCGTTTTTAATTGGTTTCGGTGCGAAACGGACGGTAATGAGCGCGACACAAGCCCAGCGTATCCGCGAGATACCCTACAACTACACCTCCTTCTCAGACCGCGAAATCGTCATACGGTTTCTCGGTGAGCAGATGTGGAAAACCATCGAGGAGCTGAGGGGGACCCGCCGTACTGGTCGTTCTGCTCGGATGTTGTTCGAGGTGCTGGGTGACATGTGGGTGGTTGCCCGCAATCCCTACCTGCAGGATGATTTGCAGGCGGACGAGGGCAGACGCAAGGCGCTGGTTGATGCGCTTCACCACCGACTGGATCAGTTCGAGGGGCGCACCAACGGCAACCAGCAGGCCATCGATCTGCTTCACGCGGCCCGTGGGGCGGTTGAGAAATTCGCTTCCTGCTTCGAGCAGAATAACGAGCTGCGCCGGCGGGTGACCCGTGAGCTCTCACGAATCACGCGCAGGGACAATATTGATTTCGGTGGTCTGGCCCGGGTCTCTCACGCCACCGATGCCACCGACTGGCGCGTGGAAGTGCCTTTCGTGGTGATCAGTCCGGATCACGAGGAAGAGGTGGTTTCCATCGTCAAGACCTGCATCGAGTGCGGCCTGACCATCATCCCCCGTGGCGGTGGTACCGGCTATACCGGTTCGGCTGTTCCCCTGGATGCCCACTGTGCGGTGATCAACACCGAGAAGCTGGAACAGCTTGGGGAGGTGGAGTATCTCTCCCTGCCGGGTGTCGAGGGTGAGGTGCCCACGGTGCCTACCGGCGCGGGTGTGGTGACCAAGCGGGTCTCCGACCTGGCGGCGGAGCATGGTCTGGCTTTCGCCGTTGACCCTACATCCCAGAACGCCTCCACCATCGGCGGCAACATCGCCATGAACGCCGGCGGCAAGAAAGCGGTGCTCTGGGGTACCACCCTGGACAACCTCGCCTCCTGGCGCATGGTGATGTCCGATGCAAAATGGCTGGAGGTGGAGCGCCTCAACCACAACCGTGGAAAGATTCACGACCAGGAGTTGGTCAGCTTCCGTATTTCCCGCTACGAGGCGGATGGTGTTACGCCAGTTGGAGAGCCTGAACTGCTGGAGCTGCCCGGCGCAGCCTTTCGCAAGCAGGGGCTTGGCAAGGATGTCACCGATAAGTTTCTATCCGGTTTGCCGGGAGTGCAGAAGGAGGGGTGCGACGGCCTGATCACATCCGCACGCTTCGTGCTCCACCGGATGCCCAAGCATGTGCGTACGGTCTGCCTGGAGTTTTTCGGCACCGATCTCTCCAAGGCGGTCCCCGCTATCGTCGAGATCAAGGATTTCATCGAGCAGAGCGAAGGGGTGCTGATGTCCGGACTCGAGCACCTGGACGAGCGCTATATCAAGGCGGTGAAGTACAGCACCAAGGCGTCCCGTCGGGAGCGTCCGAAGATGGTGCTGATCGCCGACCTGGCCTCCGACGACGAACTGGCTGTGGGCAGTGCTGCCTCTGCAGTGGTAAAGCTGGCCAATGCGAGGGAGGCGGAAGGATTTATTGCCGTCAGCCCCGAGGCGCGCCGCACCTTCTGGGTGGACCGTGCCCGTACTGCAGCGATCTCGGCTCATACCAACGCCTTCAAGATCAACGAGGACGTGGTGATTCCCCTGGAGCGGTTGGCGGAGTACAACCGGGGTATCGAGCGGATAAATATCGAGCAGTCCATCAGCAACAAGCTGCAGATCATGGACGAGGTGCTGGATTACCTGGCGGGCGACATGCCGGAGCTGCGCCAGGCCAAGGAGTACGAGGACTCCGAAGAGAACACCGCCATCATGCAGGCGAAGCGGGATGCGGCCAGGGAGGTGGTTCACACAGCCCGTGAACGCTGGCAGACGATCCTGGATAACCTGGATGCACCTGTCGCGGATCACGTGACCCTGCTAAGAGAGAAAGAGGAGCCCAAGGCGCAGCCCGGCGACAGCCTGCTGGACATGATGTTGCGCCAGGACCTGGTGCACTCCTACCGCAAGGAGATCGCCACCCGCCTGAACGAGATCTTCGATGGACAGGATCTGAAACCTGTGCGCAGCAGGCTGGATGCCATCCATGCCGAGATTCGTGACGGTCGTCTCTTCGTTGCCCTGCACATGCACGCCGGCGACGGCAACGTGCACACCAATATCCCTGTCCACTCACACAACTATGCCATGCTCCACGAGGCCGACCGGGTTGTTGACCAGATCATGGAACTGGCCCAGTCCCTGGATGGCGTCATCTCCGGCGAGCACGGCATCGGGTTGACCAAGATCCAGTACCTGGAAGAGGAGAAGCTCAAGGCGTTCGTGGAGTACAAGAGGCGTGTCGATCCGGAGAGCGTTTTCAACCGGGGCAAGCTGATGCCGGACTCCGGCCTTGATACGGCCTACACCCCCTCGCTGCGACTGGTTCAGCAGGAGGCGATCATTCTCGAGGCGAGTGAGTTGGGTGAGCTCAACGACGATGTGAAGCACTGCCTGCGCTGCGGCAAGTGCAAGCCGGTCTGCCAGACCCACGTGCCCCGAGCTAACCTGCTCTATTCCCCTCGCAACAAGATCCTGGGTACCGGCCTGATCATCGAGGCCTTTCTCTACGAAGAACAGACCCGGCGAGGCATCTCCCTGCACCATTTCGAAGAGATGAACGACGTCTCGGATCACTGCACCGTCTGCCACAAGTGCGAAACGCCCTGCCCGGTGAATATCGACTTCGGTGACGTGACCACGCGTATGCGCAAGATCCTCTCCGAGCAGGGGCACAAGCGCAAGAACCCGGGCACCTGGGCGGCAATGGCCTTCCTGAACGCCACCGACCCGAGAACCATCCGCGCCATGCGTAAGAGCATGCTGGAGTGGGGCTACAAGGGGCTTACCCTGGGCCACGAAGTGTTCAAGAAGACGGGGCTGCTGGTGCGCAACAAGCGCATCCCTGCCCGCACCACCGGCAAGCCGGAACTGCAGGCCCAGGTGGTTGAACTGGTGCGCCGCCCCATTCGGGTTGAATTGCCGAAGAAGACCACCCGTGCCCTGCTGGGTATCGAGGACCGGACCACCGTGCCGATCCTTCGCGACCCGGCCAAGATAAGCGACGATAGCGACGCCGTCTTCTATTTCCCCGGCTGTGGCTCCGAACGGCTCTTCAGTGACGTCGGGCTGGCTTCCATTGCCATGCTCTACGACCTGGGTGCCGAGGTGGTTTTGCCTCCGGGTTATCTCTGCTGCGGCTATCCCCAGAACGCAGCCGGAGACTACGAGAAGGGGTATCGCATCACCACCGAGAACCGTGTGCTCTTCCACCGGGTAGCCAATACCCTCAACTACATGGACATCAAGACCGTGGTGGTTTCATGCGGCACCTGCATGGACCAGTTATTGAAGTACGAGTTCGAGAAGATCTTTCCCGGCTGTCGGCTGATGGATATTCACGAGTACCTGATGGAGAAGGGCGTGCAACTTGGTGATGGCGATAAGGGCAAGTACCTCTACCACGACCCCTGCCACAGCCCGATCAAGCACCACAACCCGGTGGAGGTCGCCTCGCGGCTTACACAGAGTGACGTGCTGCTCTCCGACCGCTGCTGCGGTGAGGCAGGCACACTCGGTACCTCAAGGCCGGATATCGCCAACCAGCTTCGTTTCCGCAAGGAGGAGGAGCTACGCAGTGGCATCAGCCAGGTGACCGGCAGGGAGAGTGTGTCGGCTGGGGAGGTGAAGATGTTGACGTCCTGCCCGGCCTGCCAGCAGGGGCTGAACCGCTACAGGGACGCCACCGGCCTGGAGGTGAGCTACATCGTCGAAGAGCTGGTGCGCGACCGTTTCGGAATCAACTGGCAGCAGGATTTCGTGGAGCGGGTTACCAGGGGCGGGATAGAGCAGATGTTGTTGTAATTTTATAAGGCACCCTGGCCTACAGTGATGGTCTGCCGCTTAAGGTGGCGTTATATCGATCGAGTATGAACAAGGGGCGGAGTGTGTGAATTTCCGCTGGTGATGGAATAGCGATGAATCAAAGTGCAATGTTTCAAATTCAACAGGCCGAAAGGATGTGGCGCAGCGGCAATGTCGGCAAGGCTGACCAGATGCTGAAGTCCATTTTGAAGCGTGATCCGAAGAATTTTCATGCCTTGCACCTCTCCGCGCTCATAGCATTTCAGACCGGCAATCACCCAGACAGTCGTCAATTTTTTGAGCAGGCCTTTGCCCTGAATCGTCGCGACTCCCACCTGTGGCTCAATTACGGAAACTTGATGAATACAATGGGGGAGTTCGAAGAGGCGGAGAAAGCATTTCGGAAAGCCCTCGATTTGCAGCCAGGGATGCCAAGCGCAAATTCCGGTATCGGGATGTCCTTGAGCGGACGAAAACTCCATGGAAAAGCGATACCGTTCTACAACCGGGAGATATCAAAGAATCCCGATTTCGTGGCGGCCTACAACAACCTGGGATTGGCGTTGCTGGAGTGTGACAGAACCGAAGAAGCGATAGAAAAACTGACCGTGGCAGTTGAAAGGCAGCCAAGTTTCGTCCAGGCAGTAAAAAACCTGGGCAGCGCCTATAGTCGGGCAGGAAATGCCGAGTTGGCGATGGAGCAATACCACAAGGCGTTGAAACTTGCCCCGAATGACACGGGTATTCTTTTCAATGTCGCAGTCTCCGGAATGGAATTGGGGAGATTTGAGGATGCCGAAAGGGCACTAAGGGAGATTGAAAAGAAGGCGCCAAATGATTTCCGCTGCCAAATGATATTTGGAAACCTGTTGATGGAAAGAGGGCGCATTGATGAGTCGATGACGTATTTTCAAAAAGCTGCTGAACATGGAGGCGACCAGGTTCTCGTGAATTTGGGGCTCGGCAGGGCATGTTCCCGTCTCGGGCGTTTTTCAGAAGCTGCCGATTATTACAATAAAGTCCTTAGCATCGATCCGACATTCACAGATGCGTTAGCCGGCTTGTCGACTATTTCGGGAAATAATGACGCGGAAAAACTTATTTCCCAGTTAGAAAGTATGTTGGAGATAGCGGATTTACCTGACCAGACCTCCAGGAGGATTCAATTCTCGCTCGGCGAGGTTTGCGATAAAGCCGGGTTATTCGACAAGGCCTTTGGTTATTACGGCAATGGTAACGCCCTCAAGGATGCAAGTTTTGATCAGCCAGCTTATGAACAGTTGATTACTGACATGATTGAATTCTTTTCCGCAGAGTACTTCGAGAAGTGGAATGGGATTGGCAATTGTTCAGAGCGCCCGGTGTTTGTGGTCGGTACCCCCCGTTCCGGTACGACACTTACAGAGCAGATTCTGGCAAGTCACAGCCAAGTCTTCGGCGCTGGCGAGTTGGATTATTTTGGTAATCTTCAACGCAATGTCAGTTCCAGGATAGGTGGCGATGAGGCGTATCCTTCCTGTCTAGATCAGATAGGTGGAGAGTTGGCCGATGAACTGGCAGCGGATTTCTTAGACCACCTGGCAGAGAAAGATGCAACGGCTCTCAGGGTGGTCGATAAAATGCCTGGGAACTTCCTGCACCTCGGTTTGATTGCCCTGCTCTTCCCCAATGTGAAGATCATACACTGCCAGAGAAATCCGATGGATGCCTGCCTGTCGATCTATTTCCAGGATTTCGGCGGCCACCATCCCTACGCCTATGACCTTGAGAACCTCGGCTTCTATTACAAGCAGTATCAGCGGTTGATGGATCATTGGAGACAGGTGCTTCCCAACCCCATGCTGGATTCAAACTACGAGGAGCTTGTAGCAAACCAGGAGGAGATGAGTCGCAGGCTCGTGGATTTCGTGGGCCTTGAGTGGGAAGATGCCTGTCTTGAATTCCACAAGACAGAGCGTGTTGTGAAGACGGCCAGTATCTGGCAGGCCCGCCAGCCGATCTATACCAAGTCCGTGGAGCGCTGGCGGAACTACGAGAACCATCTCGGGCCGTTGATGCGTGCCCTGGACGTGGAGTAGAAGCAGTTTAATCTGAGAGCAGATCGTCCATCAGTGAGCGCATTACGCTGATACGCTCGGAGGCGGAGTTTGCAATTTCGTCGCTCAATCCTGCCTGTTCACCCAGGTAAGATTCTGCGCCCTCGATGAGCAGTTGCAGTTGGTTCGTATCGAACAGGGTCAGTGCGGATGCGAACTCCTCGGGTGGTGAGGAGAGCAGGGTGGGTACGAGATCCTCCTCGCTGATGACCGATTCCGGGTAGAGGATGTCTGCAATCAGGGGGTGCTCGAGCAGTTCAAAGTGAGCATCCCGTGCGGTACTCTCCTGCTGCAGTTCGCCCAGGGCTACCGGGTCGTTTTCGGCGCCTGAGCGCACTGCATTCATGATCACCGCCACCAGCTTTTTAATTGCATCCTTGGTTTCGGTCTGATCGTCCGCCAGACCACAGGCCTGCTCGTAGGCCTTGTCCAGGCTCTCCTTGAGCTTGAGGACCACTTCGCTCTCTTCACTGGGCTGGAGGGACACGGCCTGGTGGACCAGCTTGCGAAACTCCGTTATGAAATCCGCCAGTTCCTCGTGGTCCAGGCGTTGGGCCTCCTGCAGGTCAGCGGTGGAGATCTGTCGCTGGGTTTCCTGAAACAGGGGGTTGTTGCGCTTGCGCAGAAGGTGGCGCTCCCGTCGTCCGGGCTTTGTGCTGAATAGGAGAGTCATAGGCTACTGCTGTGATCCGTTGCTTTCTTCGGAGGTTTTATCGGGCAGCCATTTTAACATACTGTCTCCGCCTTCTTCGTCCTTGATGTCGGGGCCAAGCAGTACTGCCAGCCAGCGGGTCTCTTCGCTGCTGTCCAGGGCGATCTTGATGGTCATGGTCAAGGGGACCGACAGGAACATGCCCACGGTGCCAAGAACCCAGCCCCAAAACACCAGGGAGAGGAAAACCACCAGGCTGGAAAGGCCCAGTCCCTTGCCCATGAAGCGGGGTTCGATCATGTTGCCGACGACATTGTTGATGATCACGAAGCCCGCCAGGCTCCAGAGTGCTCCTCCGCTTCCCAGTTGGACCAGGGCCAGAAGCACGGCAGGTATGGCTGCGATGATAGAGCCGATGTTGGGGACGAAATTGAGGAAAAAGGCGAGTACGCCCCACAGCAGGGGATAATCCACGCCCACGGCCCAGAGCCAGATGGAGACAGCGACACCTGTCAGCAGGCTGGTGGCCCCCTTGATGGCCATGTAACGTTTGATGTTCTCGGCGAACTGCTGGAAGTGGCTGAACGAGTCTTCCGGGTCGGGCAGAATGCGGTGCAGCTTGGTTGGGAAGCTGGATGCCTCCAGCAGTATGAAGATGACAGTCAGCAGGATCAGGAAGGTGTTGGTGAGCAGGCTTCCCAGGCTGCTCAGTCCCTGGGCGGCCATCTGCATCGCTTTTGACGGATCCAGGTACTTGTACAGTGTGGGCTCGGGAACCGGTATGCCCATACCGGAGAGCCATTCGAGCAGGCCACCGATTTGAAGTTTTAGTTTCTCCTGGTAACTCGGCAGCAGGGCCGAGAAATCATCCACGGAACTGCCTACCAGGGCGCCCAATAGTACACCGATACCGACGATGCTGAGGATAACCAGAATCAGCGCAATGCCGGTGGGGATTTTGTGGTCCTTGAGAAAAAAGAGGGCAGGCGCTGCAATAATGGCGATAAACCCGGAGAGCAGAAACGGTACAAGGATGTCCTGGGCCTCGCGCATCCCGGCCACTACGATCACGAAAGCGGCCAGGGTGAGCATCAGCCCGCTACGGTTTCCTTGTGCAGAATGGTCCATGTGGGGGATTTACTTGAACTCTGGAATGGGGTTCGTGCGTACCCAGATTTTCTCTTCAGGGATGTATCTCCATGCCTGCTCGTCGAGGAGTTTGCGCTCAACCTGGCGATCCTTGAAGACGTAGAGGATTACGGCGGACTGGGTTGCGGTTTTGGCCTCGCCCTCACCGGTCATTATGGGAGATTGGAGAACCTGGTAGTGGGCGACCTTGATATTGTCGAGGTTGTCAGGGATTTTGGTTACCGCTTTCAGCTCAGGCTCAAGGAAGTTGTAAGCCTGGCCAATGAGCCCCCAGCGTATGGTTGCCCCGTAGGTCCGGAGTGCCTTTGTGAGCGTTTTCTCTGCATCAGTTTCTGACATCTTGCCCAGGTCAATACCCAGGCTTCTGCAGCCTGTGTATGCTAGGGTCAACATGAGCAGCAGGAGAAAAGTGAATTGTGTCTTGTGTGTAACCACGAATTCCGCCTTTTTGTACCAATTTGAGAGGCATGTTAAGCGACTCTCCCTCTACAAGCTAGTGTCTCTGGGGTGAAGCAGTTGTTATGATGCGTCTGCCCGTGGTGAATCGTCTCCGCGGGCATGGAGAGTACGTATGAGTGAATACCAGGAACAGGAACCGCTGGCGGAAGTCAGGATAGGCAGCAGCACCATCGTTCTGCTGGGTACTGCGCACGTGTCCCGGGCGAGTGCCGAGATGGTGGAGACCCTGCTTCAGTCAGGTGGCTACGACGCCGTGGCTGTGGAGCTCTGTCCCAGCCGCTATAACGCAATAATCGACCCCGACGCCTTTGCGCGAATGGATCTGTTCAAGGTGCTGAAAGATGGCAAGGCCAGCATGGTGGCAGCCAGTCTCGCATTGGGTGCCTATCAGCAGCGTCTTGCGGAGCAGTTCGGCATTGAGCCGGGTGCAGAGCAGCGCGCCGCCATCGACCATGCCCAAGAGCACCATAAACCTGTGCTGCTGATCGACCGGGAGATCGGTGTCACCCTCAAGCGGGTGCTGCACAGCGTTAGCTGGTGGAAAAGGTTCGGGCTGTTTGGCGGCCTGCTGACCAGTGTCATATCCAGGGATGAGGTCAGCGAAGAGGAGATTGAAGCCCTCAAGGAGGGTGACATGCTGGAGACCACTTTTGCCGAGTTTGCGGAGGATCGGCGTGACCTCTATGAACCGCTCATCGATGAGCGGGATCGCTACATGGCGGCGAGGCTGCTCCAGGAGGTGGCCGAGCATGAACATGAGAACGTGCTGGCGGTTATCGGGGCGGGTCATCTGAAGGGTATCAAATCCTACCTGGAGCAAGGGCTGGATCGGCCGGTAGAACAGATTACGGAACTCGATCGCCTGCCGAAGCCGAGTCGTTGGCCGAAGGTGATTCCCTGGGTCATCGTGGGGCTGGTATTGCTCGGCTTCGGAATAGGGTTTTCGAGAAGCCCCGACCTGGGCTGGCAGCTGGTTATTGATTGGGTACTGATCAACGGCAGCCTGTCTGCCCTGGGTGCATTGATAGCGGCGGCGCATCCCTTGACGGTGGTTACCGCATTTCTGGCGGCTCCCGTTACATCTCTGAATCCGACTGTTGGGGCGGGAATGGTTACCGCCGCGATGGAGATCTTTCTGCGCAAGCCCAGGGTGGGTGATTTCAGCGAATTGCGGCATGACACAACCCAGCTCAAGGGGTGGTGGAAAAACCGTGTATCACGCACGCTCCTGGTTTTCCTGTTCAGTACCTTGGGTTCCGCGGTGGGAACCTACCTGGCCGGCTTTCGGATCTTCGAACGCTTGGTCAATTAATAAAAGTAACTGCCGATCCCGTAGAGTCGGTCATTCCAGTAGGGCTGGGCAAGTTGCTCGGTACGCACCCGTCCACCGCTGGATGGGGCGTGTATGAATTCCCCTTCGCCGAGATAGATGGTTACGTGGCTGGGTTTCTCATCGATACGGAAAAAGAGCAGATCTCTGGGCTCCAGTTGTTCATAGCGGATACGCCTCGCGTGCTTCAACTGCTGTGAAGCGGTCCGAGGTACATGGATGCCTGCCTGGTTGTGGCTGAAGCGGACAAGACCGCTGCAGTCGAACCCTTGTCCGGGCGATGTGCCGCCATAGCGGTATGGTTTGCCGATCATGGCAATGGCGGTATCGATGACCAATTGCCGTTTCGGGTTGTCGCTTGTGTGGCAAGCCGAGGCTGCCGAGTGTTCGGTTGTTGTGACGGGTTGCGTGGTGACGCACCCAAGTAAAAGAGAGAGCAGGCCGGTAATTACCAGCAGCCTGGTTGTCCGGTTGATTGCTGCATGCAACATTCAATGCCTCCAGAACCGAAATCGATCCCTCCCTGGAGCTTGTCGGCGCGACCCTGTTCGCCTGTATCCTGCGACACATTATAAGACGTAGCAATAAAAAAAGGGCCTTCGCAGTTTCCGGGAGATTGAATGATGATTGTAGGAGCGCTGTCCTCAGCGCGATTGTGCATTTGATACCTGATCGCGCTGAGGACAGCGCTCCTACGCTATTGACTTACGCTCCCGCAAATCTGCGAAGAACCAAAAAAGCCCCGCTGCTGCGGGGCTTTCATCATAGTGCCGGGTTAATAGTCCGGCAGGCTAATCGCTGGCCCTGATGAAGTCGACACGGTTCAGCATGGCGGCATAGTAGACCACGGGGATCACCACCAGGGTCAATACCGTCGAGACGAACAGGCCGAAGATCAGCGAGACTGCCAGTCCACTGAAGATCGGGTCATCCAGGATGAAGAAGGCCCCCGCCATGGCTGCAAGAGCTGTCAGGGCAATGGGCTTGGAGCGCACGGCAGCCGAGCGGATCACCGCGGTTTCGAATCGTTCACCGGTACGTACCTGCTGGTTGATGAAATCCACCAGCAGGATCGAGTTGCGAACAATGATGCCGGCGAGGGCGATCATGCCGATCATCGAGGTTGCGGTGAACTGGGCGCCCAGCAGCGCGTGGCCAGGCAGGATGCCGATCACGGTCAGGGGGATGGGCGCCATGATCACCAGGGGTACCAGGTAGGAGCGGAACTGTGCCACCACCAGCAGGTAGATGAGCACCAGGCCAACGGAGTAGGCGATGCCCATGTCGCGGAAGGTGTCGTAGGTGACCTGCCACTCCCCGTCCCACTTCATGCTGTAGACATAGGGGTTGTCGGGCTGGCTGAGGAACCACTGCTCGATCTCTCCCTGCTTCTCGAGCTGGCCGGAGATGTCGAACAGGCCGTAAAGCGGGCTGTCGGTCTCGCCTGCCATGTCGCCAGTGACATAGACCACGGGAAGCATGTCCTTGTGGTAGGTGGCATGTTCCCTTGTGCTGTCCACGCGCTCGACGATCTCCGACAGCGGTACCAGGTTACCGCTCCGGCTGAGTATTTTCAGGGCCAGGACCTGTTCCAGATCGACCTTATCAGCCTCGGAATACTCCAGGCGGATAGGTACCGGGTATTTTCTGTTTTCTCCATGCAGAAAACTGGTGTCCTCCCCTTCGAGTACCGTGGAGAGGGCCTGTACCACGTTGCTCTGTGATACACCCAGCCGGGCTGCCTTGGCACGGTCCACTTTCAGAACCACCTTGCTGGATGGGAACTCCACCGAGTCATCCACATCGATGATGTCGTCAGTGCCATTGAATATCTCGCGCAGGCGCTTGGCGGCTGCAATCTGGCCTGCGTAGTCGATGCCGTATACCTCGGCAACCAGGGGCGACATCACCGGTGGGCCTGGGGGCACTTCCACGATCTTGGCGTTGCCGTCGTACTTGTTGGCGATCGCCTGCAAGGGGGGGCGCACGGCAAGTGCGATTTCGTGGCTCTTGCGCACCCGCTCCGCTTTGTCCACCAGGTTGACCTGGATATCACCGAGGTTTGCGCCTTCGCGCAGGTAGTACTGCCTTACCAGGCCGTTGAAACTGATAGGGGCGGCTGTACCGGCGTAGACTTCGTAGTCCGTTACCTCGGGTACACCCGAGAGGTAGTCGCCCATCTCGCTGAGCACCCGGGCCGTCTGTTCGAGGCTTGTGCCCTCGGGCATGTCGAGCACAACCTGGAACTCGGACTTGTTGTCGAAGGGCAACATCTTCAAAACAACTGACTTGGTGGCCATGAGGCTCACTGATCCTGCGATCAGAACCAGGATGGTGGCCAGGAGAATCCAGCGGTTGATGCGGCCGGATCGGCCGGTCAGGAAAGGTTTCATCACCCGGTTGAAGAAGCGGAACAGGGCGCTGTCGTCACTCTCACCTTCGGCATGGGCAGCCAGGTGGGGTGTGGTGTTGGCCAGGGCCCGGTTGGTCATCCACGGCGTGAAGACGAAAGCGACCGCCAGGGAGATGAACATGCCCATGCTGGCATTGATGGGGATCGGGCTCATGTAGGGCCCCATCAAGCCGGAAACGAAGGCCATGGGCAGCAGGGCCGCGATCACGGTGAAGGTGGCCAGGATGGTTGGTCCCCCCACTTCGTCCACAGCCTTGGGAATCGCTTCCAGCAGGTGCTTTGCCCCCAGGGCCAGGTGGCGGTGGATGTTCTCGACCACAACGATGGCGTCGTCCACCAGGATGCCGATGGAGAAGATCAGGGCGAACAGCGATACCCGGTTGAGGGTGAATCCCCAGGCCCAGGAGGCGAAGAGCGTGATCGCCAGGGTGACCACGACAGCAGCGCCAACAATGAAGGCTTCTCTCCAGCCCAGGGCAATGAGGACCAGAAGTACGACCGAGAGCGTGGCAAACGCCAGTTTGCTGATCAGTTTCTTGGCCTTGCTGTCGGCGGTTTCGCCGTAATTACGGGTGATGGTTACCTGCACCCCGTCAGGGATGAAGGTGCCTTCGAGCTGTTCGAAGCGGCTAACTACCGCATCAGCGATATCCACCGCGTTGGTGCCGGGCTTTTTGGCGACGGCAATGGTGACGGCGGGTGTGGTGCCTGTAAGATCGATGCCCTTTACTCCACTCTCTGGGCCAGCGCCGATCCAGACATATTGCTCGGGCTGTTCCGTGCCCTGGTAGATGGTTGCCACATCACGCAGGAACACGGGGCGGCCATCGATGCTGCCCACCACCAGGTCGCCGATCTCCTCGGCGCTGGTCAGGAAGGTGCCCGCCTGGACCAGGATCTCGCTGTTGTCAGCGGTCAGGTGGATGTTGTCCCGGGTGGTGTTGCCGGACTGCAGGGCCATTCTCAGGCTCTGGAAGTCGATGCCGTAGCCTGCCAGGGCCTGGGGATCGAGCTGTACAGAGGTGATCTGCTCGGGCTTTCCGATGGTGTAGATGTCACGGGTCCCGGGGACGCGCTTCAGTTCGGATTCGATGGCATGGGCCACCTGGCCCAATTCATAGGCACCGAAACCCTCATTTTCGGACCAGAGGGTGGCGGTAACGATGGGAACATCGTCGATGCCCTTGGGCTTGATGATGGGCTGGCCTACGCCAAGGTTTCTGGGTAACCAGTCCTGGTTGGAGAAGATCTTGTTGTAGAGGCGCACGATGGCATCCGTGCGGCCCTCGCCCACTTCGTACTGGATGGTCAGTACCGACATGCCGGGCTGGGAGATGGAGTAGACATGCTTGATCCCCTCGATCTCCGAAAGCACCTGCTCGGCGGGCGTGGAGAGGAGGTGCTCGATCTCGGAAGCGGTGGCGCCGGGGAATGGGATGAACACGTTGGCGAAGGTCACGTTGATCTGCGGCTCTTCTTCACGCGGGGTGACGATAATCGCAAACAGGCCCATCAGCAGGCCAATCAGTGCCAGCAGAGGCGTAATCTCTGTACTGAGAAAGCGTTCCGCAATCCTGCCGGCGATGCCCAGTTTATTCATGGGAGGCTCCCTTTACCTGGGATTTCAGGCGTGCACCGGCGGCGATGGGATCCAGGGCAACCTTTTCCCCCTCGCTCAGTCCCGAGAGTATGGCGATCCGGTCATCATCGGTCGGATGGCCTGCCCGAACATGGCGCAACGAGATCCTGCCGTCATTACTTACGACATAGACGCCGGTGACTTCGCTGCGGTAGACAACGGCACTGGCGGGAACCAGCAGTTGCTTGCGGGTGCCTGTGATGAACGCGGTTTTGACGAACATTCCAGGGAACATGTCCTGGCTCCCCTCGGGGAGGTCCAGGCGTACCTTGAAGGTGTTGCTGCCATGGTGTGCGTACGGAAAGATGGTGATCTTCGAGGCGGGGATATAACCGTTGCCAGGTTGCTGGACGCTGGCCTTGCCGATTTTTCGAATGGCAGGGGTCAGGCTCTGTGGTACGTCCACGTTGACCCGCAACTGGTCAAGAGAGATGCCGCTCATCAGCTTCTGGCCGGGGTTTGCCATCTCGCCGATCTCAATGTGGCGGTGTGTCACGATACCGGAGTAGGGGGCGCGAACCCGGGTATATTCGAACTGCTCCCGGGCCTGTTCCTGGCCTGCCTTGGCCGCGTCATGGCGCGCACGGGCGGATTTCAGGGCCGAGTTGGCCTTGTCCATGGCGGACCGGGATACCAGCTTTTTCTCAAAAATGCCCTCTATGCGGGCGTGTTCGTTCCGCGCTTCCTTGAGCTGGGCCGATGCGGCATTCAAGTCCGCTTCGGCCTGGGCCAGGCGTGCGCGTTGCTCAGTGTCCTTGAGACGCACGATCAGGGTGCCGCGCTTCACGTAGTCGTCAATATCGAACAGGATCTCTTCAATCTGCCCCTGGGTCTGGGCTGAGACGGTGGATTGGTTCACTGCTTCGACGACACCGTCGAGGCGGTACTCCCTTGGGGTCTCTCTGTTCTCTGCGGTGGCGGTTTCAAGCGCGGTGCCTGCCTGGGCTGCCATGGAGAGGCCAAGGGTCAATAGAAATGTGATTCGGCTTATCATGCCGGTACCCATAAATCGGAATATAATAAAAATCTAATTTAATATATTTTTATTGCCATTTCAAGATGAGGCATAAGGCAGGCATCTGCCTGAAATTCCTATTGCTATAGTTCCTTTACGTCTGGGTCAGAAAACTCCCGGGGGATTGGCTGTTCCAATCCCCCGGTTATGGAGAGTGGGCAGTTGTGGTTAATGTAGCAAAATGAACGGGGTATACTGCCCTGATAATAAATGTCCAATACAGGAGTAGAGGGACGGAGATATTTGCTGTTGTAGTCGTTGTGCTTGCTGTGACGGTGGTGGTGCTCGGTGTAAAACGGATTCCCCAGGGTATGGAGTACACAGTTGAGCGCTTTGGCCGCTATACCAAGACACTGCGTCCAGGTCTTCCGCTGACCGCCATGGAAGGCTGAAAGCCGAGGCGGTTAGTCCCCGGTAGCCGTGAGGCCGCACTGCTTGCCCGTCGTGTGCGCAGCACGCTAGAGGG
>NZ_MPRJ01000050.1 GCF_002020805.1 Solemya velesiana gill symbiont | reverse complement strand
GATCTTTTCAAGATTCGAAAAACTGGATGTGATGTTCACCTTCTTTATCCTGGCTTCACTCATCTCAGACACGTTGATTAACGTGAACAGGCCCTAGTAAGCTACGCACTGACCACAATCAATTCGACAACCAGATGAACATGTTGATCCTCATGACCCAGACCGTTTTAGGTAACTGGCTATTGCAAAACCAATAAGGGAAACCACACAAAAAATCACACCCAGTTCAATTTGTGCGGGCCAGCCGCCCTTCATTCCTGGCTCCAGGACACTGCGTCGTGGAGTGGACGGATCATAGTAGACCGTTACTCTTGCTCCAATGGGATACCGCTGAAGCGTACTCTTTGCCACCGCTTTATCCTGGGTCCATATTCGCTCTATTGTGACATCTGTACCCGAGTAGGAGGTTCCGGCAACACTGTATTCGTATCGGATATCTGCACGAAACAATAGATTGGTATGTACCGTTCCCGAGCCAATGCGCCTGGTCAGGGTTTTTGCATCCAGCTGGGAGTATGTCACTCTCCCTTCTGTGGTGGTCCATGACTCGGACGCCTGGGCCTCCTCGACATCATCCCAGCCGGATATCGCCAGTATGATTCCGGCGATAAACGTCAAGATAAAAACAAAGGGTAACAGTCTTAGAAAAGTCACTTGAACCTCTTACAGTAATGTTTAAAAGCACTGATGAATCCCATTCAGAGCTTTAAGCATTCTTTTGTAAAGGCATATGGCTTGTCGCTGGAGTCAATCCCCTAAAGAGACGTCCACTCTCCTGGCGCTTTCCACCCAGGGGTGGTCCAGGGGAACCAGCTTTTTATTACCGGCCACGTCTTCCAGCAAGATCGCTTCGGTCCCTTCACCGCGGGCGGCCACCATGACACCGCTGACACCGTCATTGATCAGGTCAGCGCACGCCGTCCCCAGGCGCGTGGCAAGCAGCCGACGGGGTGCCACCGCGCTGCAGGTGACCGAGGATGGTAGGGCGTGATTCAAGTCCCGTGAGCTCTTCCAACTGGCGTGCTAGTTTCAGGGTGTGATCGCTGTTTTCGCTCTCCCATTGGCGTAGTTCAGTCTTTGCCTGCTTGTGGGCTTTTTTATCACCCGCGGCTTCAGCATCGGCGATGCGTTGCTGGATTGCATGAACGATGGATGCATCATCCACCGACATGGCGCCTTCTGCCACGGCCACGATACTGAAATTCTTGCCGTGCTTGACCCGGGAGGTGATCGCTTCGGCTACACGTTCAAGCTGGTAGGGGAGTTCCGGGAGCAGGATGACGTCGGCTCCGCCGGCGATCCCTGAACCCAGGGCAAGCCATCCTGCACGGTGGCCCATGATCTCCACCACGATGATACGGTGGTGGCTGTGGGCCGTGCTGTGGAGGCGGTCTATGGCATCAGTGGCGATACCCAGTGCCGTATCGAATCCGAAGGTGGTGTCGGTGAGGCCCACGTCGTTGTCGATGGTCTTCGGCATGGTGATGACGTTGAGCCCTTTCTGCTTGAGTTGCAGGGCGTTCTTCTGGGTTCCACCGCCGCCTAGGCATACCAGTGCATTGAGATGGTTGGCATGAT
This sequence comes from Solemya velesiana gill symbiont, assembly GCF_002020805.1. Classification (GTDB taxonomy): domain Bacteria; phylum Pseudomonadota; class Gammaproteobacteria; order Chromatiales; family Chromatiaceae; genus Sedimenticola_A. The sequence continues at coordinate 22,635 of NZ_MPRJ01000050.1, read as the reverse complement.
AGTTCTCGACGATGATATCGGTCATGTCCTGGTTTTTGCCGCCGATTTTCATCTTGTGGGGTTTGTCACGGCTGGTGCCGAGGATAGTGCCGCCGACCGTAAGAATGCCTGACAGGATGCCGCCTTCAAGACTGACCGTTCTGTTGTCGACCAAGCCCCGGAATCCATCCCGAAAGCCGATAACCCGCATATCGTAGACACCCTGGGCGGCCTTGCCGACGCCGCGGATTGCTGCATTGAGTCCCGGGCTGTCGCCACCGGCGGTGAGGATTCCAATATGCTTCGTCATCTTTACTTCTCACTGTCGTTTGGTTTGTTGTGGTGACCATATCCCAAAAAACGGTGCATGCCCAAACCCGTGTGAATGATTCAGAGAAATGGGAATTACCAGGTCCGTGGTGGCTGATGTGGCGGAGAACATATGCGTCACCTTGGAAGACCTTGTGTTATAATAGGGTCAGAGTTTGGCATTCATTTATTGTGCCGGCTTGGAATACAGGGGCGGCCTCAAGGGAGAGAAAGTGTTTGGCGTCATTCTGATGTCCGTTTTTACCCTGTTGCACCTCTATGTCTTCTGGCGTGCCTGTTCAGTGCCCCGTCCTGAACAGCGTTCTCACAGGAAAGCACTGGTGGTCGTGGGTGTTGTCCTCTGGATTGTATTTGTCCTGGCGCACTACCTTGGTCATTACAGCAGTGGGATTATTGCCTCGACATTTGAGTTGGTCGGGATGATCTGGTTGGGGGTGCTGTTTCTCAATTTCGTTTCGCTGCTTGCAGCGGACCTCCTTACCGGTTTTGGTTTCTTTCTGACCCGTCACCTGTCTCTGCTGCGAGGGGCTGCTCTCGCTATCGCCATGGCACTTTCAGTTGTCGCCCTGGTCCAGGGATTGCGTCCGCCGGCTGTACAGCATCACGAGGTAATACTTGCCGGTCTGCCTTCCGAACTGGACGGTACGGTACTTGTTGCACTGTCGGATCTGCACCTTGGTGTACTGCTCAACAGGGATTGGCTGGAAGCACGGCTCGCCCAGGTGCAGGCACAGCAACCGGACCTGGTGGTCCTGCTTGGGGATATTTTTGAGGGGCACGGCAAAGTCGACGGGGGGCTGTTGGAAATGCTGGGCCGGCTCTCTGCGCCGTTGGGCCTGTGGGCTATTCGTGGTAATCACGAGTTTTACGGCTCCCATGACAACTACGCCGATATGATAAAGGAGACGGGCTTCAGGGACCTTCGCAATAGATGGACAGAGATAAGGCCCGGCCTGGTCCTGGCAGGCATTGAGAATCCCACCTACAGCCGTGTGGCTGATCGTACGGCGGATGCCCTTGGCAAGGCGTTGGTCAACCGTCCAAACGGTGCAACCATCCTGCTCTCCCATGAACCCCGTCATCCGGAAAAAGCTGCTGAAGCAGGGGTGAACCTGATGCTGGCCGGTCACACCCATGGCGGCCAGATATGGCCCTTCGACTACCTGACTTATCAGGTCTTTCCCTTGATCGAAGGGCGTCACGGGATCGGTGAAATGACACTGGTCATCTCACGTGGTACCGGTACCTGGGGGCCCCGTATGCGCCTCTGGCATCGTGGAGAAATTTTGCGGATCACGTTGCGAAGTGGGGGGAGTGACTCCCTGGAATGTCCAGGATGGAAACCCGTTTCCAGTGGCCTGTTTCGGTGTTGGACGCTGTAGACGAGGTGGTTTTCACTATCCGGCGTGTCACACACCGCTAAGCTTTGTATGCATATAAAACAACACCCCGCGCCTGTGGGTTGTAATGGAAGAGGGGAGTTGCCGCTCTTTCTATCTTAATGCTGTGAGCATGGCCAGGTCTTCTGTGCGCCCCTGGATGTCGCCGACAGCCTTTTTATAGGTGCCGCGCAGGTGTTTCTTCAGATGGCGTGTGACTTCGGAGTTGGGTATCTCTTTCAGCACGCCAAAGATGGCAAGGGCGTAGGTGGACTCGATCTCTGTGAGGTAGGCGTCGCGGTTTGCATTGGGGTTGTAGCAACTGCCGCAGCCGCCCCGAAAGGTAAAGGCACTGTTGGCGAACATAACGCCGAAACCCAGGTAGACCGCCAGCAGTTCGGTGGCATGGGGCCAATACTCCGCACCACCTGGCGGTGGCTCATTCGCCATCTGCGCCAGGTAGTGGGCAATGATATGGGCAAAGGTTGCGATCATCCCCTCGGGGTTGTTGATCTGCTGGGGGTTGTAGGGGATCAACAGCCGGTGAGCCTCATCGGCAGTATCGTCGGCAATCCCTTCAGGACCGCGCAGTGCACCCTTGATTTCGACCTTGGGCGGCCCGACCAGGGCACAGCTGCTTTGATCGGCAAGCAGGGTGGGCCAGTGGCTAACGCCCGCATAGCCCTTCACCCGTTCGAAGATCAGGCTCGCCATGCCGTGCACACTGTCCACGCGGCCCGGTAAATAGTCATTGGTAGGCAGCACCAACGGGGTCTGATTGTAGAAAATCTCGGCATTGAATTGTTTCATCGCCCAGGCGTAGGTGTCGAACAGCCACTGGGACGAATCGGCATCCAGGACAGGTGTCTTATCGAACAGACTGAAAATCAAGGTTGGGTTTCCTCTGCATGGCAGGTGATGGGTCGTGGCTCGGGTCAGGAGTTCACGGGTTCCGCCTTGTAGGAGAGCCGGACCACCCAGGCAGTGACGAGCATGGTGAGCAGTACCGCGGCACCGAATGCGTAGAGACCGGAGTGGACGTACACCTTGGCAATGGCATCCAGTTTGACCGATACCACCATGACTGCGACAACGAAGACATCGAGCATGGACCAGCGTCCGTACTCGTGCACCAAGTGGAGATAGCGCTTCATCTTCTCGGATTTCCGCCGTAGCGGGTTGGTGAGCATGAACAGCAACAGCAGTTTCAGTATCGGCAGCAGGATACTGAAGATGCCGATGATCAGAAACAGCAGGGTCTCACCGTTTCTGTAGAGCTCGGCCACCCCTGAACTCACTGAAAATGAGTTGCTGATGAAGATGAACTTCTCGATGGTGATCATCGGTGCCGTCAACCCTATGTAGATGAGGATGGCGGCGAGAATCAGCAGGGTATTGAGGGTGAGCTTTTCGGTCTTCGACAAAACTGCGGCTGCCTGTGTTGGCCTGTCAACAGGCCCTAACATACCACAGAGTTGTTACAGCTACTGAAGCACGCTACCTGTTGGGGTCGACAAGCACTCTGCCCTGAACCTGCCCCTTCATGATCTGCTGGGCCGCATCACCGACCTCTTCCAGGGAGACCACGTGGCTGATGTTCTCATAGGTGCTCTCCGGCAGCAGTTCCGCCAGTCGGCGCCACGCCTCTTCCCGGCGGGGCTGGGGGCAGGAGACCGAGTCGACACCGCGCAGGCTCACGTTGCGCAGGATGAAAGGCATCACCGTGGTGTTGAGTTTGAAGTCGGCTGCCAGGCCGCATGCGGCCACGGCACCGCTGTAATCCATCTCCGCCAGTACACGACCGAGGATGTCGCCACCCACGGTATCCACGGCGCCGGCCCAGCGTTGGGATTCAATGGGGCGGGCAGGGGCCGCCATCTCTTCACGGGTAACAATCTCTGTGGCGCCCAGCCCTTTCAGGTAGTCGTGTGTGGACTCACGGCCGGTAACGGCCAATACCTGGTAACCCAGTTTGCTGAGCAGGGCCACGGAGACGCTGCCCACACCACCCGCAGCGCCGGTGACCAGTATGGGACCCTTGTCCGGCGTGGCACCGGCCTCTTCCAGGGTCATGACGCAGAGCATGGCGGTAAAGCCGGCGGTGCCGATGATCATCGCCTTGCGAGAGTCCAGCCCTTCCGGGGTGTGGACAAGCCAGTCCGCCTTGACCCGGGCCTGCTGGGCATAACCCCCCCAGTAGCGTTCGCCTACACCCCAACCGGTGAGGATGACGTCGTCGCCTTCCTGGAATCGATCGGATGCGGATTCAAGCACCTTGCCTGCAAAGTCGATGCCGGGAACCATGGGCCAGTTTCGGATGATTTTTCCGGTTCCGGTGACTGCCATGCCGTCCTTGTAGTTGAGGGAGGAGTAATCCACCGCAACCAGCACTTCTCCTTCGGGAAGATCGTCTACCGAGAGCTGCTTGATCTCGGAAACGGTGTTACCTTCGGCTTGATCCAGCGCCAGCGCTTTGAACATGGCAGTTTCTCCGGTTATGATGGGTTGGACATTAATAATGATATTTGTAAGACAAATTAAATCTTCGGGCCGATAAGGTCAACAGTTTTTCTGGAGTGAGCCATTTTGGGCATTGATTTCGAACCGCTGAGCACCGTCAGTCTTTCGCGGCAGATTGCGGACAAGATCCGCGAGGCGATTCTCTCCGGGAGTCTCCAGGCAGACGACCGGCTGCCCACAGAAGAGGAACTGGCAGCCAAGTTCGATGTCTCTCGGCCCACTATCAGGGAGGCACTCAAACGGTTGGCCGCCCAGAACTTGGTGCGCTCTCGTCGGGGGCCCACCGGTGGTACATTCGTCAACCGGCCCAAACCCTCTGACCTCAGCGAGGGACTCACCAGTGCAATGACCCTGCTGGTGGGCATGGGGGAATTCGAGCTGGATGAGATCAACCTCGCACGCTGGGAGCTTGAAACCCTCTGCTGCCGTCTTGCTGCTCAGAACCGGCAGCAGGAACATCTTGAGCAGATGACCATGGAGTTGAAACTCCAGCAGCAGGACGACCTCACGCCCGAGGAGTTCTGTGCATCAGATGTACGTTTTCACCGGGCCATTGCCGATGGCACCCAAAACGGGGTGCTGCGTTTCGTGATGTTTGCCGTGATCGAAGCGTTGCAGCCCATTGCCAACATGATCGCTTTCCGTTTCAGGGAACGGGAGTTGATCGTGGATCAGCATGAGCGCCTGTTGCAGGCCCTGAATGACCGGGATGAGGCGCTTGCCGTTTCTGTCATTCAAGAGCAAATAGATTACCTGCACCAGCAACAGCTCAAGGCCCAGGCCAACCGCCGTTGACTATGTCCACTGGCCTTGGGTAAGCCAGATCATCACCGGCAGGGTGACGATCGAGACAACCACCTGCACGGTGATCAGGTTCGCCATCAAGGGGGCGTCGGCTCCCATCTGCCGGGCCAGAATATAGGAACTGGCGGCCGTGGGAACCGCGCCAGCGATGACCGCCACGGTCAGGGGCATCCCCTCGATTCCGAACAGCCAGGCGCCGGTAAACATCAGCAGGGGCATGCCCAGCAGCCTGATACAGGTGCCGAAGGCGACCAGGAAGCGATGCTCCAGCACCTTGCTGAATTCGAGACCAGCGCCGACTACCAGAAGGCCGACACCCAGTGCACCGTTGCCCAACATTTCGAAGACCTGGTAAACCGGCCCTGACAGGCCGATGCCCGTCAGGTTGAGCAGGGCCCCGACAAAGCAGGCGATGATGAAGGGATTTCGAAAGATCTTGTTGATGACATCACCAAGGCCGTTGCCACCACCGATCATGCTTGCCATAACGGCAACATTGATGATGTTGAGGGGAGGTATGATTACCGCCATGGTGATTGCCATGTAAGCGATAGCCTCGTCACCAAGCAGAAAGTCGACAATTGATAGCGCAATGAACCCGTGCCAGCGGGTCGCTCCCTGAAGCAGGCTTGTGAAGGACTCCGGGCTGACACCACGTCCCTTGAGAACGGGATAGAGAGCCAGCATAAACCCCGTCATGGCAAAGATGGCGAACAGCGCCATGCCGGAGAAGGAGAGTACCTCCGCCGTGCCGGTCTTTGCCGTGGCCAGTGTCTTGATCAGCAGGGCGGGGAAGAGAATGTAGTAGCAGAGATTCTCTATGCCACGCCAGTGGGCTTCCCCGATCACGGGGGAACGTTTCAGTACCAGTCCGAGAATGATGACCAGGATGACGGGTACCAGGGCGTAGATTATCGAAAGCATTGATTCGTGTTTTTTCTGCTAGAGAAGTTTTGACATATAGCGTTCGTCGATGAACTGTCCGTTGATCTTCAACGCATCCCGTTTGATTCCTTCGTACTCGAAACCGAATTTTTCATAGAGCGCTCGCGCCCTGTCGTTGCTTTCCTGAACGGTCAGTTCCAGGCGGTAGATGTCATTGTTTTTTGCCCACCTTTCAAATGCTTCCAGCAATTGGGTGCCGATGGATTGTCTCCAGTACTCCGTAAGGATCCCCATGGCGATGAGCATGCAGTGGCGGTTACGCCTGGCTGTGCCGCCGTGACCCCCGATGAAGCCGACCAGTTGCCACAATCATCGTCGGCTACCAGCAGAAACTGGGTCTGTGTTGATGAGAATGCCTCGATCAGTTCTTCTTCCAGCTCTGGGGGCATCTCCTGCTCGCCCGGTTCGAACAGCATGAAGTTTGTCTCACGGTGCAGGGTGTCGAAAAGCCGGATCAGTGCCTCGGCGTCTTCAGATGTTACTTCTCTGATCTCCATGGGTGCAGCGGCTCTGGCAAATTGTGGCAATGCACCATTGTATGCTTATTCGGGTGCCAAGTCCGCATTGTGTGGATGGTTCTAAGCGCTTTGCTCCTGCTCGCGCAGTACCTTGATCTGGAAGAGGGTGTTGCGCTCCTCCTCTTCAAGTACCGACTGGATATAGCGGATGGTGTTGCGGTAGCGGGGGATGATGTTGTACTTGAGGGCGTTGACCCGCTTCTGGGCCTTGCGCTGCTCTGCAATGAGCCGGCCCAGGGCCATCTCCGATTCACCCAGGCGGGTGAGCAGCAGGGTGGCCTCGGTAAGTCGCTTGCGGGTTTCGTCGAAACTGGGGTCGGTGCCGAGCAGTCCGATGGGCTCCATGGGGATCTTCTCGGCGGAGACCGCCGGGTACTCCACCCCCATGCTGCGCTTGGGAATGATGCTGATGTTGAGTGCGGGGTTGGTGCCCATGGCGACCTGCTGCAGGGATTTGCTGCCCATGCGCAGCTGGGCCAGGGAGAGCCAGTGATAACCCAGTCTCAGCGCGCTGTGGGTCTCCTTGCGCAGTCTCCAGTACTCGCCGATCCGCTCGTAGACCAGCCGGGTCAGCAACTCACGCTTGCGCTCCAGCAACGCATGGCCATCCTCCAGGAACTGCACCTGCCGTTTCAGGTTGAGCAGGGTGTTCTTGGTGGGGGGGACCTTGATCAGTTGCTGTGCCATGGCTCCCGTTTAATCTCCGGTGTGGTGGTACTTGGCCAGGTCGGTCTCCTTGACCCGGGTCAGCGCATCCTTGGGGAAAATGCTGAGGAGTTCCCAGGCCAGGTTGAGGGTCTCGATGATGGAGCGATCCTCGTCCTCGTCCTGGCCCACGAAGCGCTTGTCGAATTCGTCGGCGAAGCCCAGGTAGCGGCGGTCCCGCTCGGAGAGTTCGTCGGCACCGATAATGGACGCCAGGTTGCGGGTCTCCAACGCACGGGCGTAGAGGGCGAAGAGCTGGTTTGCCACCCTGGGATGGTCTTCCCGGGTGTCGTCCTTGCCGATGCCATCTTTCATCAGGCGGGAGAGGGAGGGCGAGATATGTACCGGCGGGTAGATGCCCTGGTTGTGCAGTTCGCGGCTGAGCACGATCTGGCCCTCGGTGATGTAGCCGGTGAGGTCCGGGATCGGGTGGGTGATGTCGTCCGAAGGCATACTCACCACCGGCACCAGGGTGATGGAGCCGTGGCGGTCGCGGATGCGTCCGGAGCGTTCGTAGATCTCGGCCAGGTCAGAATAAAGGTAGCCCGGGTAGCCCTTGCGCGAGGGTACGTCGCCCTTGGCCGTGCCCACCTCGCGCAGCGCCTCGGCGTAATTGGTCATGTCGGTCATCACCACCAGTACATGGCGGTCCAGCTCGAAGGCGAGGTACTCGGCGGCGGTGAGCGCCACCCTGGGCAGTGCGAGGCGTTCAACAGGCGAGTCATCGGCCAGGTTGATGTACATCACGACGTTGCCGAGCACACCGGAGTTGGAGAACTCCTCCTGGAAGAAACGGGCGTCGGCGTAGGAGACGCCCATGGCGGCGAAGACGATGGAGAAGTGGGACTCCTCGTCCACCAGCTTGGCTTGGCGCACGATCTGGGCGGCAAGGCGGTTGTGGGGCAGGCCGGAGGCGGAGAAAATGGGCAGCTTTTGGCCGCGGACCAGGGAGTTGAGGCCGTCGATGGTGGAGATGCCGGTCTGGATGAACTCCCGGGGATAGGTACGCGCCGCCGGATTGATGGCGGTGCCGCTGATGTTGCGCCTGAGGTTGGAGACGATGGGCGGGCGTCCGTCCTTGGGTTGGCCGATGCCGTTGAAAACCCGACCCAGCAGTTCCGGAGAGAGGCTGATCTCGAAGGGTTCATCCAGGAAGCGTACCCAGGTGCTCTCCAGGTCGATGTCGCTGGTCCCCTCGAATACCTGGATCAGCACACTCCCCTCCGAGGACTTGATCACCTGGCCATTGCGGATCCGGTTCATGTGGTCCCTGATCAGGACACGGTCACCGAATGAGACCTCCGGGGTGTTACGTACCTCCAGCAGGCCACCCTGGGCATAGGATGAAGTTCGATACTCCCTGGCGCTCATTGCGCATGCTCCTCGAATTTAGCGTATTCGGTTCGGATCTTGTCGAAGCTCTGGTTGAACTCCTCCATCAGTTCAAGCAGCTGCTCTGTCTGGGTGCTGTCATAGACCTGCTTGGCACGGCGGGCCTTGGCCAGCAGCGGCAGGTCCGTAAGTTCCTGCACCGGCACGCCCAGTTCGATCAGCTCGGCCCCTTTCTCGTAGACGGTAAGGGCCATGTCCAGCAGAAGGAACTGCTTTTCGGGGGAGGAGAAGGTGTCCACCTCGTCCAGGGCGCTCTGCTGCAGTACACCGTCCTTGATTAGGGCTGCACCCTCCAGCTCCCAGCGCTGGGCCGAGGACAAGGCCTCGGGGCCTACCAGGTTGACGATGCGGAGCAATTCCGCATCCCGTGCCAACAGGGCCAGGGCTTCACCCCGACGGGCCTCCCAATCGGGATCGATCTCTTTATGCCACCACTTGCCGGCGGTGCTGACGTGCTCGGAGAAGCTGCCGGTCCAGTCGATGGCCGGGTAGTGGCGTGCGTCGGCCAGCTCTTTTGAGAGGGCCCAGAAGGTCTGGATGATCTCCTTGGTATGGGCCGTTACCGGTTCGGAGAAGTCGCCACCGGGAGGTGATACCGCACCGATAAGGGTAACCGAACCCTTGTCGCAGCCGCCGGTCTCAACACGGCCGGCCCGTTCGTAGACAGCGGCCAGGCGGGAGGCGAGATAAGCGGGATAGCCTTCTTCCACGGGCATCTGGCCTAGTCGGCCCGAAACCTCACGCAGGGCTTCGGCCCAGCGGCTGGTGGAGTCGGCAAGCATCACCACGTCGTAGCCCTGGTCACGGTAGTACTCGGCCATGGTCATGCCGACGTAGATGGAGGCCTCGCGGGCCACTACAGGCATGTTGGAAGTATTGGCCACCAGCAGGGTGCGCTCCATCAGTTTTCGCCCTGAGTAGGGATCCTGCAGGGTAGGGAAGGTTTCCAGAATGTCTACCAGTTCGTTTCCACGTTCTCCGCAGCCGACGTAGATCACGATATCGGCGTTGGACCAGCGGGCGATCTGTTGCTGGACAACGGTTTTGCCGGCACCGAAGGGGCCGGGCACAGCCCCCTTGCCGCCCTTGAGCAGGGGGAAGAAGGTGTCGAGAATGCGTTGTCCCGTGATCAGTGGAGCCACGCCATGGTCACGCTTTACGTAGGGGCGGGCGTTGCGCACCGGCCAGCGGTGGTAGAGCTTGAGCTTGCGGGTACGCCCGTCAGGAGTGCGTACACGGCCAATGGTATCTTCCAGGGTGTAGTCGCCTTCCGGTGCCAGCTCTACCAGCTCGCCTGCACGGTCCGGGGGTACCAGGACGCGGTGCTCCACGGTCTCGGTCTCCTGTACAGTGCCGAGACGGATACCCGACTCCAGGTGGGTGCCGCGCTCAAGGCTCTCTTCGGGAACGAAGTGCCAGCTTTTTTCCCGGTCAAGGGCGGGGAGACTGAGTCCCCGGGGAATGTGGTCGCCATGGCCTTCGAAGATCTCTTCCAGGGGACGCTGTACGCCGTCGAAGATACTGCCCAGCAGACCCGGTCCCAACTCTACTGACAGTGGCCAGCCAAGTGCTTCTGCTGGCTCACCTGGACGAACTCCTTCGGTAGACTCGTAGGCCTGGACCACGGCATTGTCGCCGCGCAGGGTGATCACTTCCCCGTAGAGGCCCCGTTCGCCGATCTTGACCTGCTCGCCGTTGCGTACACCCGGCAGGGTGATGGTGACGATCGGGCCGTTGATCTCCCGGATAATGCCTCTGTTGTTTTGTTCGCTCATGGCTTTATCCATCTAATCCTTTTATATCGTCTTGGATACACTTTCGTGGGTGCGCCGGTCCGGCAGCAACCGCTGGAGGATGACCTGGTGTAATTGGCTTGCCAGGCGTTCACTGCGCCCCTCGAAGGTGTTGTTGACCCGCACGCTGTTGTCTTCGCTGCGCACCAGGATGCCGCCGTGTGTCTCGATGGGCGTGGGGTTGAGGCTGATCTCCCGGTCCGGTGCAGCACCCTTTACGAAATTGGCCCAGATGGGGCTGAGTACCTTCAGGTCGTCGGCATTGAGTTCCGCCACCAACCTGGGGGCGTCGAGTGTTTGCGCTGCGGCAGCGAGCAGTTGGGAAAGCAGTTCAAGATAGGCTTCCTGGTCTTTCCTTATTTCTGTCATCCTGTCGTCGAGCTGTTCCAGTATGCCCTGCACCAGGTCCCAGCGCAGGTGGTCCAACTCTTTCTGGAACTTCAATTCACTGGCCTGTACCTTGCGCCGGTAGATGCGCTCAGACTTGGCCTTGGCCAGAAGCACTTCGCGCTCTTCGCGTAGGTGCAGCCGGTCGTGAGCTTCGCGCAGGATGTTGTCTTTGCTGCGTTTGGCCCGTTCCTGGTATTCGGCAGCAAGCCGTTTTGCCTGTTGAAGTATGGCCGATTCGAGTTCTTGTACCTGGTCAGCCATCGCTGCATTCCCTCATATTTGTATCGCCCATCAACATGCGTACCTGGTTGTCGATCTTGCAGTGGAACTCCTCGGGTTTATGAAGCTGAGGTACCTCGGTTACCACGACACGCCCTCCCTCTGAACGCACCCTCGCCAACAGCTGGCTGTCGCACTCGGAGAGCCGGTGGTCGAGAATGATGAAGGCGTTGTGCTTCTGCTCGATCAGTTCTCGCAACACCTCGTCGAGTTTAGCCACTGACGGGTCCGGTATGGTTTCGAAGCCGATCAGCTGGAAACCGTCGGTCAGCGTGGCGTCACCCATGAACAGCATGCGGGTGGTGGGAATGTCGTTGAGCGTTGTCTGCATTGCCATGTCCGGATCGTTTTAGATTTTGTCCAGCAACAGGATACTCATCACCAGGCCGTAAATGGCGATACCTTCGGCCAGTCCCAGGTAGATGAGGGTTCGCCCGAAGATCTCCGGCTTCTCAGCCAATACCGCTAGTGAGGCCGCGCCAATGGGGCCTACAGCGATGCCCGCGGCGATGGTGCTGATGGCCGTGGGGATGCCGACACCGATAATGCCCAGGCCCATGCCGACAGTGATCTCGCCGCCTGCCTCTGCTACGGCAGGGGCCGCCATCACCTCCTGCATGCCCATGAACACCAGTGCGACCTGGGCACCCACGAAGATCACCAGGTTGGTGCCGATGGCGGGCTTGAACCAACGCTTTGGATTAACTCCTTTGTCGGGCTGCATCTCCATATAGATGCCTGTGAGTATCAGGCCAAAGATGCCCATCGTCATCAGACCGATCAGCCAATACATGGTTTTCTCCTTGTTATGGTTAGAGAACGAATGACGGGGGCGATGCTGTTCATGCCGTCCCCCTTTGATTCAGCTTAAGTGGTTTAAACTCCAGGCCGTCGCCGGAGAAGAAGCGGGAGAAGCCCTCGTAGTATTCGAGACGCAGCACCTGGATGGTGACGATCGCGCCTTCGAGAACCAGGATAAAGATATTGCCGCCGATCACCGTCAGCCAGTGCCCCATGGTATCCATCATGTCAGCCAGGGTGAATACCGCAATGGCCAGTGCCACGTGGTTGAGGCTGAACGCTGCGACGCGCAGGAAAGAGAGGGTGTTGGAGATGTAGCCGGTGAAGGTCTCGAAGGTTTCGATGAATGCCACCAGCATCCGTTCACCCGGTGGTGCATGGGTCTCGATCAGTTTGTAAGCGAGCAGCGCCAGCAGTGATCCCAGGCTGAGTATTGCGGCCGTGATGCCGAAGCTGCCGCTGGCGTAGAAGTTGTAGGCACCCCACAACACCGAGAGATAGAGCAGAATGCTGATCAGGCCGTTGGTATCGAAAACCGCTCGGCTGATATCACCCTCGATGAAACGGTTGTGGATGCAGATGAAGGTGATCAGGGTGAGGAAGCCGATACCCCACAGCAGTGCCGCGGTAAGCATGTAGATGGGATCGGAGAGGGGCGGTATCCATACCGCGTGAAACAACTCCTCGTAGCCGAAGATGCTGCCGTAGAGTACGCCGAACACCGCTGCCGATGCGCCGGCGCTGATCCCCAGCAGGGTGAAGCTCTTGAGTTTCCTGCGGAGCAGGAAGGCCAGTAGCATGAGCGTGAGGCCGTGGCCTATGTCGCCGAACATCATGCCGAACATGGCGATGAATGTGAGGGAGAAGAGGATCGTGGGATCCACTTCGCCATAGCGGGGTATGCCGTACTGCTTGACCAGGGTATGGAAGGGCGAAGCCATCTTTCCAGTAGGAAGGTAACTGGGCACCAGGTGACGCTCCTCTCTCAATGAATCGCGGGTCTCCAGGCAGAACGGATTGGCCAGTTCCCTGGTGAGGGCTTTGCGGGTGCGTTTGATGGCACGTGCGGGGAGCCATCCAGTGATTACAGTAAGACGGCCGGAGGAACGTGCAGCCGTCTCCAGGGTGACGAACGGTTCCGCCATGATGAGGATGCGCTGGGCCGTCTCCAGTTCATTGCGAAGCTCGTCACCGCAGGCGCTCATATCGTCCTGCTGGCGTTTGCGCTCGGTCAATACCTTCTGTTTACGGTCGAGGAGATCCTGGCGCACTCTCTCGGGCTCGTCCTGGAGTTCCGCAGGGACCGGGAGGGGGCGGAAACCCGCGGTGTCCAGCACCGACACGATCTCTTTCTCCTTTTCGCTCTTGGGTCCCAGGATGATGACGTGATCATTGTCGCCGTGTGCCATGTAGACGAAGAGCATGTAGCCGGCAAGGGCGACCGCCTCCTTCAGCTGGGTTATGTTGTCCCGTGGCACCATGCCCAGGTGGATGTCGAGGAAGTGCTTCTCGCCATGGATCAGGCTCAGATCGATGTTCAGGGCGGTGAAGTTGTCCAGGGCCTGGTCGAGCTGGTCAACCATGCGCTCTTCGGAGGTGAGTTCGCGGAAGGTCTCCTCGAACTGGGAGCAGCGCTCCCAGACGGTGCCGAGCCAGTTGTTGTAGCGCGTGAGCTCCTCTTCACCGACCACGTGGATGTCCTTCAGCTCCAATGGCTCTCTAAGCGGAATATTTCTGCGGATCTTCTCCAGGCGGGAGCTGGCCTGGTGAAAAAGTTCACGGTAGTGCTCGCCAGGAATGATGGGGAAGTTCTCTTCTTCGAAGGGGCGGTAGTCGGGGCTGAAAAGGCCCAGGTCGGCGAGGGTGAGTGAGACCCTGGGCAGATCGTCGGTCATGACCTGGAGCAGCACATGTTTCATGGGGAGGGGCTTGATCATGATGTCCCTCCCTCGGCCAGGGTGTGCAGTCCTACGCCCTGCTTGATCAGGTTGTCGTTCAGCTTGAGCACCTTGCCCTGGATGATGGCATAGATCCGTTTCAGATCGATTTCCCGCAGTACCAGGAAGGCGAGCGCACGGGTCAGTCCGGAATCGCTGTGCCTGAGCAGATACCGGGACTTCTGGCAGGTCTCGTCGGACATCGCCTCTTCCACGTCCATGATGTGATCGGTTTCACCGATGCGTTCTCTCAGGGATGCGGGCAGGGCCTCGATTACATCCTGGAAGCTGTTCATGTTCACCAGCTTCTTGAGCAACTCCCGACTCAGTTGATGACCGAACGGCACCAGCAGGTAATAGGTGCCGGAGGGGGAGAGGCCGTAGCCGAAACGGTAGCGCAGGAGCCACAGCAGGTTCTGCTGATCCACCAGCGTGCCGACCAGTTTCATCAGGGGTTTCAGATCTTCCGGTCCGGTAGCACGGGCGCGTTTGAGCAGGCCGGCGTAGTAGCGTTGATCGATGGTGGCATCCAGTGAGAAGGGCTCATTCTTCTCTTGGTAAACTCGTCGTGCCTGGCGGGCGATGTCCGCATAGTGACTCTTTTCGAGTTGACGCAGCAGCTCGGCTGTATTCTCTGCACGCAGCAGCTCCTGGTGGGGGAGGCTGATCAGGGCAGGAAGATCGTAGAGATTCTCGCGCAGTTCTTCGTAGGTCAGCTGGTTGAGTTTGCCCCTTATCAGCGCCTTCAGGTTGTAGAGTTCGAACTTGCGTATCCAGTGCACCAGCACATCCCTGGCGGCACCCTTCAGCGGTCGCAACAGGACGGAGAGTTCATGCATCAGGGTGCTGATCAGGGCACGCTCGACGGCACGGTTGATGGCGGCATTGCTCTTTTTCTCTTCAAGAAGATCGGTGACCCCGAAGTCCCGGCCCAGGTGCTCCAGTGATTGGTCGGCGAGATCACTCAGGTCCTGTTCGTTCAGCAACCGGTCAGCAAGGATGGCTGCCCGGGTGTTGAGGTAGGTATGGGATACAGGGGCGGTCATCTTTGCTGTGTCGCCTCAGGTGCCTTGGGTGGGGTCCATCAACAGTTCGAAGGCGGCGTCCAGTGCCTCCTGTTCATGCTTCTCTGCAAGATTTCGCAGTTGGGTATGCCGTTCGTCGTAGCGCCGTTTCATCTCGCTGATGATCTGGTCAGCCCGCTCCTCCGCCTTGTCGACAAACGAGGCGTGAATCTCCGGGATGCGGCTCTCGAAGCGTGCGTCTTCGGCACGGGCTTCCAGCAGTGCACCCTGGATGATGCGTTCCTGCTCTGCCTCCGCATCCTTTGCAATGCGCTCGGCGTTGACCTCGGCATCGAGAAGACGCTGCAGCGTTTTGTCCATACGGGTACCCCGTCAAAGAAATCGGCTGTTGTTTTCTTCCTAATTAGTAGTTTAGCGAAAACCGGAATTTCTGCAGATGCGCTAGGTCATTAGTTCACTTTCGCCGCGGGTCGCGGCTCCCACGGAGGGGTTTATGAGATCTTTTTACTCATAAAGTCGTGGGAGGGCCGCCTCGGCCCGATAGCAGCGGTTGATTTGTACTCTGAGCTAAAATTGGGCGCTGTTCGCCGCGGCTCCCTCATGGGGTTAAAAAAGGCCCGAGGCTGAGGGAATATCTGCCGTTCTGTAGCGGGCCACCATAACGATGTAGGCGACACTCACCAGGGCCAGAAGACCAGTGACGATCCGTAGGCTCTTATAGCGACCGTAGGTGAGGGCGATGCTGCCCAGGAAGATATAGACCAGGAGCCCGGCAAGCTTTGCGGTGAGCCAGTGGGCCTGGAAAGGGTATTGGCTGATCAGTATGGCCAGGGTGATGCCGGCGATAAGCAGCAGGGTGTCGTTGAATACCGAGATGTTGCGTACCCAGCGTTTCTTGGCCAGCCTGGAATTGTTGATCATCCAGTAGTATCGCAGCAGGAAGAAGCCGATGTTGAAGGCGACAGTGGCGATATGCAGGTTCTTGGCCCAGTAGTGGATCATTTCGACAGCAAATAAAGTTCTGAAAAAGAGGGCGAAGCATACCGTTTTCAACGTGGCATCGCCATTGTGCTTGTGGAGGATTTTTAGAGTCTGTCCAGATAAATGCCTTGATGTCTGTCATTTACGTATTTGAGGTGAATATGGGAGGGTGCATCGGTTATTATTCACAACCCTTGTGAAAAAAGGTTTTGGCTGCATAACAGCGTTCCCGAGTAAATACGTGGCTTTATCCGATTACATTAATACATTTGGCCAGGCTCTCCTGTCGCGTTATGGCGAACGGGTGCATAAACTTGCCATCAATGCAGGCTTCACATGCCCCAATCGTGACGGCAGCAAGGGGAGAGGCGGCTGTACCTTCTGCAACAACGCCTCTTTCAATCCCAGCGCCGAAAGCCACTGGAGGTGGCCGAGCAGATCGAGGCGGGACGCCGTGCGTGTAGTCATTGGGAGGCGACTGTGGAGCGGTAACGAGCTTGCGATGTTATCGCGTAGCGGTCGGTGACCAGGACGTCCGGGGCACTAATAGGTTGTTGAAGGCCGAGTCGATTTTGGGGGCTTGGATGTCCCAAAATCTTTCACGAGGTCGAAGACTCGCTTGCTGCCTTCGACGACACCCTTGAACGGGTGAACCGGGGGCACGGATTCGGAGAATATAAAAGAGCGGTGCGGGCAGCCCGACTGCGGGGTCTGTCGGTGTGTGCACATCTGATAATCGGTTTGCCAGGCGAAGGGAGGGAGCGTTCCCTGCAGAGCCTTGAGCGCGTGCTGGAACTTGGGGTGGAAGGCATAAAACTTCACCCGCTGCATGTTGTGAAAGGCACCCTGCTGGCAAACCAGTGGCGTCGGGAGGAGTACAGCCCGCTGACCCAGGATGAGTACATCACAATCGCGGCGGACATGCTGGAGAGAACACCACCGGATGTTGTGATTCACAGGGCAACTGCCATGGCTTCACCGGACATCCTTTTGACACCCCGGTGGTGTGGTAAGAAGTGGGCGGTGCTGAATGCCGTTGAAGACGAGTTGAAGCGCAGGGGCACCAGGCAGGGTAGTGCCCTGGTTGATAAGAATGCAGGGGAAGCGGGAGGTTCCGGATTGGTTTTACCGGCCCAGGGGACGGCTTGAACGAGCGGCATAATCCGAGAGTTTTGTGCTCGGCAGTAGAAACGATTTGAGTTGAGAGTTGTATGGAACTTGTATGTCCGGCAGGCAATCTGCCTTCACTTAAAGCGGCAGTCGACAATGGCGCCGACGCGGTCTACTTCGGTTTTCGCGATGACACCAATGCGCGCCATTTCGCCGGCTTGAACTTCGGTCCGGCCAAGATGGCCGAGGGGATCAAGTACGCACGGCAGCGGGGCGTGAAGCTGTTTCTGGCCCTCAATACCTATCCCCAGCCGGGCAATTGGTCACGCTGGCAACAGGCGGTGGACCAGGCGGCCGATCTAGGTGTGGATGCGCTGATCGCCGCCGATATCGGTGTGCTCGACTATGCGGCGGAGAAACACCCTGGTTTGAACCTGCATCTCTCGGTGCAGAGTTCCGCCACCAACTACGAAGCACTGCAGTTCTATATGGATCATTTCGGGATCAAGCGGGCGGTACTGCCCCGGGTACCCTCCCTGGGCCAGGTAAAGCACGTGGTGGAGAGCAGCCCGGTGGAGGTCGAGGTGTTCGGTTTCGGCAGTCTCTGTGTGATGGTGGAAGGGCGCTGCATTCTCTCCTCTTACGCAACGGGTCGTTCGCCCAACACCTACGGCGCCTGCTCACCGGCCAGTCACGTGGAGTGGAAGGAGACCCCTCAAGGCCTCGAGACCCGACTCGGCGGCGTGCTAATCGAACGTACAGGCAAGGGTGAGACGGCGGGTTACCCGACTTTCTGCAAGGGTAGCTTTTGCGTTGGTGGCAACACCTATCATGCCATCGAGGAGCCCACCAGTCTCAATACCCTGGAGATACTTCCCCAGTTGCTGGATGCCGGGGTGTCGGCAATAAAGATCGAGGGGCGGCAACGCAGCCCGGTCTACGTGGCCCAGGTTGCCCGTATCTGGCGGGCTGCCATCGATGCCTGCAAGCGTGACCCTCAACACTACAAGCCCCAAGCCGACTGGCTTGCAGAGCTTGGCAAGGTCTCCGAGGGAACCCAAACCACACTGGGCGCTTATTCCCGCCCCTGGCAGTAACAGGTCGTTTCAATCATGAGTGTTCAACCCAAGCTATCACTGGGCCCCATCCTCTACTACTGGTCGAAGGAGGATGTCCTTGCCTTTTATGAACGGGTCGCCGATTCGCCAGTGGATATCGTCTACCTGGGGGAGAGCGTCTGCTCCAAGCGTAACCTGTTGAAGCTCGATGACTGGTTCGAACTGGCAGATAAACTGGCAGCGGCTGGCAAGGAGGTGGTGCTGTCCAGCCTTGCACTGTTGGAAGCGGAGTCGGAACTCAAGCGCCTGCGCCGCATCTGTTCCAACGATACATACCTGGTCGAAGCCAACGACATGGGGGCCGTGCACCTGATGCAGGGCAGGCCCTTTGTTGTGGGACACAGCGTCAATGTCTATAACGACCGGACCGGCTGACCAGGGGCTGAAGCGCTGGGTCCTGCCGGTGGAACTGAGTCATGAGACACTGGCCGAGATGCAGAAGGGCCGTCCCGATGGGGTGGAGACAGAGGTCTTCGCCTACGGTCGTCTGCCCCTGGCATACTCGGCACGCTGCTTTACTGCCAGGGCCCACAACCTGCCCAAGGACGACTGCCAGTACCGTTGCCTGGACAACCCGGACGGCCTGACCCTCTCTGCGCAGGACGATACCCGGTTTCTCGCGATAAACGGTATTCAGACCCAGTCTGCGCACACCTATTACCTGCTGCCGGAATTGGATCGGATGCGGGAGTTGGAGGTGGACATCGTGCGCATCAGTCCCCAGTACAACCAGACCGATAAGGTGACCGAGATTTTTGATCGCTGTCTTAGAGGTGAGATGGCGCTCAGCGAAGGGACCCGGAAGCTGGAGCAGTTGATGCCCGTAGGCTCATGTGACGGTTATTGGCACGGCGAGGCGGGAATGGAGCAAAAAGCCCAGGCTGCTGCCCAATCCCTGGTTTAGCCGATTGAAGAATCGGTGTTCTCGTAGGAACGAACAAGTTCGCTCCTACGCTGTTCCTTAGGGGCAAATTAAGGCAGCTTGCCGATTACCGTGGTGGCCCCGTTGAGCAGTTTCAGCAAGGGACCGAGTCTGTCGTCCAGCTCCAGGGCGTCGAGAAAATTCTTTACGTAGAGCCCAAGTTCGGTATCGCCACCGAGGCGCAACCTGCGGTTGAAGAAGAGGGTGTCTGCATCTTCCCGGCGGGTGGCCAGCAGCAGGAAATCGTAAACAGTGCCGTCGATGCTCAGATCGTGGGTCTGCTTGCTGTCTGCTGCACTGATCCTGCCGTTTTTCAGGGTCAGCTTGTAGCTCAGACGGGCATCCCTGGCTTCGATCAGCATGACCCGTTCTTCCAGAAAGTCCAGTTCCCCGTCGGCCAACTCCGGTGCGAACAGCCGGTTCAGTATATTGGCCAGAATGGCGCTGTTGGCAGCGGTGGGAATCAGGCCCAGGGGAAGCGCCAACGGCTTTGGGAATTTGGGCAGGCGGGGCAGGCTGGATACGGCACTGTTCATAACACTTCGCTCGATATTTCTTTATCAGTAAACCGGCAGATGTCCTCTGGTAACGGCAGGGCCGTTGTCAACAGAACAAGCCGTGACATTACTCATAGGAGCCTACAACTTCGGTGGTAGCCCCCAGTTTTGGTTCTGCAGGCGCCTTGTACCAGCTCAGCTTCTCCTGCAGCTCCACCACTTCGCCCACGATGATCAGGGTCGGTGGCTGGGGTTTCTCCCGCTCGACCACCTCCTGGATAGTGGCAAGAGTACCGGTGAAGACCTCCTGCTTCTCGGTAGTCCCCTGCTGCACCAGGGCGATGGGCATGTCGGGGGAGACACCGTTGGCGATCAGCTCCCTGGTGATCACCGGCAGGCCCAAAAGGCCCATGTAGAAGACCACGGTCTGATTGGGCTGGGCCAGTTGCTCCCAGTTCAGGTTGGTGGTGTTGTCCTTCAGGTGACCGGTAACAAAGGTCACAGATTGGGCATAGTCACGATGGGTGAGGGGTATGCCGGCGTAGGCGGCACAGCCTGAAGCTGCGGTAACCGCTGGTACCACCTGGAAGGGAACCCCCTGTGAGGAGAGGGTATCGATCTCTTCGCCGCCGCGTCCGAAAATGAAGGGATCGCCGCCTTTCAGGCGCACCACCCGTTTGCCCTGCTTGGCGAGGTCTGCCAGCAATTGGTTGATCTCCTCCTGGCGCATGGCGTGCTTGTCCCGCTCCTTGCCCACGTAAATACGTTCAGCATCGTTGCGGGTCATGTCCAGAATGGGTTTGGCGACCAGGCGGTCGTAGACCACCACGTCGGCCTGCTGCATCAGGCGCAGGGCGCGGAAACTGACCAGGTCGGGATCGCCGGGGCCGCCGCCCACCAGGTAGACCTCACCCATGGGGGAGGAGGGGCTGCTCTCTGCCAGGGCGCGCTCCATGGCGATGTCCGCCTCCTCCATGTGTCCGGAGAAGACCCGTTCGGCCACACCGCCACGCAGTACTTTCTCCCAGAACATGCGACGGTCGTTGGGGTTGTCGAAGCGGGCCTTGACCTTGTCGCGGAAGCGCTGGGCCAACTCTGCCAGGCGGCCGTAACCGGCAGGAATCAACGACTCAAGTCGTGAGCGGATCAGGCGTGCCAGTACCGGAGAGGCACCGCCGGTGGAGACGGCGGCAACCACAGGAGAACGATCGATGATCGACGGTACGATGAAGCTGCACAGTTCAGGCTGGTCGACCACGTTGACCGGGATGTTTTTCTCTTTTGCCTGCTCTGAAACCCGGCGGTTCACCTCGGAGTCGTCGGTGGCGGCGATGACCAGGATACTGTCGTCGAGATCCCCATCCTCGTAGCTCCGCTGAATATGTTCGACAGACCCTTTCTCCAGCATGGAGTCAAGGGTGGCGCAAAGGTGCGGAGAGATCACCCTGATTCTTCCGCCGGCCTTGTGTAACAGGGCGGCCTTTCTGGCAGCCACTTCACCACCGCCAATAATCAGGCTGGTCTTCTCTTTGATGTCGAAAAATATCGGAAGGAAATCCATCGTAAGCCTATTTGTCAGTTAACCGCCGGATGTTGCTGTCCGGAGGAGCATGAATCAGTTGCAAAATCTGCGGAACTCTAGCACGCGTCTCATTGGGCAACAATCAACGAGTCCCGCTTGAATATATAAGCAAATTATTAATATACTAAAAAGCTCGGTTATTTGATACCCAAGGTGGTTAAACAGTGGTAAATGAAATTGATTCTTCTGAGCTGGGCAACCGGCTCACCGGCGAGGATAAGCCGGTATTGCTGGATATTCGTTCCGAAGCTGAGGTGATGCACGGCATGCTGCCGGATTCAGAGCACCTGCCCATGCACCTGATTCCCATCAAAATGAACGAATTTCCCAAGGACAAGGAGATTGTCCTCTACTGCCGCAGCGGCGCAGGCTCCTATCAGGCCTGTATGTACTAGATGCAACAGGGTTTTAACAACGTGCTGAACCTGCGCGGCGGGATTATCGACTGGGCGAGAAACGGTCAGGAGATCGTTGCCTACGCTTAAACCGGTGCAAACGAAATCTGTAGACCAGGGTCTATACCTCAATATATCCCTCAATGGATAGTCCCTTGCCTTTCTCTGCCAATTCGAATATAAGTATCGGCTGATTTTGAGTACACAACACAGAACAATTGATCCTGGAGGTTGCCAATGGCTGATTTTGATCAAGAACTGGATGCAAGCGGACTGAACTGCCCCCTGCCCATCCTGCGCGCTAAGAAAACCCTGAACGGTATGGAAGCTGGTAAAGTCCTGCACATCATCGCTACCGATCCGGGCTCCGTAAAAGATTTTGAAGCCTTCGCCAAGCAGACCGGCAATGAGCTGATGGAGTCCAAAGAAGAGGGCGGCAAGTTCCACTTCCTGATCAAGAAGGTTTAACATCCTGATTTGGAATCCACCCACAATTTAGGAGGAGATTCACATGGACGAAAAAAAATTAGCCATTATTGCGACTAAAGGTTCCCTGGACTGGGCTTATCCCCCGTTCATTCTGGGCTCCACCGCCGCAGCATTGGGTTACGAAGTTGAGATCTTCTTCACTTTCTATGGGCTTCAGCTCCTGCGCAAGAAGCTGTCTCTGGAGGTTACCCCTCTGGGTAACCCCGGCATGCCGATGCCCCTGGGTATGGACAAGTGGTTCCCGGTTCTGGGTACCGCACTGCCTGGCATGCAGTCCATGATGACCATGATGATGAAAAAGAAGATGGCCGACAAAGGTGTCGCCAGCATCGACGAGCTGCGTGAGCTCTGCCAGGAAGCCGAGGTTCGCCTCATTGCCTGCCAGATGACCGTAGACCTGTTCGATCTGGACACTGCCGACTTCATCGACGGCGTCGAATATGCGGGTGCCGCCCGTTTCTTCGAGTTCGCCGGCGAAAGCGACATCTGCATGTACATCTAAGCTGTACGTCAGACGCTGAAAGTCAGAACGCCGCACCTGGAAACGGGTGTGGCGTTTTTTTATGGCTATGCATTTACGGTGCGATAGCGTGGCATATCGCTTAAACAGCAGTGTTTGAATTCACGATGTAAATAAAAACCCGAACGGTAAGCGTCCGGGCGTTACAGCCTGTACAAGGAACGACCAACGCGGTAGATGTCCACCTCTTTTAACGTAAGTGGGCACCTGTCATGTGTCCACGA